>JAITVG010000162.1 GCA_031285925.1 Tannerellaceae bacterium
AGTACGGCGAGGTACGAGCCGGGAGGTGGTTGGATAACTCACTCTCCAACCACCTCCCCCTCACTTCGTTCGGGTACTCCTCCTTATCCAAGGAGGAGAGCTCGCGAAAGCTTGCTTTCGGTTAGTATGAATAATACAGGTTAGATGCCTTGGCAAAACCATTTAGATGATTTTTAAAACCATTTAGACGGCTTGCCAAAGGCGTTTAGATGATTTTCGGGAAAGGATTCTGATGGATTCCGGGGGGGGATACTTGAGCTTTCATCGAGATAATCGCAGTATATTGTGATTTTTATTTGTTCGCGAGGAGGCTTAACGTTATCTTTGTCTTGAAATCACAATATACAGGGCTTTTTATGAAGACAATCGGAAAATCAATAAAAGAGGGTTGGAGCGCATATTGGACGCGCTCGGTTTGGAAATTAAAATCGGTGTAGGATAATGAGAAAAGCGGAGGTTTTATACAATGGAGTTTTGGCCGGAGCACTTACGGAGCTCTCACCGGACAAGTATGTTTTTCGTTATGACGACGTTTATTTCATCGATCCGAAAATGCCGGCCGTGAGCCTGACTTTACCGAAAACCCGGCAGGAATATCACGCGGAGCGGCTGTTCCCCTATTTCTACAACATGCTCTCGGAGGGTGCGAACCGTGCCTTTCAGTCGCGCCTTTTGAAGATAGACGAGAACGACAATTTTGGCCTGCTTCTCGCCACGGCAGGAACCGACACCATCGGCGCAATCACCATCAAACCCATCACCGAATGACTACTATCGACCGTTGCTCATCGACGCTTGCCGAGGGCTATTCTACATACAATCCGGTTGCGCTGAAGAAACTTTTCGATGACAAGCGCTTTTCGCACATTATTCCCTATCATCCGATGGAAACGGACGAGGCGGATGCTGCAAAATTTATGGAAAACCGCAAGCGTATTTCGATCTCGGGTGTGCAAAACAAGTATTCGATGGTTGTCGATGGCGACGAATTGCGCCTGACCGGCAAAGGTGAGCAAGGACGTTACATCCTCAAGCCCAAGCCCGCGGATTTACGTCTACCGGCTGAGATTCCTGCCAACGAGAACCTGACGATGCAGATTGCCGAGCAGATTTTCGGTATCAAAACCGCCGCCAATGGCTTATGCTTTTTCCTGTCGGGTGAGGCGGCCTATATTACGCGCCGTTTCGATGTGTTAAGCGACGGCCACCATCTGCGCAAGGAGGATTTTGCATCGCTGACGGGAGTTACCTCAAATGGAGCGCGTACCGACCTCAAATATCAGTCGAGTTACGAAGAAATCGCCGACCTCATTAAGCTATATGTCCCTGCGTGGCGCATCGAGATGGAGAAGTTCTACCGGCTGGTGCTGTTCAATTTCATCTTCTCGAACGGCGATGCGCACCTGAAGAATTTTTCATTATTGGAAACCCGCGACGGCGACTTCCGCCTTTCGCCTGCCTACGACCTGCTCAACACTCACATCCATGTTGATGACAGTGATTTTGCACTTGCAAAGGGTTTGTTCCGTGAACCGTCGCCGGAGTTGTTGAAATTCGGTACGAAAGCAAACGGAGCCTCGTTCGCGGCATTTGGACATCGAATCGGACTGTCGGAGCAGACAGTCGCCCGTGAACTCGCACGCTTTACTGCTGATTCTCCCGCTTCCGCTCTCGAAAGCCTTATCGCCCGGTCGTTCCTGTCGGATAAGACAAAAAAAACATACCTCACACACTACCGCGAGCGGCGCAACAGGCTGGCGGATATGAAACTTTGAGTATTATCTTATTTGCTAACGAATCAAGGATTTGAACAGAATTGTTATATACTCTGTTTTGTCATTACCTGCCCAACAAAATCGTTCAGTGTCAAGATATGGGGACGGTATTCTTCGGGAAAACTCGTAATGTAAGGCTTCGGGACAACCAAGCACACATCTGATTTGTACATTTCGGCCAACTGGTTCGACGAAATACCCTGTTGTAAAGTGAATAGATGCTTGGTCTTCACACGGTCGGCCTCGTTCAAAATCTGCCGCCACCGATCTTTACAAGTGGTTTTGGAAGCGAGAACGACCAGTTTGTTCTCATCAAATTGCGGGTCGGCGTATGACTCCGTCCCCGGAAACAGGAAATCCGGTCGCTTGTTCATCTCTGTAACAGCCTGCGAGCTGTGTTGGAGGCCGAACGTGTTGAATATTTCTTCGAGATGGTGTTCCAACGACTTTCCTGCCCGGCTTTTCCTGCGGTTGAGTATGCTGTTTGCCATTTCTACAAGCTCCTCGACTGAGGAAAACGGAGTTTGTATACGAGTCGAATAACGGTTATTCTCAATGGCTTTAAATAGTTGAAACTCCGCATTAATCCAGCCTAACAACTCTTTATCGGGATTGGCTTTGAGTCTGTCGACAGTTAGATGATAAGCGTTGTTATAACAATATCGTGCCCTTGCCGACAAATCTGCGGTGGACGGGAAATCGACCCGCAATCCTTTGATGAAAGCGTGAAAGCATTGCAATAGAATATCTTCCGTCGTCTGATCCTGTTTCGGTATGATGCCGTTAATCTCCGCCGGGGAGATGTTCAACTGTACAAGAAATTCATCGATGTCTTCATCACTCTGCAACACCCAGCTCTCGAAATAGTCATCTGCTTTTTTCGCCAGCACCAACAAATCGCCGATGTTGTCATCGTGCAGAAACGGAAAGTTCTTGCCAAATCGAGTTAGGCGATATTCGTTTCGGGTACCGACACCGTAATAGATAAAGCGGCTTTCCGTCTCGAAATCAGCCTGCCAACGGATGATAACGTATTTATCCTTATTTGTCCCTTTTTCACCAGGCGTGTCAAAGAAAAGCGGCCATGCCTCTTTGTGAATGTGAAACCCCGCCTGATGGCCTCCGGTTGCACCAACATCGTTAGCGGTAATGTATTTGGAGAACGCAATTGGTGACTCCTGCACCGACTGCACGACTTTATTCAGCATATTTTCCATTCTGCTCGCGTATTAATCCATCAACAATGTTTGCGCCAACCGCCTGCATAAGCGGCACGACAACCGAATTGCCGAATTGTCTGTATGCTTGATTCTCAGATACGGCATCAATAATAAAATTATCTGGATAACCCTGCAAACGTGCGCATTCCCTCGGAGTAAGTCGACGGGGATTAATCCCGTCCTGCGGAATGAGAATCTCGGAACCATCTTTATAATAACGCGCAGAAAGAGTTCTTGAAATACCGTTAAGATCAGTTAGTCCAAAACCGAATCCGTTACCATTACGTCGATGTTTAATAGCATACTCCTGTAAATAGTTCCATAACTTGTTACTGAGGGTATATTTCGAATCGGGATTATCGGTCAGAATATCACGGATAGCATTATTGGCTTCCGGCAATTCGGGATACTGAAATTCCTCTCTGCCATGAAAATAATCATTGTTGAACCCAACTATCACAATGCGCTCCCGATGCTGTGGTACAAAATGCTTGCCGTCAAGAATCTGAAAATAGAAAGAATAACCGAGTTCTTCTAAAGCCCCTTTGATGACCTTGAACGTATTGCCTTTATCATGCGACTTTAGGTTCTTTACGTTCTCAAGCAGGAACATCTTAGGACGTTTTGTATCAAGAATCCTTACGATTTCAAAGAACAGAGTACCTTGAGTTTCGTCCTTAAATCCATGCGCCCGACCAAGGGCATTTTTTTTACTAACCCCGGCGATAGAAAACGGCTGACACGGGAATCCGGCAATTAGAATATCATGGCCGGGTATGCTGTTTGCGTTGATCTTTGTTATATCGCCGAAAGGAACCTCGCCAAAATTCGCCTCATATGTTTTCTTGGCATAATTGTTCCATTCACTGGAAAAAACGCAATGACCGCCGAGATTTTGGAAAGCAAGCCGAAAACCACCTATTCCGGCAAACAAGTCAATGAATTTGAAACGAGGATTAACAGGTGGTGGAAACGGAACATCGTACCTAAACGGAATATACAATTGTTCTACATCTCGAACGATATTTGGAATATTCTCCTGTAAATATTCGTATGCAAAAGGCTTGTAATATTGAGAAACCCCATTTGTGTGATTTTGCCAATAATGGGTAACGGCGGCAAAACCATCGTTCAAGTGTTTGTCAATATTAATATTTAACTCTTTTTTTCTTTCGTTGTAAGTAGACATTCCTTTTTTCTTTCTATTTCTTTCTCAATCACTTGCACTTGCAGTCAATACCCTTAACCATAGGAGGTTGGTCGTAATCCGTCTTTTGCTATTGTCGCTATGTGCTAATTATATACAAACGTACATATAAATAGTGACTTATAAGTGCGTCGAATAAAAATAAAAACAGACGAGAAAATATATCTCAACCATAAATATGCACATATTGTGTATATTTACCCGCTAACGGAGTTTGAGAACGTCGCCTTCGGTCGGTATGTATTCCGGGTCTTTTTTGTTCATTTTGTAAAGGTTCTTTATTCGGATACCGTATTGCTGGGCGATGTCGTGCATGGATTCGCCGATCTTTACTACATGGTCGTAATAGGGTTTGTCGGCTTTTTTCTTTTTCTTTTGCAAATAGACAATATCTCCCGGTTGGAGAGGGAAATCTTCGGGTACTTCATTGTATTTGATCAGGTTCCGGGGTTTGAAATCAAGGTCACGGGATATCCGGTCGAAACTGTCGTCCGAAAGGGCAACGACGTAGATCAATCCGTGGGTTTTGTATACCGTTCTTCTTACTGACGGCGCTGTCGGCTGCTGTTGTTTCTTCCGGTTGCTTTTCTTTATTCCTTTTCCGCTGTCGAAACGGTAGAGTTCGTAATCTTCGATCAGCTTGATCAGTTTATTCGCGTAAGCCTTATCCGTGGCATAACCGCTCTTTTGTAATCCGCGCGCCCATCCCTTGTAGTCGGTAATACGCAATTTGAACAGGCCGGAATAGCGGGAATGTCCGGTCAGGAAAAGGGAATGGTCTTCGTATGAATCTTCCGCCTTTCTGTATTTGCGGAAACATTCGTTCCGCCTGTCGTCGTCGTGATAAGTTCTT
>JAITVG010000024.1 GCA_031285925.1 Tannerellaceae bacterium
ATTGTGCATGACGGGAGCGACTGACAGCATCGGGCTGTTTGAAGGTTCAAACGACGTAGGGAACTGCAAACTAAAGGGTAGTGGCGCCTATAACCCCTCCACCAAAGTGTATACACTTACCGGAGCCGGCTTAAACATGTGGGAAAAGACGGACGAATTTCACATGGTATGGAAGAAGGAAACCGGTGATTTCTCCCTTTCCGCCAAGATTGCATTCGAGGGGAAAGGAGTAAATGCCCACCGGAAAGTGGGTGTCATCATCCGTGAATCGCTGGAAGCGAATGCCAAATACGCGGATGTAGCCGTGCATGGCGACGGGCTTACCTCGCTGCAATATCGCGAGAAAGCAGGAGAAATAACGAAGGAAGTGGTCGCCCCGAAAGGCGCGGATTACATACAGCTTGAGCGACGGGGCAGCAGGATCATTATGAAGACTGCGACGGGGAAATTCCCGCAGGACATCACGGGAGAGATCGAACTTGAGCTGCCGGAAACCTGCTACATCGGGCTTTTCATCTGTTCGCACGACGTGGATGTGCTGGAAACGGGCTACTTCTCAAACGTGGAATACAGGAAGCTGTAAGAGATATAATGAATATTCAACACAGAGGCACGGAGGACGCGGAGTTTTTCACGGCGGAAGAGAAAAAGGAGTTCTTCACAAAGTATAGATTACTGCTGAACAGTCTTCATCCCTTCCTTGAGAAAGAAGACGTCGGTAAGATGAAGGCGCTGATGCAGCGAGCTATCTCCCCGGATTGCTACGGCAGAGATCGCAACGGGATTAACGGCTTGCTGCGAAACATCGACACTGCCCTGATCGCGGCTACCGAGATCGGATTGAAACGTGCTCCGGCCGTTGCGCTTCTTCTCTACCGGCCGGTGATGAAAAACCTGATCTCTCTTCAAGAAGTGGAGAAGATTTTCGACAGTGAGATAACCGGTTTGATACAGCTTCTGCTAAGAACATCCGCCCTGTATGCACGGAATACGGCTGTCCATTCGGAGAATTTTCATCATCTTCTGTTCTCGTTCGCGGAGGATGTGCGGGTAATCCTGCTGATGATTGCCGACCGCCTGTGCCTGATGCGCATGGGGAGAAGACTGACACGTGAGGACGACCGCCTGCGCTTGGCCTCCGAGGCCTCTTACCTTTATGCGCCGCTGGCACACCGCCTCGGATTGTATGCCATAAAAAGCGAACTGGAAGATCTTTCCCTTAAATATATCGACCCCGCGCAGTTCGACTATATCAAGAAGAAACTGAATGAAACCAAACGTTCCAGAGATGCTTATATCGAAGAGTTTATTACGCCGCTTAAACAGCGCCTGCAGGAATCCGGCCTTCATTTCGACATCAAGGGGCGAACCAAGTCCATTCATTCCATCAATAACAAGCTGAAGAAGCAGAAAATAGAATTTGAAGGGATATATGATCTGTTTGCGATCCGGATCGTACTGGATTCGCTTCCCGAAAGGGAAAAGGCCGAATGCTGGTATGTCTATTCCATTATCACCGACATGTATCAGCCGAATCCCAACCGGATGAAAGACTGGATATCCATCCCCAAGACGAATGGCTACGAAAGCCTTCATATTACGGTCATGGGGCCGCAGAAGCGTTGGGTGGAAGTTCAGATACGCACCCGGCGGATGGACGAAGTTGCGGAAAAGGGACTGGCTGCCCACTGGAAATATAAGGGACTAAAGGAAGATAAAGGGCTGGATGAATTTCTTGCCAGCGTAAGGACGTCGCTGGAAGAGAAAGACAGCACTCCGATGGATCTGATGAAGGATTTCCGGATGAATCTGTATAAGGACGAGATTTATGTGTTTACCCCTTCCGGGGAGCTGATCAAGTTGCCGCAGGGAGCTACCGTGCTCGACTTTGCATTTGCCATACACACCGGGCTGGGCAGCAAATGCGTGTCTGCGAAAGTGAACGGAAGGAATGTACAGATCAAGCATGTTTTGCAAAGCGGGGATACGGTTTCCGTAGTAACCTCTCCGAATCAGCTTCCCAAAGTAGACTGGCTAAACATCGTAGTCACCTCAAAAGCCAGAGTAAGGATCAAGCAGGCTTTACGGGAAGAATCAGCCAAAAGCGCGGAGTTTGCCAAAGAAACTTTGCAGCGGCGTTTCAAAAACAAGAAAATAGAAGTGGACGAAGCCGTCCTTATGCGTTATATAAAGAAGAGAGGCTTTAAGACAGTCACCGACTTCTATGTCGAAATTGCCGGAGAACGGCTCGATCCGAATGTGGTGATCGATGAATATCTGGAACTTGTCCGGAAAGGAACGGAAACACACGATCCGGCGGACGTGCGCAGCGCCGGTGAATTTATCGCGACACCATCTGCCTTGCCGGAAGAAAAAGCCGGCGGCAAGGATGTGCTGATCATCGACCGTAACCTGACAGGGATTGATTATTCCCTGGCCAAATGTTGTAATCCGATATTCGGCGACGAGATATTCGGCTTCGTTTCGACGCATGGTATACGCGTTCATAGAAAAGATTGTAGAAACCGTGCGGAAATGGAACGGCGTTTCGGTTACCGGATGATCGATGCCAAATGGACGGGAGAGGCAACGAATGCTTATCCGGCCACTCTTCGCGTTACAGGGCGTGACGATATCGGTATCGTTACGAATATCACATCCGTTATCAGCAAAGAGGCCGGAGTAAATCTCCGCTCTCTGAATATCGATTCGAACGATGGTATTTTTCAGGGAAACTTCACGGTCATGATTAACAGTACCGGCGCCCTTACCGCCTTGTCCAAAAAAATTCAAAATGTAAAGGGGGTTAAATCTGTCGTGCGTTTGGGAGGGTATTAGTAACATTTTGAAAAATAATTATGACCATAATGATCACATATTGAGGGCGCTATCCCCATGTTTTATTTTTTTATTGAAAAAACCTCTCAAATAAATTTGTTTATGTGGAAATAAATCAATTATCTTTGCACCCGCATTTGGATAACGGATGCGATCTTTCTTTAGAGAAGGATAGAGTTCTTTGAAAGAATTACATGCAACAAGTAGTACAAGGAAGACGTTTTTCCCGTGGGCTTTAATGTGTATATGTATGTATATATATAAAGCCATCGGG
>JAITVG010000049.1 GCA_031285925.1 Tannerellaceae bacterium
CCGTAAGGAGTTTATGATGCAGAGTGCGCGTTTGACCTGCGACTTCTTTAACCTTAGAGTATACAAAACGGTGCTTCTCTGCTTGCCTGTGCAGTATATAGCCGGAAAGATGATGCTGGTCAGGGCTGTGATGAACCTTATGGAGGTGCTTATTCGGGAGCCGTCCGGGCATCCGCTAAAAGAAAAATCGCCGAGAGTGGAATTTGCCGCCATGACCCCGATGCAGGTATACAACAGCTTGCAGTCGGCCGAAGAAAGAAGACGGTTGAAGAGTATCAAGAAACTCCTGATCGGCGGAAGCGCCATTGATGCGGAACTTGAAAAGAAACTGCGCCGGTTTCCCGGAGAGGTTTACATGAGCTACGGCATGACGGAAACCCTTTCCCATATCGCCCTGCGGCGGATAAGCGGAACGGAAGCGTCCGATTACTATACTCCCTTTCCTTCGGTCAGGCTCTCCCTGTCGGAACGGGGAACGCTGGTGATAGACGCTCCGCTGGTGTGCGATGAAATACTGGAAACGAACGATCTGGCTGAAATCAGGGCAGACGGAACCTTTCGCATCCTCGGAAGGATAGACAACGTGATCAACAGCGGCGGCATAAAAATCCATGCGGAAGAGCTTGAAAATGAACTCCGTGCTGTTATTTCTATTAATTTTGCCATTACTTCGGTTCCCGACCCGCAACTCGGAGAGGCTGTCGTGCTGTTAGTTGAGGATGAAAAACGCTATCCTTCCTTTTCGTTCAAAAGCCTGCCGGCTCACCGGCGCCCGAGGTACGTATTGCGAACCGGCTGTATTCCGGTGACCGGAAACGGGAAAACAGACAGGAGCGCCTGTAAAAAACTGGCGCGGTTATTATTAAAAATTTAACTTCTCACTACCCGTTAAAATTTCCAGCGGGATAGCGCATGAAGCCAATCACCTGATAATGTGAGGTAAAACCTTTTGTTTGGCCATCGTTTCCGAGCGGTTGATGCCACCGGGAGCAAAGGTAGGACAAAGTTCAGTTGTCAAACTATGCTCCGAAACAGCAAAAACGGATAAAACGGTGTAAGTATCTAATTCACTGGTGATAACTTCTTCGATATACACATAAGAGGGTTGAAACCCACAGAGGAACCGGCCTTGAAGCCGGAAATAATTAACCGTCAGCTAAAGCTAGACGGCAAAAGACAGGCCTGACGGCCACTCGCTACGCTCGCTGGAAAGAGTATGAATAATTCAAGTTAAAAAATACTTGAACAAATCATTGTTATGACATTTTTTAACACTATGAATATTAAAAATCCATAAAACGCTTGGCGCTCCGCTCGCCGTTTCCATTGTCGTTTTTTGAAAAAATAGTCCTTTTCCATCTCTTTTTTGGACAAAAAAGACGCTTTTCGGCCTTTTTCCCGGAACAAAAAATGGGATTTTCAGCAGAAAAAGTGTAATAATATGTGAATATAATGAACATATTTTTACATAAAATCGAAAAAAACGGCCGGAAATTCTCCGAAAAAGCGGTATTCTCTGCTTCTGTCGCATCTGTGTTAAAAAGTGTTTCTATATATAGTACGGACGAATACTACGGCAAGAAAATGAAAATACTACCCATAGTACGGCAAAATACTACCGCAAGAAAATCTAAAAACTACCGCATTTTTTAAAACAGCTATCAGATCACCATTTTAACGTTCGTTTAACATTTTTCTTTCTAAAATGTGGGAAATTCCGAACCTGAATTTAGCTCTTAAACTACTGTATATCATAGCGTTATGGTCATTTAGAATCTTCTACGGTCGTTTATTTGAATTTTTTTCCCTCGCAGACGCAAATATTGGCTCTATTTTAGGGTCAAAAAACAGGAGTAACGAGAAGGTAATCAGGATGCTTTATTTCTTAAAAAATGTTATCCCGTATTCCTGTCTGCTTCTTTCCCCAAACTACCCGAATTTTTCCCTGCGCGAAAGTAAAATTATGTAACTTTGCATTTGAGTTATTTGAGGAAATGCAGTGCAAAACGCAGAATCGGGCACGTACTAAAATGATATAGAGAACGTTCCTTTTACCGAATACTCTTTGTTAAATCGGCATCATTTTTTAGTTAAAAGCAATTCAAGTGAGTATAATTAGGGAATTATCATATATATTTATGGCAAAAAAAGCACTTTCAGTAAAATTAAAAATTACACCATTATGAGAACACTAATGTACCTTTTTGCAAGCCTCACGCTGGTGGCGGTGGCGTGTAATGACAATTCAGGGGATGAGAACCTTGAACCCGGATTGGGAGAAGTAATCCCCGGAATGGAGGTAAAACAGGTAACAGGCACTGTTATCGGGAGATGGGCAGACTCCGGCTATGGCTGCCTTGTCATGGAAGTCGACAAAGAATATCCGCTTGGAGAACCGATCGACTATTATAACAATCTTGACCCCTATTACTGTACAGAGCTATCCGGCACTTACAGTAACGCCATTCAAGTACAGCATAAATTGTCTATCGCGATTGGTGATCGCATCTCTTTTTCCGTTAGGGAGTATCTGGAACGGGATCTTGATCTGTTCATCATCGGTATCGGATTAGTCAAAACGGATCATGTGCAGCCTTCGTTACCTAAGTATGTGATAACCAAATATGAAATACTAAACAATTAAAGTATTATGAAGAAGCTATTAAACTTATCCGGGCTTTTATTCGCGGTATTGTTCGTGGCCTGCGCGGACTTACCAATTGAAAATCCGGAATTGGAAAACCAAATCGTAACCCGTGCGATGGAAGATTCAGAGAGTAAAGACTATTATTGGTCGGGGGGCCGAAAGATTTATCTCGACATTGATTCTACGAAGATGATCGTCAGTGCGGATAGCGAGGAACAATTGAAGGCTTTTAAGCAAACCCGTTCATTGGCAGAAATATGGCCTTGATTGACGTTCGCGACGAAACTTTCAAGCAAAAAATTTCAGCCGAAAAGTCGATAAAAAACAAAATCTTTGTACACAAGTATTCCGGCTACGATGACGCTCCCTTTTACATGACCGGAGATATTCTCATGCAACCTAAAGGCGGCGTATCTGTGGAAGATATTTTGACAAAGAATGAAATTGATGCGGAGAATGTGAGTAAAACGGATATCGGTGTTATCGTGCGGCTGAAAGACTGGAGTAAACTTCTTTCGAAGGCAAACGCAATCTATGAAAGCGAAATGGTCGATTGGTGTCATCCCGATTTCATAGCCAATATTGAAAAAAACACCAACGACCAATACTTCCCGTATCAATACTACTTGAAGAACACGGGGCAGAGCGGAGGAACGGCAGGAATTGACATCAATGCAGAGGCGGCTTGGACAATATCAACCGGAGCGGGTATCCGTGTTGCCGTTATTGACGATGGTGTGGAAGCGCATGATGACTTGCCGGGACGGGTTTTGAATGGGTATACACCACGCAATCCGAATGGGAATAACAATAACGGTGGTAATGGAAGGCCATATCCGGCTATAATTAATCCGCATAATGGTCTTGATGTTGGACATGGGCAGGCTTGCGCCGGAATTATCGCAGCTTCACATAATACGATGTATACAGCCGGAGTAGCGCCCGGTGTTCAAATTATTCCGGCCAATATTTTTTATGGTGGAGAAAGCGCATCCGATATTGCGGCAGCAATAGAATATGCTTGGAATCCCAACAAAGGTAATGCCGATGTGATTAGTAATTCTTGGAGTTATTCTGCTCCTGTCGATGCGATTACTCGACAAATCGATAATGCCATCAATCAAGGCAGATTAAGAAATGGCGCTCGGAGAGGATGCGTTGTCGTTTTTGCTTCGGGGAATAGTGGAGGAGGGGTGTCTTATCCCGCATCCTTATCAAATGTAATAGCTGTCGGTGCGGTAAATAAAAACGGTACTGTATGGAATTACAGTTGCAGAGGCTATGAGTTGGATGTTGTGGCTCCTTCCGGAAATGCAGGGAAAAATATGGGGGATGTATATACATTAGACAGGATGGGGAATTATGGATATGAATCGGGTAATTATACCTGGCGTTTCGGTGGCACCTCAGCTGCCGCCCCTCAAGTTTCCGCTATCGCGGCATTGGTACTTTCGGTAAATCCCAATCTCACTAACCAGCAAGTTGTAAATGCCATCACAAAATCGGCTGATAGATACCCATACAGTAACAACGAATATGGTTATGGTTTGGTCAATGCTCTTGGTGCTATCGGTATGGCATATCTCAATAATGTATCCTTGACTGGGCCGGATAGACCTTATCCATACACCAGTGTATCATACAGCGCTTCAAATATCCCGTCCGGAGTGACTTTTAATAACTGGGCGATAACTCCTTCTACTTACGTGGCTTCCGGAGCAACGAGCAGCAACCTGAACGTTACTTTCAATAATCCGGGCACATACATTCTGAAAGCACGCTTCCGTACGCCCGGCGGCGTTGTCATCGAATCCTTTCCGAAGACTGTCAATGTGCCTGATGTTACACCTTTTATCACCGCCGACGTGAGCGGACGGGCGAATGAGGGTAGTTCAGTGAGATTTATTGTATATAACTCTCATCCGACAGGTATGTATCAATGGGTAGTAAACGGAATACCGGCTGCGAATACATCAAATGTATTTGATACCACTGTAACATTTGGTTCAGGTAGCACTATGGTTGTCGAATGCAGGGTTTATGTAAACAGGGTATGGTCGGCTTGGAGCGCCCCGTATACTATCCAAAAATATTAGCTATTTTGACTTAAAATGACTTTTGCCCGATAGTTTTCTATACTAACAAAAAGGTGTTTGCCTCGACAGGCAAACTCCTTTCTCTCTTTGGGAATAATACAGGGCTAAATCTTTACAATAAATAACATCATCATCATGAAGAAAATCTTCTTATCCATTCTCTGCGGCTCACTGGTTTCCGCCTTCTGTTTCGGGCAGGACGGAGAAAGTTGCCAATTCCTGCAGGATCCGACGCCGGAGGTTCTCGAACTGCTAAAATGATATAGAGAACGTTCCTTTTACCGAATACTCTTTGTTAAATCGGCATCATTTTTTAGTTAAAAGCAATTCAAGTGAGTATAATTAGAGAATCTTCATATATATTTATGGCAAAAAGAACACTTTAAGTAAAATTAAAAATTACACCATTATGAGAACACTAATGTACCTTTTTGCAAGCCTCACGCTGGTGGCGGTGGCGTGCAATGAGAATTCGAAGGGTGAGAATGAACTCTCGAACGGTGTAGAACCGGTTATTTCTACTGACAAAGCCGGAGAAGTCGGCGAGGTTGACAAAGAAATGATTGCCTTTTTTGAAAAGTATCTGCCGCCAATTTCCGGCAGCTTCTCCTCTGAATGTTTCTTTGTAGAAGACAGGGAGAATAGATGCTTAATGATTAATAGTGTCGATGAGTTGAAAGCGATCATGTATTCTCCCGTAGAATTACCGGAGATAGATTTCGGTAAATACACACTTGTTATGGGGCAGTATTGGGTAAGTTCAGGAGGTTTTAAACTCGTAAGCCAAGGAATAGAGATTAAATCCGGTGAGATAATATTAAACTTGGTTACAGATTATGAATTTGATGTTGTGGATGCAATGATTAGCCGACTTTACTATTGGGGGATCTATCCCAAACTCCCTCAGAACTCTATCACTATCACTGTTCATGAAACTTATAGAGGAGAAAAGACATGAAAAAGTTATTAATTGTTATGTTTTTGGCGGCGATGTTTTCAAACTGTCAAAATGATATAGAGGATGTTCCTTTTTCCGAATACTCTTTGGAAGGAACTCCGGCCAGTTGGGTTAATGTCAATTATTTTGACGGAAGCTACAAAGTTGTTACAATCAATAGCAACAATGAGTTGAAGATATATGTCGAGGGCGATTATCCGCCGATCGATTTCACTAAAAAGACACTGGTGTTGGCGTATGGATGTCATTCCGGTACTGCTTTTGGTTTAGATATTAAATTCCAACATGTATCCGGTCGAGATTATGTGATGACAGCCAGCGGTATGGCGACTGCAGCCGCTGCCATGTTTGATTGGAAATTCGCAATAGTTGTCGACAAGTTGCCTCATAACAGTAAAATTCAGTTAAATCTAAATATAATAAATAAAGCAACAGAATCATGAAACAATTAATGTACCTTTTCGCAAGCCTCGCGCTGGTGGCGATGTTTTCAAACTGTCAAGAGGACATAGAGGACATTCCTTTTATCGAATACTCTTTGGAAGGAACTCCGGGCGAGGAAAATCTTGCTCGCTGGGTTAATCTCGATTATGACGAAAAAAGTTACAATGCTAAAATCCTCGTAATTAACAGTGACAGTGAGTTGCAAAAGTATGCTGAGGGAGATTATCTGCCAATTGATTTCACGAAAAAAACACTGATATTGGCGTATGGATGTCTTTCTGGCGGTTTTCTCAAAAAAGATGTCAAATTCCAATATGTATCCAATCAAAATTATGTGATGACAGCCAGCGGTACACAAACTTTGGCTGCCGTCATTGCTAAATGGCAAGTTGCGATCATTGTCGAAAAGTTGCCCCATAACAGTAAAATTCAGTTTAATCTAATAACTAAAACAACTGAATCATGAAAAATTATTGGATCCTTTTATTACTCGCGTTTATCGCAACCTCATGTCAGGATTTTGCGGAAGAACGCCTCACAACAAGTGAAAATACTACCATTGAAACACGTGCCTCAAAAGTGGGTTCGGCGGATTATTATTGGTACAATGGCGAGAAGATACACCTTACTCGAAGCGAAAAATATGTAAATGTCGTCACTAACGGTAAGCTCGTGAAGTCTTCAAAAGCCGAAGTCACAACAAATTCTCTTTCCCGGAACGAAGAAACAAAATATGTATTGCCGTTTTTTGAAAGGGGCGAAGGTGTCGAACCGATAGGAACGTCGGATATTTTCTATCTTAAATTGAAACAATCGGAGGACATTACACTGCTGGAGAAGATGGCCGCCGAACTTGGGGTGCAGGTTTTTAAAGAGATTCCATATACTCCACGTTGGTATACATTGTCGATATTGGGTTCCAAGTTCAGCAGTTCGATAGAGGCAAGCAACTATTTCTATGAAACGGGCAAGTTTGAGGATGTAGATCCCGCATTTATGTTCGATTTCAAGCCGAGTGCAAACGACCCTGATTTTTGGCGTCAATGGGGGATGAATAACACTTCGCATCCGGGCATAGATATTAATGCAATCCTTGCATGGAACATCACGAGAGGTGCAGGGGTTAAAGTTGCCGTGGTGGATTCTCCTATCGAATCCGGTCACGATGATCTCGATGACAATATCCATTCGCTAAGTTATAATGCAAATCTCATGCGAACACCGAGTGCGCCGTATGTTCAAGGATTCTATCCTCCTGCATTCATTGGCACAGAAAACCATGGAACCCATGTCGCCGGCATTATCGGTGCAGAGAAAAATAGTTCACAAGTGATGGGAGTCGCTTATGAATCTGAAATAATGCGTGTCAGTCATTATCTGTTGTCAAGCAACACATTCTCAGCAGAGATGGCGAGCGGGATAAATTGGGCATGGCAAAATGAAGCGGACGTTATAAATTGCTCATGGGGAGATCAAGGGGGCCAAGCTTATAATCAGTTACATAGTACTATTTTAGAACAGGCCATTACTAATGCCATGACACAAGGTCGGAAAATTAATGGCACAAGTAAAGGTTCTGTTGTAGTGTTTGCGTCAGGGAACTACGGACACTCTAATCCCGGATACATTGATTATCCTGGTAACTTTCATCCCAACATTCTTGTTGTTGGTGCTATTGGATCAAACGGAAGTCGCCTGAATACTTCAAGTTATGGAACGGCATTAGATGTAGTTGCTCCCGGCGGTTCCATTTGGTCGACCATACCACAGGGAAACACAGATTATATGAGCGGTACATCTATGGCCGCCCCTCATGTTGCCGGTATCGCGGCATTGATCTTGTCTGCCTATCCCAACCTCACACGCCAGCAGGTTGTAAACAAAATAGAGAGTACAACTCAAAAGGTCGGAGGAAGTTACAGTTCCACTTCCGGCCGCCCCAACGGAACGTGGAATAGTCAAACGGGCTACGGTTTGGTCGATGCTTATGTGGCGCTTACAGGCACACCTGCTATCGTGCCCAACACCCCGGTCATCTCGCACGAACTATTCCCGCAGCCGAACAGCAACCAGGTGACTGTTGTCTTCTCGGTGGACAGCCCGCAGTCGGGAGTAACCTATCAATGGGAGCTTAACGGGACGATCATGGCGGCGAATGACCCCAATCCGTACATCGCTTTCCTTTCAGCCCTCCTTACTGCTCGTAATGTCCAACCTACGACGATAAGATTAACATTGAGGTGCAGGGCGGTTTACAGAGGATCCTGTTCGGCATGGAGCAACTCTATTTTTCACGGAGTGCAGAGTCTTACCCCCATACTCTATACCCCCGGAATTTAATCCCTGAATCTCATCCG
>JAITVG010000138.1 GCA_031285925.1 Tannerellaceae bacterium
CAAAACAAACCGTTCCACTTCGTATGTCATACCGAGATAATTAGGAAGAACATCTTTTAGCGCCGGATTATCATCGAAAAAACCCATCACATTAAATCCATAAGCCAATTCCTCTCTCATTATCCGGAAAAGTTCCATTCCATTCTTGCCAGCTCCGACAATAATAACCCGCTTAAAGTTGTATCCTTTCTTCCTGTATATTTTCAGAGTAATGCGCACAATAATCCGCCACAGTGAAAAAACGACGACTAACGAAAAATAATAACACAGCAGAAATGTGGCTAACTGGTCTCCGATATTGAGAAACATCAGGCAAGTAGCAAAAAAAATAACAAGAAAAGTAACCATCAATAATGCACGCTGCACGATTTTTTCCAGAAAGACTACCGACTTGTGCAATTGAACGGGTACAAAATAAACAGAAAAGAAATAACAGAAGTTCAACAGCAGTATCACTTCCCTTAATTTCGGATAAATAGCTTGTGCGTAATTATCTCCCAAAAGATAATACACCACAAAAAAGAGAGCATTCACTACCAGCAAATCCCCTGTTCCGACAAACCACTGTATAAGATAGCCGCGCTTTTTGTTTGATTCCATGCAGGAATTTTATATAATCGAACAAAAATAAGTATAATAGTTGGAAAAAACGAAAAAAGGCCGTGCCTAAGCACAGCCTTTTTTATTTTATCGGACAAAATCCGATTAGTCGTTAGCTCTCATAATAACTACACGGTTCCAGTTGTTTTCGCTGTATGGCTGTTCGTCGGAACCTCTCCATTCGATAGAGATTTGATTGGAAGAAATACCATATTTCTCAACTAACTGTTTAGCAACCGCTCTTGCACGTTTTTCAGACAACTGCATGTTATAAGGAGAAGAACCTGTTTTCTTATCAGCATAACCGATAACCTTGATAGGAGTACTGTTCTGCTTCATAAACTCGGAAGTATTGAAGATATTGATTTCCTGGTTCTTGTCAATAACGGAACTGTTCAGGCGGAAGTAAACCACATTATCAATTTTGTTATCATTAACAACTTGTGTAACAGGTTGCGGACATTCGGGGCAAGAAGCCGGACGTTTGCTCAATTCGTCGTTTGCCGCACGCAAAGAATTGATTTGGCTGTTCAAGTCGTTCAGCAATCCGTAATCCGTAGGTTCGATAACTTCGAAATCCGTCTTACCCAGTTTGAATGTCAAACCGATCGTTGCCTGCATGACAGCATCCGTCAGATGCTTGTACTGTACGCGGTTGTAAAATTCGTTCAACAGACCAACCTGTCCTTCAATATTCAGGTCTACACGTTTGCTCAAGCGGAATGCAGTCAAAATACCTCCGTTTAATGAAGGAGATTCTGTTCTGGCAACGCCATCGCTTTCAAGACGCTGTGCATAACCCATACCGACCCACGGGATCAAACGAAATACTTTCTTTTCGTTATAGGGAGCCCAAAGGTTTGTAATGTCCCAAAGTACATCGGCATGTGCTCCAAAATGAGAAGCGGTCAGTTTAAAGTTAGGATCTTCATTCGTTCCAAAACTTTTAATCGGGCCACCATTCACCTGAACACGGAAACCGATAGTCGGGCTATACCATTTCCCAACAGAAAAAGAAGGTGCAATATTTATGCGATCACCGAAATTTGCATTCGGATTGTGGTCGCCCAATAAAACACTTCCTCCACCGGCAATAGAAATAAACCAGTTATCACCGGCTTTATTCTTTTTAAAATTTGTTTTATAACCGGCTTCATTACTGAAACCTACCTGTGGTTTATACTCCTGCGCAGCCACAGAAAAAACAAATCCGGACAACAATGCTAAAAGTAAAATTTTAGTTTTCATTTCGATCAACTTTTTTAATTAAACAATTATTCCCTTATTTTTAAATTTATATTTCATACAAAACACGAAGCAAAATTAGTGCTTTTCGAGATAATAACAAATCATAAAGCATTTTTGTTTCGGCTTTACTCAAAATAGTTTAATATTTTATAGCCACCATCTCGTAAATACGACTCTCTTTTCATTATTCTAACATCATTTTGCATCATATCATCCACCAAAGCCTCCAGATTGTACTCGGGTTTCCATCCCAACCGGGTGCGTGCCTTGGTTGCATCTCCAATAAGCAAATCAACTTCCGTCGGCCGGAAATACTGCGGATCTACACCGACTATCTCCTCGCCGATCCTCTTTTTCAGATTTTCCAAGTATTCTTCTCCGACAAAATCGTTGAACCGGCTTTCGTCGATAGCATCCAAAATCCCGGTTTCAGATACTCCTTCGCCATGGAATACTATATTAATACCGGCCTTTTCAAAAGCCATCCGTATGAAATCGCGGATCGTAGTTGTAATTCCCGTTGCAATTACGTAGTCCGAAGGTTCGTTTTGCTGAAGGATCAGATACATTGCCTTTATATAATCTTTGGCATGTCCCCAGTCGCGTTGGGAAGAAAGATTTCCCAAAAACGTTTTCTTTTGCATGCCCAAAGCAATTCTAACCGCTGCTCTCGTTATTTTCCGGGTAACAAAAGTTTCTCCTCTCAACGGCGATTCATGATTGAACAATATGCCGTTGGATGCGTGCATCCCGTAAGCTTCCCGGTAATTGACCGTAATCCAGTAAGCGTATAATTTGGCTACACCATAAGGACTTCGCGGATAAAAAGGTGTTGTTTCCGTTTGCGGAATTTCCTGTACCAGTCCGTACAATTCGGATGTAGAGGCTTGGTATATGCGTGTTTTATCCGTCAGATTCAGTAATCTCACGGCTTCCAGTAAGCGCAGTGCCCCCAATCCGTCCGTATTCGCCGTATATTCCGGAGTATCAAAACTAACCTTCACATGGCTCATCGCTCCCAGATTATATATTTCATCCGGGCTGACCTCGCCGATTATCCGCGTCAGATTCAAACTGTCCGTCAAATCACCGTAATGCAAAATAAGATTTCTGTTCTCCACATGAGGATCCTGATACAGATGATCGATCCGTTCGGTATTAAACATGGACGAACGCCGTTTAATTCCGTGAACAATATAGCCTTTTTTGATCAGATATTCTGCCAAATAGGCTCCATCCTGTCCGGTAATCCCGGTAATCAATGCTGTTTTATTCATTGTCTGTATTGTCTTTTACAATAATCATTCCAAAGCCGTCTTACGAATTTGCGGGATCGGAGATATTCAAGTCGTTTAAATACCATTTATATAATGAATCCAACCCGTCGGCAAGCTCAACTTTATGCTGCCAGCCAAGGTTACGCAAACGTCGGATGTCTGTTAGTTTACGGTAGGTACCATTGGGTTTGGAAGCATCAAAATCAATTACTCCCCGGTATCCGATAATCGGCTTTGCCTGTTGCGCAATTCCCCGTATTGAGGAATCTTTCCCCGTACCTATATTTATATGTGTATTGCGGATTTCTTTTTCTTCGTGAATAAGGTCTTTAAAATCAACCTTCTCCATTATATAGACACATGCGTCGGCCATGTCTTCGCTCCAAAGCAGTTCGCGCAGAGGTTCGCCCGTTCCCCATAGCTCCAAGCGATTTTCCGTGATACCATACTTATATAGTATCCGGGTAATATCCTCTTCCGAAGCATTCCCATCGATCCCTTCCACCGGACGCTTATTCAAATCGCGGCGCAACATATCCCAATTTTTATCACCCAGGCACTTTGCCAGGTGCATCTTGCGGATAATAGCCGGAAGCAGATGGGATGTTTCCAAATTGAAATTATCGTTCGGGCCGTAAAGATTAGTGGGCATTACGGGAATGAAATTCGTACCGTATTGCAAATTGTAGCTTTCGCACATCTTTATACCTGCTATTTTTGCGATTGCATACGGCTCGTTTGTATATTCCAACGGAGAGGTCAGCAGGCAATCTTCCGTCATGGGCTGCGGAGCATCTTTGGGATAAATACACGTGCTGCCCAGAAACAGCAGTTTTTTCACTCCGGACAGATATGCCGCATGGATCACATTGTTCTGGATCATCAGGTTTCTGTAAATAAAATCCGCCCGGTATTTACTGTTCGCCATGATCCCGCCGACGTGTGCCGCCGCCAGAAAAACATATTCCGGGGTTTCCCTTTCAAAAAAAGAATGTACGGCTGCCTGATCGGTCAGGTCTAATTCCTTATGGGTACGAAGCAGAAAGGAACGATAACTTTTTTGTTTCAAGTTGTTCACTATTGCAGAACCGACAAGCCCCGTGTGCCCGGCTACGTATATTTTGCTATCCTTATTCATCATCATTTGGCAACCGGTTATTTCCTATCTGTCTTCAACAGGCGCAGAAGATACTGTCCGTATTCATTTTTCGCCATCGTGTGGGCAATTCCCTTCATCGCCGCCGCATTTATCCAGCCCTGATTATAGGCGATCTCTTCCAGGCAGGCAATTTTCAGTCCCTGTCTTTTCTCCACCACTTCCACGAATGTGGCCGCTTCCGAGAGCGAATCGTGCGTGCCTGTATCCAGCCACGAGAATCCGCGCCCCAGCAATTGCACTTTCAACACGCCGGCTTTCAAATATTCCTGATTGACTGTTGTGATTTCCAGTTCTCCCCTGTCCGAAGGTTTGATCCGTCTGGCCGCTTCCACAACATTGGGGGGGTAAAAATAAAGTCCGACCACGGCATAGTTCGATTTCGGTTCTTTCGGTTTTTCCTCGATTGAAAGTACATTTCCCGCCTCGTCAAACTCCGCTACTCCGTATCTTTCCGGATCATTCACGTAGTAACCGAATACGGTGGCATTCCATTCTTCTTCCGCTTCCCTGCGGGCTTCGCGAAGCATTCCCGTAAAACGCTGTCCGTAAAAAATATTATCGCCCAACACCAAACAGACGGAATCGGTGCCGATAAACTCTTCCCCGATCAAAAAGGCTTGCGCCAGTCCGTCGGGCGAAGGCTGTTCGGCATAAGTAAACCTTACGCCATAATCCGCTCCGTCGCCCAGCAAACGCTTGAATCCGGGCAGATCCACGGGGGTTGAAATGATAAGAATATCCCGTATTCCCGCCAGCATCAACACCGAGATCGGATAATAAATCATCGGTTTATCATAAATCGGCAGTAACTGTTTGGAAACACCTTTGGTAATCGGGTACAAGCGGGTACCGGACCCGCCGGCCAAGACTATGCCTTTCATTGTTCTTAAATTGCTTTTAGGTTTGCATTACAGCGCGCTAAGATAATGGTTTATAGCGAATATGGTCTTAGAAACGGTTTAATTCTTAATTTATTTTCATATTTCATTTGTGAAGAATGATAAAAGCCCCTGTGCAACCAAATGCACAGGGGCTTCTCTTTCGTCTGAACTGTGATTGTCTGAACTGTGATTCGTGTGATTGAAATGATTATTATGAAATCAACAGAATCATTCAAATCAAATAAATCATAGTTCAGACATCATAATAATCACAGTTCAGAC
>JAITVG010000135.1 GCA_031285925.1 Tannerellaceae bacterium
TGAGGAATTTAAAGCCAATTTGAACAATCAAATCATTTTTGACGATCAACTGTCCAAATGGAATTACTTGATTAAGCCGACTTAATTTGACCAAGTTATTTTTAAAACGTTACTTAGATGATTTTTAAAAACATTTAGACGGCTTTCCAAAGGCAATTAGATGATTTTTCGAAAGCATTTAGCCTGTATTGTTCATACGTAACAAATCAGCGAGCGCAGCTTGTAGAGAATAGTTTGAAAAAATTATGTCCGGAAAATGTATGCGCGTTTTTATTTATCGTCATAGTGTCCGTAGGTGGACAGTACTAAGACAGTGATGGTTTCTTCTTCAATTTTATAGACAAGACGGTGTTCATCCGTTATTCGCCGCGACCATTGGCCGCTTCTATCTCCTCCCAAAGGCTTTGGGTGTCCGGTTCCGGAGGCAGGATGTTCTCCCAACTCTTGAATAAGTTGCGTTGCTTTTCGATAAGCTACCGGCTCATTCTTTTTTAGAATCTTCAAGTCTTTTTCTGCAGTAGGTTTAATAATGATTTTGTAGTTCATAAGTTATCGAAATAGGCTTGCAACGCTTCCTTGTTGTTGATTATCGTTCCTCCTTTTTCATGTATTGCACGGTCAATCTTGGCAAAAAAATCTTCTTTGCTCATCAACGTATCATCCTCCGTCACGGGAACAATTTTATAGGATTTATTTCTACTTCTCTGGATAAGGATTTCCATACCCTCGTCCACTTTATCGAGATAGCTTTTTTGCCTGTCCCGAAATTCCCTTGAACTTATTACTAACATGGTTTTTTGTTTTAGTGTGTACATGTTTGGTACAAATATACGCAAGTTTTCAAACCTGCAAAACAGTTTCTGAAATGATTCGGTTGATCTCATAATAATCACTCAAATCATACAAATCACAGTTCAGACAACTATCAACCCAACACCCACACACCCAACACATTATAATTTGTTAAAAAGTGTTTCTATATATAGTACGAGCGCGTAGTACCTATACAACGGCGCCGTAGTATAGGTAGTACAAAGAAATACTATATATAGGAGGCTGTAGTTTAAATCTTAACAAAATCTTGACGCAGCGAGCGCAGACCGGCGCAGATTAATAATTCTGCGTTTTTCTGCGTTCGCAGTGTCGTCTGCGTTCACTGCGCTTGTCAGAAATGTACCTTATAGCTGATATTCGGCAGCGAAGCGGCTCCACTGTATACCTCTATCCTGTTCGTTTTCGTGTTGTAATGATGTCCGTAAAATTCTTTATGCTTCGTTACGTTCAGCATTTGCAGCGCAAATTCGTGTGAAACGTTCTTTCTGTTTATCCGGTAGCTGACAGAAAGATTTGTCAGGAACATCGGGGATAACTGTTTGGAGAATGGCTTTGTTTCGTCATATTGAACTGCTTTATCCGGATCGTTCATTGTGGCTTCTTCATCTACGGGCGAATGCCGTTCGCCACCCTGCAATGTCAGTTTTATGTTTGCACTCAACACATTTTGCTTGTTGCGGCCAAGCATCCATTCTTTACCTGCAAGCGCGTTGGCAATATACTTCCGATCATACCTTGTGCTGTGCCACAGACCGTCGCCACCACAGTATTTCGATTCGAAAAGGGAGGCTGTCAGCATGTAATAAAGCCCTTTTGTCAGGTATTTCTCAATTGTGAGGTCTACTCCGGCGTTTCGCCCTTTTCCTTCGTTCACCAAAGATTCTTCCACCCAGAACTCCCTGCGGTTGAGCACCGAATACGAACCGTCTGCCGTCACGGGAACATCGTACAGGAACTGGATGTATGGTTCTATTTTCAGAAGCATATCATCGCTGATCCTGTAATTATACGCAAGCATCAGGTGTTGCGATTTGGTAAAGCCAAGCTTTTTGTTTTCCGTTTCGGCCGTGCCTTTCGTCTTTACGAAGTAAACATCCATTTTCTCCATGCGGCTGTACAGGCCACCGGCCACTGCAAGCGTGCCTCTGCCGGAAGCCCGCCAGCGCAGGGAAGCGCGTGGTTCCACTGTCCATTCGCTGTTCAGGGTCATTGCCTGCGCATGTATGCCCACGCTCATATCCAGCTTGTCGCCGAGCGAGAGAAGCGATGAATTATGAATCGAAATCAGGTCTATACTTCCATCGCCTCGCGAAATATTTTCCGGCGCATAACCTTCGTGAGGGGCCAGATAAAAATCCATGTCATACAGCAGCCCGGTATAAGTGACACCCGTCATATTGGTAAAGCGCGGGCTGAATTTCTTATTGAACGAAGTCTTAAAGATCAGGTTGGTATAGCGGTTGTCGGCAGTCATGTATGGAGTAGTCTTTTGGGAGTAGTCCGTTATATCCATATCTACCTTTCCTTGGGAAAAGGTGGCGGCAAGTGTCGTTTTCAGCTGTGCATTGTTGCCGTAGAAGTAGCGGTGCGAAATGCCTCCGGCAGCCATCGTCTGGTCTGACACGGAACGCTGGCGGTCGTCCATGCTCTCCCATTTTTCCCTGTCCTGTTCCGCCCGGTCGTCATACTTGTCGATCAAAGCGGTAGCCCATACCGAGAATACGCCGGCATTCCGGGTTGGAAAATTCAGTTTGAAATTCAAATCCTGATAGTCAATTGTCGAACCTTCTTCCACCGGGCTTCCGAGTTTGTCAAGCAGGGAAGTTGTAGAATAGCGGTAATTGAACAGATAGGACGAATGATGCTTCCTGCTGAGAGGCCCTTCGGAAGCAAAATCAATTCCCAGTATACCCGCTTGAAAGGTGTGTTCGTGCGTTTGATTGTTGCCGTTTCTCATCTTCATGTCGAACACGCCGGATACTGCATTACCGTATTCGGCCGGGAACGCTCCGGTGAAAAAATCGGAATTGGCCAGTATATGGCTGCTCAACGATGAAAGTATCCCGCCCCCCAGTACGGATACGTCTGCGAAATGGTTCGGGTTGGGTATTTCCACATCCTCCAACCGCCATTGCAGCAAGTGGGGAGCGTTGCCGTGTATGGATATCCCGTTGTCGCCCACGCCGGGCGATACTCCGGCAAAGGAAGCGGCCAAACGCCCCGGATCGTCCATTCCTCCGGCATATCGCCTTGCTTCTTCCACGCTTAGCATCCGCGCTCCCGATAAAGCCATTTTATTCAAAGGCTCTTCTTTGTTGATGCGCGGCCTGATTGCGATCTCGTCGAGTTGATATGTATTTTCCTTGAGCTGAATCTCCAAAAAAACTTCCCTGGCGGAACCAACGAGAATTTCTTTCACGATGACCGCTTCAAAGCCCATGCAACTTACATGAAGGCTGTGCCTACCAACGGGCACATTCTCCAGACTGAATGCACCGTATTCGTCGGTCGTAACACCTGTTTGACTGCCATCCAGCACTACGCTGACAAATGGCAGGCTTTGCCCTGAAGCCTCATCTGTGACAACTCCACGTATTTTTTGGCTCAATTGCCGATCGCCCTGAGCGAGTAACAGGTGGGGCATAATAAAGATTATCGCGGCAATAAATACACTTCTTGCAATCGTTTTTTCCATCTTTTTCTTTTTTTAGCGGCAAAAGTAAGCCGTGCGGAAATACGTTTTTTGATTTATAGACAGATGCTGACAGTTATTATACAGGATGATGTGTTTTGTAGACGGCTATTCATCAATTGGTTGTTGAACGATCGGAAGCGCCTTTC
>JAITVG010000267.1 GCA_031285925.1 Tannerellaceae bacterium
GGAACGTAACATCACCCGGATGCTGTGGCTCCGAAGCTTTCCGATCAGGTGGTGCGGCAATATCGGAGATAGTCGAAAGAAATCCTCGTGTTTTCGATGAAACTTTAGAGGATAAGGTTAGAGTTGGTAGCTTCGGTCTTGCTCTTTCCCGACAACCAAAGCGAAGATAAACATGTAGAAAGCAAATTAATTCCTCGTTTGGACGAGAGTTCGAATCTCTCCAGCTCCACAGACAGAATCAGCGAGATTAAGAAAACCACCGTAAATCAAGTGTTTACGGTGGTTTTTTTTGGACAGACAGGCAAAAAAGGGCGTTTTGGTCTTGGTTTTTTATTCAACCGCCATAAAAATCGAAGCTTTTTATGTAAGTTTGTCGGCTATAAACGATAAAGAAAGTAGTTGTATGCAGAAACCATCTATCCCGAAAGGTACCAGAGATTTTTCTCCCGAAGAAATGGCGAAACGTAATTATATTTTCAACACGATCCGCGAAGTTTTTCATCTTTACGGCTTTCAGCAGATCGAAACGCCGGCGATGGAGAATCTCTCCACCCTTATGGGGAAATACGGAGAGGAAGGGGACAGGCTGTTGTTCAAGATATTAAATTCGGGAGATTACTTTTCCGGAATATCCGATGAGGTGTTGATGGAAAAGAACGCTGCCCGTCTGGCTTCCCGCCTGTGTGAAAAAGGATTGCGCTACGACCTTACGGTTCCGTTTGCCCGTTACGTGGTACAACACCGCAATGAGATCAGCTTCCCTTTCAAACGCTATCAGATACAACCCGTGTGGCGTGCCGACCGTCCGCAGAAAGGGCGCTACAGGGAGTTCTACCAGTGCGACGCAGATGTCATAGGCTCTGATTCCCTGCTCAATGAAGTTGAACTGATTCAGCTAATGGATGAAGTGTTCGGCAGGCTGAATATCCGGGTGGTGATTAAGATGAATAACCGAAAAATACTGGCCGGCATAGCGGAAATAATCGGCGAAACCGACCGGATCGTCGATATAACTGTCGCCATCGACAAATTAGACAAGATCGGGGTGGATAAGGTTAATGAAGAATTGCGGGAGAAAGGGCTTTCCGAAACCGCTATTGAAAGGTTGCAACCTATCATTCTTCTGGATGGGACAAATGCGGAAAAGATATCTATCCTGCGGCAAACGCTTCAGAATTCGGAAACCGGAATGGCGGGAATCGAAGAACTGAGCGTTATTTTGAGTAAACTGCATGATCAGCCTATGCGTTCCCGCTTGGAACTCGACCTGACGTTGGCGCGGGGACTTAATTATTACACCGGGGCAATATTTGAGGTAAAAGCTTTGGATGTACAGATCGGAAGCATTACAGGTGGCGGAAGATACGACAATTTAACCGGTGTTTTCGGGCTGGAAGGCATATCCGGCGTAGGAATTTCTTTCGGTGCCGACCGCATATTCGATGTGTTGAACCAGCTGGAACTATATCCCGAAGACTCGTTGCAGACTACGCAATTGCTGTTTGTCAACTTCGGCGAGAAAGAAGAAGCCGCCCTTTTGCCCATAGTTTCAAAAGTACGTGCTGCGGGTATACGTGCGGAATTGTTTCCCGAACCGGCAAAAATGAAAAAACAAATGGGATATGCCGATGGAAAGAAGATACCTTATGTGGCTATCGTGGGCGAAAATGAGTTGAATGTCGGAAAGATCAATCTGAAAAACATGCAATCCGGCGAACAGCGCCTGGTCAGTTTTGAGGAACTTGTCGAGATACTTCGATGAGGTGTACGTGCTCTCCGTTTTGCGATGGATAGTTATAAATAAATACCCGTGAGTTCCATGGCTAATTGATAGGCTTGTTTGAAAATAATGGTATTTCTGCCTCCTCGAAAGGTTTTAATGCAGTCGTCCTGTCATTGTTATTCATGTTCTTATCAAATTGAATTATCGAATAAATCATCGTTTGTCCAGTTTGCAGACAGCCTCGGTATATCGCACAAGACAAGGCATGTTGTCATTCAAGTCGATAATGGTATGAGCTTTGATTCCACCACGATAACGTTATTTAAAGACATATTGAAAGGTTGCGGTCGCCTAAAAGAAAGGCGGTATAAAGGCTCATACGGTCATAGACTTGAGTTATAATATGCCTTGCCTGGTGAGGTATACAGAAAGTGCGCCATGACCATGACCATGTCTTGCTTTCGGAGGTGCATTTGGAGAAAGGCTCATTCATCACTGTTTAAGCAATTGAAACAGAATTTTTCGTTAAAATACTTCCCGGGAGACAATCAGAACGCCATCGAGATACAGATATGGGGCTCTATGTTGGCCAACCTGCTGATTACCCTTGTTCGAAGCAATGTAAAACGACCGTGGGCTTTTTCCAATATGGTGTCCGTAATCCGTCAACAATTGATGAGTTATATCAACATTTACTGCTTCCCGGAAGACCCTGAAGGAAGTTGGAGGAGCATAATAAACAAACAACAAACGAAATATCAAAATTCACTATTCCCGGAAATGCAGGGGGCTTGTTTTTGAAAAAATAAAAACAGGCATTGATAATCAAATAGATAGATGGGTTATGTGGAGATTCTTAATTTTTAGCGGACAACAATGAAAACTAATAGTACCTTTGCGCCATGAAATCATACCGTCCGACAGACCGGTTGCCTGTTACGAAAAAAGAAATGGAGGATAGGGGATGGGATTCTGCGGATGTAATCCTGTTCTCCGGAGATGCTTACGTGGATCATCCTTCTTTCGGGGCGGCCGTGATCGGGCGTACGCTGGAGGCCGAAGGGCTTCGTGTGGCCATTGTTCCCCAACCGGACTGGCGCGGAGATTTCAGGGATTTCAAGAAGTTGGGAACGCCCCGGCTATTTTTCGGAGTTTCTCCGGGAGCGATGGATTCCATGATCAATCATTATACGGCAAACAGGCGGCTACGGAGCGACGATGCTTATACGCCCGACCGTCGTGCAGGTATGCGCCCGGATTATCCAAGCATTGTATACACACGGATATTGAAGGAACTTTATCCGGACGTTCCGGTCGTTCTGGGAGGAATCGAGGCTTCCATGCGGCGACTGACTCATTACGATTACTGGCAGGACAGGCTGAAACCGGGCATACTGTTCGAAAGCGGCGCCGATCTGTTGATCTACGGCATGGGGGAGCTTCCGGTAAAGGAACTTGTGCGCCGCCTGAAAAACGGGGAAACGTTCAATAATATAAAGGATATACCGCAAACGGCTTTCCTGACGGATCGAATTTCTCCCCTGCCCGACGATATCGAACTGTTCCCGCACGAGGAATGTTTGAAGGACAAGTTGAAGCAGGCGAAGAATTTCCGCCACATAGAAGAACAGTCGAACAGCTACCGGGCGCAGCGGATCCTGCAAAAGACGGGAAACCGGACGATCGCAGTCAATCCCCCTTTCCCGCCGATGTCGGAGAAAGAGATCGACGCTTCTTTCGACCTTCCCTACACCCGCCTGCCCCATCCCAAATACAAGGGGAAAGTGATCCCGGCATTCGAGATGATCAAATTCTCCGTGAATATTCACCGGGGATGCTTCGGCGGATGCGCCTTCTGTACCATCTCCGCCCATCAAGGGAAGTTTATTGCTTCGCGAAGCCTTGAATCCATTCTGAAAGAAGTAAGAACCGTTACTGAAATGCCCGATTTCAAGGGATATTTAAGCGACCTCGGCGGCCCTTCGGCCAATATGTACCGGATGAAGGGGAAAGACGAAAGCGTATGCCGCCGATGCAAAAAACCGTCCTGCATATTCCCTGCTGTCTGCAAGAATCTGTCTGCGGATCATACTCCCCTGCTTGATGTTTATAAAGCGGTGGATAATCTTCCGGAAATAAAAAAGTCCTTTATCGGAAGTGGTGTCCGCTACGACCTGTTGCTCCACCGCTATGCGGACGAAAAAATAAACAAATCAACGCATGTCTATACGGAGGAGCTGATAAGCAAACACGTTTCCGGCCGGTTGAAAGTAGCCCCCGAACACACGCAGGACAGCGTACTGAATATGATGCGCAAGCCGTCATTCGAGCACTTCTACCGGTTCAATCGGCTGTTCGACCATATTAATAATAAGGAAGGATTGAATCAACAGCTTGTCCCCTACTTCATATCCGGCCATCCGGGCTGTATGGAAATGGACATGGCAGAACTTGCGGCAATCACCAAAGACCTGCATTTCCGGTTGGAGCAGGTTCAGGATTTCACTCCTTCCCCCATGACGCTGGCGACTGAGATCTATTACACCGGATATCATCCTTATACACTTGAGAAAGTTTATACCGCCCGTACACAGGAACAGAAGCTGAACCAGCGCCGGTTTTTCTTCTGGTATAAACCTGAATTTCGCAAACAAATTATCGCTTTTCTGCAGAAAACAGGGCGGAAAGATTTAATAAATAAACTTTTCAGTTCAAGATAGAGTGCATTATCTTTCATTTTTATTTACTTTGTAAGCGAAACCGGAAAATATTTATTTATGAAGTATAAACTGTTAGTGTTGGATGTCGATGGCACATTGCTGAATGATAATAAGGAAATAACACCCGGAACCAGAGCTTCCCTTCTGAAAGTACAGCAAATGGGGATGCGTATAGTTCTGGCTTCAGGCCGCCCTGCCCACGGCATACTCCCCATTGCCCGGGCGCTGGAACTGAATACCTACGGCGGATATGTCATTTCCTGCAACGGAGCGCAAATCACGGATATGCAATCCGGAGAAACCATATACGAAAAAAAGATCGACAGGGATCAGATTCCCTACCTGTACAGGAAAGCGAAAAAGAACGGTTTCCCGATATTTACCTACCGGCAGGAGCAAATTATCACAGATTCGCCGGAGAACAAACATATCCGGGAAGAAGCCGCGCTGAACGGTATGGAAATAATAAACGCGGACGATTCGTTTGCCATAGACTTCGACCCGCATGAATGTGTATTGGTGAGCGACGACCTGAAAGCGTTGGCCGGTCTTGAGAATCACTGGAAAAAAAGACTGAACGGGGTGCTGGACGTATTTCCTTCGGAGAGCTATTTCCTTGAAGTAGTTCCGCCGGGAATAAACAAGGGAAATACGCTTGCCTTTCTGATGGACAAGCTCAAGATCGAAAAGGAGAAAGTGATCGCTATCGGTGAAGGTGTGTGCGATATTCCGATGTTGCAACTGGCCGGCATGGGCATCGCGATGGGAAACGCACAGGACTCGGTGAAGAGCTGCGCCGACCATATCACCCTGTCCAACGAAGAAGACGGTGTGGCGGCCGCCCTGGAGAAATGGATACTGGAAGAGATACGCGAAACGACAATCCCCTTAAACGAACTCAACGCACTGGCGAAACATGCCTTGATGGGTAATCTGGGAATACAATATACGTATGCATCGCAAGACCGGATCGAAGCGACAATGCCTGTGGACGTACGCACGCGTCAGCCTTTTGGCGTGTTGCATGGAGGAGCTACTCTGGCACTGGCGGAAACCGTTGCCGGACTGGGTTCAATGATCATTGCCAAACCCGATGAAATCGTAGTGGGTATGCAGGTTAGCGGAAACCATATATCTTCGGCGCACGAAGGCGATACGGTCAGGGCTGTGGCAACCATTATTCATAAAGGACGTTCTTCGCATGTATGGGATGTCAGCATCTATACATCGACCGATAAACTTGTATCTGCAGTGAGAGTAATAAATAGTGTAATAAAGAAAAGATAAAAAATGACCGGTTATGGAAAGTCTTTATTCAGCCATTGATACGGCTATACTGGAAAACCGCAACATCGTGGTTTACCGCAATCCGGGTGAGAACACACTCCATTTTGTAGGAGCGGAAGACGAAGAAGTAGAGTTTTTCTATAAAACGGAAGACCTTAACGGAGTGGACGGTTACATAATCGCCCCATTCACCGTAACCGGAAGATGCCCTATTGTCTGCATGCACGGGAAAGAAACGGCATGGGAGCTTCCGGAGGACTTCTTTACTAATGAAAGCAGCGGATATCCGGAAATCCCGTCTATCTCTCCACGGTATAAAAAACGGTTTCATAAATTCATGGCTCCGCTATTATATAATGATTTGGATAAGATCGTCCTTTCGCGGGAATTAAAGATTGAGCGGCCGGAAGGTTTTTCGCCGGCGAAGACATTTATCAAAGCCTGCAAACGCTACAACCGCTCTTACGTATATCTGTTTCATTCCGCAACAACGGGAACCTGGATCGGCAGTACGCCGGAAATTCTACTTTCCGGAGAAAAGGAAAGCTGGCGTACGATAGCCCTGGCCGGTACGCAGCCTTTGGTCAAAGGTGTTTTGCCGATGGTATGGAGCGAAAAGAACTTTCAGGAACAGGGAATGGTCGCCGATTTCATACAGCAGCAACTGAAAGCAGTCGGGATCAACGCCGAACAAAGCGGCCCTTATGCCGTTAAAGCCGGAGAATTATCCCATCTGCGCACGGATTTCGATTTCGCAATACCGGATACTCAATATATAGGTGACCTGTTGAAATTGCTATACCCTACTCCTGCGGTTTGCGGTCTTCCCAAAAAGAATGCCTGCTGGTTCATAATGGATAACGAGGGATACAACCGGCAATATTATTCCGGTTTCTTAGGCTGGCTGCGACCGGAAGGCAAAACGGCATTATATGTGAACCTGCGTTGTCTGGAAGCCAGAGAAAAGATCCTCACCCTCTTTTCCGGCAGCGGCCTTTTGGTTAATTCGACAGTGGATGAAGAATGGCAGGAAACGGAAGAGAAGATGTGGACGATGAAAGCAATTCTCAAATAAAACATTGTGTATACGGATAAGAAGTCGATCCTTCAGCTTGTAGCTTTGCTGAAAGAACATGAAGTGGAAAACGCAGTGTTATGTCCGGGAAGCCGGAACTCTCCCATCGTACATACACTGGTTACACATTCCGGGTTTAACTGCCATTCGGTAACGGATGAACGAAGCGCCGGATTCTTTGCGATGGGGCTGGCACTGCACGGAGGAAAGCCTGCGGCCATTGTCTGCACATCCGGAACGGCGCTACTGAATATTCATCCCGCCGTGGCAGAAGCATTTTACCAGCAAATCCCGCTGGTCGTTATTTCCGCCGACCGCCCGCAGGGAAGGATCGGGCAAATGGACGGGCAAACCATCCCCCAGCCGAACGTGTTCGGTTCATTGGTGAAGAAATCCGTAAGTCTTCCCGAAGGGGACAGTGAAGAGGATATGCTGTACTGCAACCGGCTGATCAATGAGGCGCTTCTGGAATTAAATCATCACGGCAAAGGACCGGTGCACATCAATGTGCCTCTTGCGGAACCTCTTTTCCGTTTTACGACACCGGAACTGCCGGAGGCAAGGGTGATCACCCGCTATCAGGGGCTGAATGTATACGACAAGGATTACAATCACTTGATCGAAAGACTGAATAAATACAACCGCCGCCTGATGGTGGCAGGGCAAATGACGCTTATCTATCTTTTTGACAAGAGAATCGGCAAGCTTGTCTATAAACATTTCGCCTGGCTGACGGAACACTTGGGCAACCGGACAATACCGGGCATGGCGATCCGCAATTTCGATACCCTGCTCTATACCCTGTCGGAAGAAGAAAAGGAAAAGCTGAAGCCGGAGCTGGTTATCACCTACGGCGGGCATACCGTTTCCAAACGCTTGAAAAAATTCCTTCAAACCCATCCACCCAAAGAACACTGGCACGTATCACTCAACGGAGAAGTGGTTGATCAGTTCGGGTCGCTGACTACCGTTATAGAGATCGATCCTTTTGAATTTATCGACAAAATCGCTCCGCTGCTTGAAAACAGGCCTTGCCCGTATCCACAGCTTTGGGAAACTCTCTCCAAAAACATACCCGTCCCCGAGTTCGCCTATTCGGAAATGTATGCAATCGGTTCTCTGATCAAATCTCTGCCTGCTTCCTGTGTCGTGCACTTGGGAAACAGTTCACCCGTTCGTTATGCACAACTCTTTGCCTTGCCCGAAGAAACGGAAGTGTTGAGCAACCGCGGAACGTCCGGTATCGACGGCTCCCTGTCTACGGCATTAGGATATGCATGCACCTCGGATAAGATCAACTTTATCCTCATCGGCGATCTCAGCTTCTTTTATGATATGAACGCCCTGTGGCACGGACATATCCGCCCCAACGTGCGTATCCTGCTGATCAATAACGGCGGGGGAGAGATTTTTCAGGCAATCCCCGGCTTTGAAATGACGGAAGAAACCCGGCGTTATGTAACCGCCGTTCATTCTACATCGGCGGAAGGATGGGTAAGGGAACGCGGATTCTGCTACACGGCCGTACGCAATGCGGACGAGCTGGCGGAATCTCTGCCGGACTTTACCGCACAGGATGCCGAACGGCCAATGCTGCTGGAAGTTTTCACCGACAAGGAAGAAGATATACTCCTTCTCAAAAAATATTATCATCAACTTAAAGAAAATAAATAATGCCAACACGAAGAGATTGGACTGCTGTCGGGGAATATGAAGACATCCTTTTCGACTACCGGAACGGCATTGCCCGTATAACGATCAACCGCCCGCGTTACCGGAACGCCTTCACGCCGACAACCACGGCGGAAATAAGCAACGCCCTGCACGTATGCAGGGAAAGGGCAGAGATTTGTGTTGTCGTTTTGACCGGCGCGGGCGACAAGGCCTTCTGCTCAGGAGGTGATCAGAACGTGAAAGGGCACGGCGGATATATCGACAAAAACGGTGTTCCCCGGCTGAGTGTCCTGGATGTTCAGAAGCAAATCCGTTCCATCCCCAAACCGGTCATCGCCGCGGTAAACGGATACGCCATTGGCGGCGGGCACGTGCTACACGTGGTCTGCGACCTTTCCATCGCTTCTGAAAACGCCATCTTCGGGCAAACGGGGCCGCGAGTCGGAAGCTTCGACGCCGGTTTCGGATCTTCTTATCTGGCACGCATCGTCGGACAGAAGAAGGCGAGGGAAATCTGGTTCCTTTGCCGACAATACAATGCGTGGGAAGCGCTGGAGATGGGACTGGTCAATAAGGTGGTACCCTTGGAACAGCTCGAAGACGAATATGTGCAGTGGGCAGAAGAGATGATGCAGCTTAGCCCCCTGGCGCTCCGCATGATCAAGGCCGGCTTGAATGCCGAACTCGACGGGCAGGCCGGCATACAGGAACTGGCGGGAGATGCCACCATGCTCTATTACATGACTGAAGAAGCCCGGGAGGGCAAGGAAGCATTTCTTGAAAAAAGAAAACCTGATTTTAAACAATTCCAAAAGCTCCCCTAAAGAAGGTAAAGCCGTTTTGTGCCGTCACAACAAAATAAAAGAGGCTCACGATTTCTCGTAAGCCTCTTTCTTTTGTAGCGAGACCCGGGATTGAACCGGGGACCTCATGATTATGAATCATGCGCTCTAACCGGCTGAGCTATCTCGCCATCATCCGTAGAATGCGGGGGCAAAAGTATAGGTTATTTTTTGCTTGTGCAACCTTTTGCAGAAAAAAAAATATACCTAAAACATGCCGTTTATCTATTTTTTATATGTAACTTGTGCGCAATAAATAAATGATGTCGATGAGAAAGGAAAAATTTCGTATAGAGTACGTTTTCGACAAGGTTTCGCGACGTAGCCTCTGGAATCACTTAACCACCCCGCCGGGATTGTCTGCTTGGTTTGCAGACGATGTGTTCATTAAAAATTCGGTTTATACCTTTAAATGGGATAAAGATGAAGAAGAAGCCGAAATTATATCCGTCAAACCGGAAATAAGCGTCCGCTACCACTGGGTTGCCGACACGAATGAGAACAGTTATTTTGAATTTAAAATCCATACGGTGGAGCTAACGGGGGCAACAGCCCTAGAAATCATTGATTTCGCAGAGCCGAATGAGAAAGAAGATGCCGTCAGCCTTTGGGATACACAAGTGGAAATACTTAAACGTACCCTAGGTATTTGATCCGTTCCGGTTCGGAACAGAAAGGCCTTATTCAAAAATTAAATTACGCTTCTACGGCATGATTAGTTACTTTGTGCTACTTTTGCGCCGATTTAAATTAATGAGGAAAAGAATGAAAAAGGCTTTGAGCAGCGCTCTCCTAAAAATGGCAGGGTGGAAACTCGGATCAACGGAAGGAGTAGATATACCTAAATGTATTGTTTGTGTCGCGCCGCATACCAGCAACTGGGATTTCCCGATCGGTAAACTTTTTTATACCTCTATCGGCCGCACTGCCGACTTCCTGATAAAAAAAGAATGGTTCTTTTTCCCTTTCAACATTATCTTCAAAGCATTGGGCGGAGTGCCCATCGACCGGGACAAACGAACTTCGGTGACGGAGCAGATGGTCGAAGAGTTTGCCGTCCGTCAGGTATTTCACCTGGCCATAACCCCGGAAGGCACACGGAAGCGTACAAGCGAATGGAAACGGGGATTTTATTATATCGCCCTGAATGCCAAAGTGCCGATCCTGCTGGCCTACGTCGATTACTCCAAAAAGGAAGTGGGGATAAAAACCGTTTTTCACCCCACCGGCGACCCCATCGGCGACCTAAGGGTAATCCGCTCATGGTACAAGGGCGTAAAAGGACGCAATCCGCAAAACTTTGTTGATATTGGGTGAGATTAAGAATATGAATAAGCGAAAAAGAAGAAAGGAGTTGTCCGTAAGCCGGGCAACTCCTTTCTGCCTCCTGACTTTGACAATGCGTCACCCTAAAATGCTTTCCCAAAGTTCTTATCGAATTATTGCTGCCCGCTAAACATTCTTTTAGCCTGTATTATTCATACTCTTTTTAGCGAGCGTAGCGAGTGGCCGTAAGGCAATCAGAGACTGTTGATGAGGGGTAGCGAGCTATGCTCGCTAAAAAAGCCCCAAAAGCCCAACACCCACACATACAAGATATTACGTAATGTTAAAAAGTGTTTCTATATATAGTACGCGCTCGTAGTACCTATACAACGGCGCCGTACTATAGGTAGTATAGAGAAATAC
>JAITVG010000044.1 GCA_031285925.1 Tannerellaceae bacterium
ATGAAAAACATCGCCATCATACCTGCGCGCGGAGGCAGCAAACGGATTCCCCGAAAGAATGTGAAACCTTTTTTGGGAAAGCCGGTCATTGCTTATTCCATTCAGTCGGCTCTAAGGAGCAGCCTTTTCGAGGAAGTAATGGTTTCGACCGATGATCCGGAAATCGCAACGATCGCGGAGCAGTATGGAGCAACCGTCCCTTTTATGCGTTCGGCGGCGAATGCCGATGATCATGCTACCCTGGCGGATGTATTGTTGGAGGTCGTGCGGAAGTACGAAGAAAAGAATGTGGAACCGGAGAATATCTGCTGCATTCTTCCTACCGCTCCTTTGATTGGTGAAAAGGAAATCAGGCAGGCATTCCAACGTTTTCTTGAAGGGGGATATGATTCGGTTTGCCCGGTAGTAGCATTTTCCTATCCGATCCTCCGCTCGCTGGATGTGGACGAAAAAGGATTACTGAAAATGAATTGGCCGGAATATCTTTCCACACGAAGCCAAGACTTACGCCCCGCCTACCACGATACAGGCACTTTTTACTGGGTGAAAAAAGAAGCCCTGAGAAAAGAAGGCAAACTGCTGACCGCAAACTGCTCGGCCTTTATCATGAACGAATTGCAGGTGCAGGACATCGATACGGAAACGGATTGGGCTTTGGCCGAATTAAAATACAAACTCCTGCATAATGCCTGATATGCGTGTAGCCATACTGACGGAAGGTTTCCAACACACCGGCTACGGCCACATCTACCGCTGCCGGGCAATTGCAGATTCGTTTCGCCGGAAAAACATCGACGTCGTTTTTATTATTCATGGCGATGAGCAGTTGAAGGATATTCTAACCGCCTACCCCTTGCATCTTTTCCCCTGGCCGGATGATCGGCCTCGGTTGAACCAACTGTTGGAGCAGGCGGATATGGCATTGATCGATTCTTACCATGCCGGAATAACAGTCTATGAAACGATTCAAAACAGAATTTCCGTTTGTGCATATATGGACGATTACGACCGGCTGGAATATCCTCCGGGTATTGTGATCAACGGAACGGTCGGTGCAGATAATATATATAAGGAAGGGAAATCGAATCCCGGACTTCGTTACCTGACGGGTAGCGACTACGTTATTCTGCGTGAACCTTTCCGAGCATTGCCGGCGCGAAGCACGATTGCACGTTCGGTAAATACGGTATTGATCACCTTCGGCGGAAGCGATACCATGCAACTTACTTCCCGCGTGTTACCGGTAATTGCGGAATATTTTCCCGAAGCAAACAAAATAGTTGTATTAGGCCCTGCCTTTAAGGATACGGAAAAGGTCGAACAGGCAGCGGATATGCACACAACGATCTATCGAAATATAGATGCCGGAGCGATGAAAGACTTGATGCTTCAGGCTGATCTCGCCATATCAGCAGCCGGACAGACAATGAATGAACTTGCCGCAACAGGCCTGCCTTCCATTATCTTCAAGGTGGCCGATAACCAGACATATAATATCTCCGGTTGGATAGAAGCAGGTTTCATTACTTCCTGTATCGACGCAACGGAAGGCCGAACGGAAGACGAATTGCGCATCGGCCTGCGGCAAATGGAAGATCCGGAATATCGGGAAAGGCTTTCCGTCGCAGGCCGGAATGCTTTGGACGGAAAAGGTTCCGACCGGATCGTGAAAGAGATTTTAAAAGCCTTTGGGCAAAAGCAATTACAGATCCGCTTGGCAGAGGAATGCGATCTGTTGCCCCTGTTTGAATTGGCAAACGACAGGGAAGTGCGGGCGAACTCCTTTTCCACACAATCTATTTCTTTGGCGGAACATACCGGCTGGTTTAATTGCACTTTGGCGAATCCCGCAAGGAAACTGTTCGTATTCCGGTTGAACGGCGAGCCGGCCGGGCAGGTGCGTTTCGATAAGGAAAGAGATGAGGCTGTGATCGGTGTCAGCCTGAATGCCCGTTACAGAGGAATGGGTTGGGCTTCCCTTATGATCCGGAAGGCATTGGACGCGTATAAGGTGCAAGAACCTTATATTAATAGAGTATATGCTTTTGTGAAAAGCGCAAATACCGCGTCGAAATATACGTTTTTAAACGCAGGCTTTAATGCCGTGGCAAATGAACGGGAAAAAGTATTGACTTATATGTACAGGTATGGAAAAGAATTTGTTTGAGCAGTTTGAATTGAACGACGACCGTTCGGATCGTGTATTTGTAATAGCGGAACTTTCGGCGAATCACGGTCATAGCTTTGACTTGGCCGCAAAGACGATCAGAGCGGCAAAGGCGGCAGGCGCGGACGCCATTAAAATACAGACTTACACGGCCGATACAATTACGATCGACTGCGATAATCCGTATTTCCGGATCAATCAGGATACTCTATGGGACGGAACTACCCTTTATAAACTTTATCAGGAAGCATATACGCCGTGGGAATGGCAGCCGCTGCTAAAGCGCATAGCCGAGGAAGAAGGCCTGGCTTTCTTTTCCTCTCCTTTCGACAAAACCTCTGTCGATTTTCTGGAAGAAATGAATGTCCCTGCATACAAGATTGCAAGCTTTGAGATCACCGATGTACCCCTGATAGAATATGTCGCCTCAAAAGGTAAACCGGTTATTATATCCACCGGAATCGCTACTTTGGAGGACATCGAGGATGCTTTGGCGGCATGTCGGCGGGCAGGAAACAGCAACATCGCCTTGCTTAAATGCACTTCCACTTATCCGGCGCCCGTTGAGCTTGCAAACCTTCGCACCATACAGGACATGAAACAGCGTTTCCGGCTGCCGACAGGCCTTTCCGACCATACGATGGGAAGCACGGTTGCCATCACCGCCGTGGCTTTGGGTGCGCGTATTGTAGAGAAGCACTTCATTCTCGACCGTTCCATCGGCGGCCCCGATGCCGCATTCTCCATGAATCCCGAAGAGTTTGCTCAAATGGTACGCGGAATAAGAGAAGCGGAAAAGGCTTTGGGAAGCGTAACTTACGAATTAACCGAAAAAGTAAAAAAGAACCGGAAGTTCTCCCGCTCCCTGTTTGTCGTAAAGGATATGGACGCCGGAGATATGATCACGGAAGAAAATGTCCGTTCCATCCGTCCGGGCGACGGAATGCCGCCGAAATACCTGCCTCTGATAACAGGGAAAAAAGTTAGTTGCCCCCTTAAAGCAGGAACTCCCCTAAAAGAAGAATATATTCCCCTTTTCCATTTCGCTTTTCAAAGTCTGTAATTTATCGACCGTTTCCTCGGAGAGGTTATTCTGTAATTTATGATCGGGCATGCTGTCGCTATCCGGATCGGGAAGCCATTTCACGATTGGCAGATTCCTTTTTTCATCATACCTGACAACTTTGCAACATATAATATCTCCGTCTTTCAGGTCTTTTTTTTTCAGCTCTAGGTCATTTAGGTTTGAAGAATACACATACTTATTTATTATCAGCATGGTGGGATACTTTCCCACAATCCATAAACGGATGGCTTGCTTTCCGTCCTGGCGAACTACCTTAGCCCAGGTTATCGTTCCGATCAGTTCTTTTGACTTTTCGATTCCCTCTCTTGTTCCCGTCTGTTCGTGACAGAAAGAAAACTTTCCCTTATTATTCACCCCCTGGTAGAATACACTTATCACTTCTCCTGTATTGAAATTACTTATTTTTACATCCGGAGATAATTGAAACTGGTGCAGTAATCCGATTAAGGGTCCGCACTTCCAGTTGAAATGAAAGCCGATGTCGAACAGTATCCCGTATGGCATTATTCTGATTATAACGCCATGGTATCTATATCCCTCTACGAGATTCGCCTGTCTGAATTGAGGTACAGCTCCGTCTAACCGGATGAAAAAATTACCTTTATCGCATTCGTGGATTTTACAAAAAAACACCTTGCCTTTCAGGTGCGGGGCGGCGGCTTTCCATTCGCTACTGTCATTATACGACCACGGCATGTGAAAATAGGATATGTAAGCATATATGTGATTGACTCTTACAAGAAAACCGCGGTCTTTTAACTCTTCTATTTTGAAAGGGAGTATGTCGTTATTCTCTTTGTGCAACTCTATTTCGCGAAATCTTTGAGTGACCCATTCGCTTTTAGAATGTGTTTTCAGCCTTTTTCTTATCCATTTTATTATCTTCGAGAATATCATACTTCCTGTGTTTTTCCTATTGTATCGCAAATATGGGACATTTTAGTAACGAAACAAAATACAGAGAAACGGTTTTGTGTTTATTAAGAAACGATTTTGAATTTTATACCTTTGGCAATTCAATGGAAAAACAGAAAATAGAAAACAGGATGATGTACGCCGATGTCATACTTCCCCTTCCGCTGGAAGATACTTATACTTACCTGATCCCGCCCGATATGGAGAAAGCGGTGACTGCCGGGTGCCGGGTGATCGTTCATTTCGGAAAGAAACGGTATTACACGGCGATCGTGGCCGAAGTTCATGCGCGTGCACCCCGGCAAACGTATGAAACGAAGGAGATTTTCGCCCTGTTGGATGCCGCGCCGGTGTTGCGCCGCCCGCAATTGCGCTTCTGGCGATGGATTTCTTCCTACTACCTCTGTGCTTTGGGAGATGTATACAAGGCGGCGCTTCCTTCGGGGTTGAAACCGGATAGCGAAACAGCGGTGGCTTATAATGAAGACTTTGAAGCGGACATTCCTTTGCGTCCCAATGAGCAGTCGGTGCTAGATGCTTTCGCGGGAGCGGTGAGGCTGACGGTGGCGGAAATAGAGAAGAAGACCGGCCTGCGCAATGTGATGCCGGCCGTAACTTCACTAATGAACCGGGGCGCCGTGGTGGTCAGCGAAGAAATCAGGAAAGTATTTGCTCCCAAAATGCAGACGTTTATCCGCCTGTCTGCGGATTACCGGGACGGGAACAGGCTCCATGCCGCATTCGACGAGCTTCGCCGGGCGAAGAAACAGGAAACCTTGCTGATGACCTTCCTCGAACTTAGCAACACGCTTAATCCTGCTCCGACAAAGGAAGTCAGCAAAAAGGAACTGCTCGATTACAGCGGTATGGCTCCGGCCGTACTCACAGGGCTTTTGTCGCGCGGGATTCTGGAGAGCTACGAGAAGGAAGTCGGGCGCTTGCAGGTGCATGTATCAAAGCTCCGCCCGTTATCTCCCCTGACCGAAGCGCAGGAAAAGGCGTATGATGAAATACATGAAGCGTTTAAACGTAAGGATGTTTGTCTGTTGCACGGAGTAACGTCGAGCGGCAAGACGGAAATCTATGCCCGGATGATTGCCGATGCCTTGCAGACGGGGCGACAGGTGTTGTATCTTCTTCCCGAAATAGCGATTACTACGCAGCTAACGGAACGTCTGGCACGGTTGTTTGGCGACAAGCTGGTGGTCTACCATTCCCGCTTCTCGGATAACGAGCGGGTTGAAGTATGGAATAAACTGCTCCACGGCAACGAGCCGCTGGTGGTGCTCGGTGTACGTTCGTCCCTGTTCCTTCCGTTTAAAAGCCTCGGGCTGATCATTGTGGACGAAGAGCATGAAACGAGTTATAAACAACAGGATCCCGCACCGCGCTATCATGCCCGCAACACCGCCATTATGCTGGCCAATATGCACGGGGCCAAGACTCTGCTCGGCTCGGCCACCTCGTCTATTGATTCCTGGTTCAATGCCACGAGCGGCAAATACGGGCTGGTGGAACTGAATACCCGCTACGGTGATTGCCTGATGCCGGAGATTATCCCGGTGGACATAAAGGAATTGAAGCGGAAAAAGATCATGAAAGACACGCTCTTCTCTCCGCTACTGATCGGTAAGATGGAAGAAGCGTTGAATGGCGGGGAGCAGGTGATCCTGTTTCAGAACCGACGCGGATATGCTCCGGTGATGGAGTGCAGGCAATGCGGATGGATCCCTCACTGCGAGCATTGCGACGTGAGCCTGACTTACCATAAATTCAAGAATCAACTGGTCTGCCATTATTGCGGTTATACCCGCTATGTACCCGAGCGCTGCCCGTCGTGCGAAGGGCGGGAACTGAAGATGCTTGGGTTTGGCACGGAAAAGGTAGAGGAAGAAATAAACACCCTGTTTCCTTCGGCTAAAGCGGAACGGTTGGATATGGATACGGCGCGCACACGTTCGGCCTACGAGCGTATCCTTTCGGATTATGAAAAGGGGAAAACAAATATTCTCATGGGAACACAGATGCTGACGAAAGGACTGGATTTTGAAAACGTCAGCGTGGTTGGCATACTGAATGCCGACAACCTGATGAATTACCCTGATTTCCGGGCGTATGAACGTGCATTCCAACTGATGACACAGGTAAGCGGCCGCGCAGGACGGCGCAGTGGCAGGCAGGGGACGGTGATATTGCAAACGTCGCAGCCCGAACATCCGCTGATCCAAATGGTATGCCGGTTTGATTATAAAGCTATGGTCGCCCAACAGCTCGCCGAGCGCAGTATGTTCCGATATCCGCCTTATTACCGTTTGATCGTTATGGTTCTTCGTAGCCGGAATGAAGTTGTGTTGAGGGAGTTATCCGAAATATACGCCCGCAAACTGGAACAGCATTTGGGAGAACGTGTATTCGGCCCTGTAACTCCTGTCATTACCCGCATCCGGACATTATATATTCGCCAAATCATGTTGAAGATCGAAATATCCCTCTCCGTCAATCCCGTCCGGGAACTGCTATACAAAGTACACCGGGAAATGCAGCAATATCCGGCATTCAAGCAATTGCTCCTGCACTACGACGTGGATCCGGCGTAGAGTTTTTCCAGCGAAACGGCATCTCGAAGTTCTTTTTAATGCGCTTAAAACAAGCGTAATAGCACGATACGGCAAATTATTCCGTAAAAAGTAGCGCCGTATAGGAACTTTGATTATGTTTGCGGCGTACAAGTAAATTATTTTGAATTGTTGCCGCACTTTTGCGCACCGCCCCAACAGGCGGAACCGGGTAAAAGGGCAGTAACGAGGCAAAGCAGCTACCCACTTAATCTAAGAAACCATGAAACGGATTTTTCTGATGACAGCCGCCCTGACGGCGACGATGTTCGCTTCCTGCGACAAAACCGGCAATCCCGGCGACGACCCGATCGAAGGCAAGGCCGCGAAACTGAACATCGAGATCGCAACGCCCGCACTTTCGAAGGCCGCCTACACCACCACTCCACCGACGGACGCCATCACCAATTACTCCGTCTTCGTCACCGATCAGAGCGACGAGATCCGATGGAAACAGCATATAAATTCCGGCTCGAATGTTAGCGACATGTCTGTGACGACTATGGCCAAGCATGTCTACGTTGTGGCCAATCACGGGAGCGACCTTACCCGGAGCGTTGCCACGATGGCGCAACTGAACGCCGTGATCGCCGACCTGAACGGGCCGGCAACGTCCAACGGCGCGCAAACGGAGGCGCGCTGGGCTTCCGGCAATACGACGACCCCGCTCTCGTTTACCCGATCGGGTTCGACATTCTCGGCCGGCGCGGTGGTACCGCTGGAGTTCATCGCCACGCGCATTACGGTGAAGATCGTGAACAGCATGTCGCCCGCCTACGACGCGGCCAAGACTGACGGCTCGCTCGTACTGAACCGTGTGTCCGTGCTGAACGCACGCGGACAGTCCAAACTGTTCGGCACGTCGCTGATCCCGGGCACTTACACCGCGGGCAAAAAGTTTTACGAAGGTATGGCTAATCCATCCCCCACGGGCTTCGCCTATTACCCGGCCGCCGCCGACTACACGATGGCGTCCACCGGCCGGCTGTCGGACGCCATCCCGGCGAACGACTTTGCCACGCAGTACGTCTATTACGTCTTCGAGAACGACGCCGACCAAGCCGCCGAATTCCCGACCATCGTAGTGCTTGAGGGCACGTTCGACGGCGCTCCGGTCTACTACCCCGTCCACCTTACGCCCTACGAACAGTGGAGCAGCGTCAACGGCGGGCCGGTCAATCCGAGTATTGTCGGCAATATAACCGTCACGCGCAGCAAGAGCCTGGACATCGTCATAACCCTGACCGGCGACCCGACCCACGGAGGCGACGGCCCGGGCGGTATGAGCGACCCGACCAAGCCGGTGGAAGTAAACGCCCAAGTGGACATCGCCATCGGCCTGCTCCCCTGGCAACCCGTCACTCTCGGCAAAGAATTTTAACATCAATCCCATGAAGATGAAGACGCCGCTACACCTGTTGCTGTGCTCGTTCGCCGCCCTGACCGTGGCGACAACGGGCTGTGTCAAGGACGATATTGAGGAGTGCTTCGCCAGCCGCACGTTCACGGTGGTGGCCTTCGACGACGCCGGCGCGGAACTCGGAAAGAGTGATGTGCGGGAAGTGATACTCTATGTTTTCGACGGTGAACTGCACCTGATAAAGGCCATCCCTGCACAGGTGGGGCAAAAGGTTACGATGGATGTTTCCGTGGGCAGTGGCCTGCACATCGCGGCGTGGGGCAACACAGCGGCGGGACTTCAGTTTATGGACGCTCCCGCGGCGGGCGACCATAAGGACAACGGATCGATAAGCCTGCTGTCGGCCGGCACCCCGGGCGGCAGCACACCTCCCGATGACCTGTTCTACGGCGAGATCGACGTGGCGGATACCGGTTCGGAAAATGAAACGGTCATACCGATCCGCCGCGCCGTGGGAAGTATGGCCGTCACGGTCAGAGGGCTGAAGGAATTCACGGGCTTCGACGACGAGGGCTATTCCATCGCCGTGCGCGGGAGCACAGCGTCGCTCGATTTCCACGGCGACCCGGCGGACGGCGCAGCGGTGTACCGTCCGGCGGGATCGTTCGTCGCCGGTGCCGCCGGGCAGGAGTGGTTCTCGCCCGCCTTCAACGTCATCCCCACGGCGGAGGCCGTGATAGAGATATACCACGGCGCGGTGCTCGTCACCTCGGTTTCGCGGGACGCTTCGGGCAGCCCCATCGCGGTGGTGAAGGGGCGATTGACCAACGTGCTGATAGAGCTGCACACGACACTCGACGTCAGTGTGGCGCTCACCGACTGGGGAAAGTACGCGCTCTGGAAAGAGTTTTAATGCCCGGATAAAAAGAACTATAAAACATGGAAGTAATGAATACTGCGATGGTAAAAACATGGACACGACTACTCGCCGGAGCGGCGGCATTTGCGCTCGCTTCCTGCGCCTGGGAGAAAGAGGATTTCGACGCCCCCGTGAGGAACGGCGAGGCTATGGTTACGTTTGCCCTGCAAGTGCCGGGCGTGAGTGCGCCGGCGTCCCGCGCGCTGTCGGCGGCGGACGAGAACACCGTGACGCAGATCGACGTGCTGGTGTTCGAACCCAACGGCGGGGAGTTCGTCTACCGCACCGAGGTAGACGGAACGAAAATCGACACCGACGGCTCCGACTCGCGCATCAAAACCTTTACCGTCGCACTGCGGCAGGGCAGTTTTGATCTGGCGCTGATGGCCAATTCGAGCACGGTGATCTCCGCCGCGTCGCTCGACGGCCTGACGAAGGCACAGGCACTGGCCACGCTGGAAACAGCCATGCCCGCGGGCGGCAAATGGATAGCCGACGCCACGACCGAAGGCTACCGTCCGCTACCGATGTGGGGGGACGTGGGCAACATCGCAATAGGCGATGCGACCGAGCTGACGGGCAGCGACCGCGTGTTGCTGACGCGCATGGCGGCGCGGGTCATCGTGCAGGCGACGGGCACCGCGGCAACCAACTTCCGCATCACTGCCGTGGACATCTACAACTACAACACCCGTGGCTCGCTCGTTCCCCGGCCTGCCGATTGGAACACGACCGTTCCCTCTGCTCCGAAAGCCGATCACCCCAACGTGCCCGCCTCCTCGACGCTGACCCGGGGGCCGATCCATTACACCGCCACCGATCCGACCACGGCTTATGCCAACGAAATATATATCTTCGAGGCCGAGAACCACATCGATGCCGCGCACACCGCGGGCAAGGGTTTGACGGCGCGCACCTGCGCGGTGGTGGGCGGTCACTGGGATTCCGATGCCGACGGCGACTTTGCGGACGAGGGCAGCCCGACATGGTATCGCGTGGACTTCTCCACGGGAACGGGTTCCTCGCAGGTCTTCCTCGACGTGTTGCGCAACCACAACTATCTGTTCAACATCACGAAGGTGTCGGGACGCGGCTACGCGGACTCCGAAACCGCCTTCAACTCCGCTCCGGTGAACATCGAGGCCGGGGTGCAGGAATGGAACCACGCGGGGATGGGCGACGTCGTGGCCGACGGGCAGTACGCACTGTCGGTCGGTAGCGCCTCGGTCGAACTTGAAGGCCGGTCGTATACCGCCGACGGCACGGAGAACAAGCTGCGCATCCTCACCGACTACCCGGGCGGCTGGAAGATAGAGAGCATCAGGGATGCCGCCACCGACGCGGAGATACCCGACAACGGATGGATTTCGATAGCCGACGACGAGAAGGCCGGTACGGACAAAACCGTGTCGCTCATCCTCGGCGCGAACGGCACCGGCGCGGCGCGATCGGCCAAGATACGTATCACCGCCGGACGGATGGTTATCGTGGTAGTCGTGACCCAGGAGCCGTCCGCTCCCGGCTACGGCGGTTACGGCGACCTGCTCTTTTTCGACTCGGACGGGAGGCTCAGCATCGGACGGTGGGCATCTATGTCCGCCGAACAGCGCGCCAACCTCGCCTACTTCAAGTTCGGCGGCGTGGTCGGTTTCACAGGCGTCGCTGAGGCATGGCTGGGTGCCTACGCCACCGGGAAGGAATTGAAATTCAACACCACGGGCGATGTGACTTACGCCACGTGGCTGAACATTCCCCGTTATGAAGCAGCGGACTTCACCGCCGGACGTACGAATGTGTCAGCAACTACGGGCGACTACGCCTACCACACCGGTGCGAACGTCAAACTCGGCAAGGGCGACCCGTGCCGACTGATCGGGCTGACCGGAGCGCAGATACAGGCGATGACGGAGGCGCAGATCGACGCCCACAACAGCGGATGGCGCCTGCCGACCGTCGAGGAGAACAAAGCCTTTACCGGTTATACGGAAGACGCCACATTTTACTCCGACCACTGGACTTCCATCGACGGGATGAATGGCGGCATGTTCCCCAACAAGACTGTCGGCACACCGGACATGTTCCTTCCGGCTCGCGGCTACCGCGTCAACTCCGGCGGCAGTTACCTGCAGGGAGGATCACACGGCCATTACTGGAGCAATTCGGCCGTCGGCACCTTCGAGGCCTACTCGCTCTATCTGAGAGCGACGCTGGTGTCGGTCGAGAATACCGCCGGCGTGTCGATGGGCTACAACGTGCGCTGCATCCGCAACGATTAGCTCTTTCGGTTCATTGTTGCGGGAGGATCGGATTCCCGGCTACTCAACTTTCAATTTTCCGGCTACTCTGCCAATTCGCCGATTCCGGCCGGAAATTTTAACTAAAACAACTGCATGAATGCCTGTCTTTTTCACGCTTTTTTCTTGTCTGCTTACAATTTGTAACGCAGAGGCACAGAGATACGGAATTTTTATGTTGCTCATTATTAGCATAATAAAAAAAACTCCGTGTCCTCTGTACCTCCGTGTTTAATCTCTTTTTGAAGCTTTTTTACCCCGTTTTTTGCCTTTCTGCGCCTGAAAAAAAGCGAAAACCGGAAAAAACCGCAACTTCGGATGCCGCAAAGTTCTTAAACAGCGTGAATCCGTTGTTTAACGCACATACCCCCGCTGTTAAACAGCGAGAGGTGTCGGAGTGCACGCGGAGCGCAGCCGTGTTAAACAACTTTTCGGCCGTGTTAAACACGGAGGCCTTTTTGCCTGCATCAGAGAAAAAACGTCGGCCATGCCGACCTGATTTTTCATTCTTCACTTTTGTTTTTTTTCTAAAACGCAAAATTTTCCGAACACGAATTATGCCATTAAACACCTGTAAATGATTGAATTATGGCGTTTTTGATCTCTTTAGAACGGCCTTCGCGCGATTTTTTTTTCTTTCGGGCGAAAATAGAGCCGTATTTTGAGATCAAAAAACAGAGGTAGTGGTTACAAATTGTAAGTGGATAAACGGCAAAAGTTCCGTATATTTGTGGAGAGATCTTATTCCGAATACTTATTCATTAAAAACATTTACTATCATGAAAGCAACAAGCCGACGTCAATTTCTTGCTTCCGCCGTGGGCGGAGGGATAGCTGTGGCCGGTATGCCGTTAATGTCGTGCGCGTCAGGCGGCGATGCGGCGGGCAAACCGTCGACGGCGAAAGACGAAGTTATGAACCGTTTCGACCTGCTCGACCGGGCGCTCCACCGGCCGGTGTTCAAGAAGGAACTCTTTCCCGATCCGGTCATTATCGACACGCTCGAACTGCTGGAGCACAACAATGTTTACATCTGCCGCGTGCGCTCCAAGGACGGCGCCGAGGGACTTTCCGTAGCCCATCCCGACATGCCGATCTTTCTCCCCATCTTCCAGCGGCGCATGCGGGCTTTCTTCATCGGACAGGATGCCAGGGAACTCGACCTGATGCTGGACATGGTTTTTATGTACAGTCTTAATTTCCGGCTGAACGGCATGGCGGTGGGGCTTCCGTTGGCGACCATCGAGTTTGCCATTCTGGACATGATGGGGAAGATTGCGAACAAGTCGGCTGCGCTGCTGATCGGCGAGATATGCAATCCCGACGTGGGCGTGTACATGGCCACCGAATTTCGGGAGCTTCCGCTGGAAGAACACTTCGCACGCATTCTGGAAGAGGCAGCGAAATACGATGTGGATGCGCTGAAGATCAAGGTAGGATTCATGCACGGAGGTAACAGGGATATTCATTACAAGGGAATACCGGGCAAGTCCGAAAAGTTGACCCCCATGGTTCGCGAACATTTTGGCGACAGCTGGGCGCTGTATGCCGACGCCAACGGTTATTACGGTGCGGACGAAGCGATACGGATCGGTCGCATCATGGAGGAATACAAGTACAGGTATTTTGAAGAACCCGTCATGTTCCATCACTTTGAAGAGATCAAGAAGGTAACCGACGCGCTGACCATTCCCATTACCAACGGCGAGCAGGATCAGAGTTTCTACAACTTCAGATGGCTGCTGGCCAACGACGGACTGGATATTGTAGAACCGGATACGTACTACTTCGGTGGCTTCGTGCGCTCCATGAAGGTGGCGCGGATGGCCGAAGCGCTGGGGAAAACGTGCGTCACGCACATGTCGGGCGGCGGACTTGGATTTCTCTACAATGCCCTGTTTGTGTCGGTGCTGCCCAACGCGGAGCCGCATACGGAGTTTAAGGGTCTGTGGAGCAACGTCCCCTACGAATGCCCCACCTCACCGCTTACCATCGTGAACGGAAAGATGAAAGCCCCCACCGGCCCGGGGATGGGTGTCGTGTTCGATCCTGAATTTATGGGCAAACTTCAAGCGGTAGGCAGGTGAGATGAGATTCAATGCCCTCCGAGTGATTGCACAGGAACTTTTGCACAACTAAATTATGTTAAAATAAAAGGTTTGTGTGAACAATTTTTGCGTAATTCAAACTTTATTGATACGTTTGTGTCGGTAATAATGATTAATGTCGCAGAGATGTGGCATCTATAATAACTACAAGGTTTATAATTAACTCTTGGTGAATAACAGCCATAAAAGAGTTTAGTGAAATTATTGTTTTTCATTGGTTAAAGTTAAGGGTTAGTGTAGAAGGTCGTCGGATGTGAATCCCGCGACCTTCGTCTTTTAGGTGCCCCGGTTAAAGAACGTCGATTTGGCTCATACCCGCGACAATCCGGCACATCAGTCCCCTGTCCGACGTATCAATCTCCGCGTCGGCGGAAATACCGGCAAAACCGGCCACATACAAAATATAGGCTTCCGTATCGTTCTCGTTCGCAGGCGCCCAACGGCTGATCCACTCCCGCAGACATTTCAATCCTCTGTTCTTTCTGTAATTCCGAAGCATTTTCAGCATCGCCCTGTATCCATAAGCCATCGAATCGAACTGTTTAAATTCTTTATCCCGCCCTGGCCTTATCTCTCCCTGGAAATGATCCGGATTAATCCGTATATTTCCCGGATTATTGTTTCGCAATCCTCTTGACATGTATTTAATTATTATCTGTATCCTGCACTTTCAGTTTCAATGCGTTATTATCCGCCGTCAATCGTAATACCTGATTCTCTTTTTTCCTTAGTTCCGCATACAGGAAATCCACTTTACCATCCCTCGCCTCCAACCGGTTTTGCAGATATTCAATCTGTTTCTTATAAAGTTCAAACTCTTGTGTGCGGGCTGTAATCTCTTCCGTTTTGGCGCTGGCAACGCTCTTCCTTTTGTTTGCTTTGAGATTTATAAAGTATTTTATCCCTTCAAACCCTCCAATAGTCGTAACAATTGATAACAATGTAATTATATCCATTTTTTTCTGTTTTTATCTCTCACGATCCGCCTTTCCTTGTCGTGCACCCCGTACTCTTTTATTTGCATCCCCTCCTCTGCAATCTTACCTTTGTATCAATCATTATCACCATTTACAAATAATCATTAACAACTATCTTCATGGCCTACAACAACAGAAACACCCTGCTCCGCATGATCGAAATTCAGAATCTGGTATTGGAACGCAAAAAGAAAGGCATCACGCAAAAGCATGTGTATGAAACCGAAATTTATCCCAAGTACCTCATATCTTACGCTACCTTTAACCGCTATCTGGCTTATCCGGCCAAACATGAACTGAAATACGGACGCAAGAACGAACAGGAAAAGGCCGGTCGGAACGATGCGTAAAGGGAGGGGGCGGGGTTTACCCGCCCCCGGAAGTCAGCCGATAGTCTTCAGGTAAATGACAGTGACTATCCATCCGTTGTATTTATATTGAGGCATCCACCTTGCCAATTCCAGCGGACGTGTTACCCCTCCTTCAAACGGAAGATAATAGCCGTCTACCGTATCCGAAATATCTTCCGCCAATGAATGATGCGATGCGACCGAAGCATCCGTAACCGTATTCTGATTATCTTCATCATAAGCCTTTGTCGCCACATGCAGATGAATACCAATATCCGTATGCCCGGCCATCCGAACTACCGGATCAATCTCCAACGGATCGAATTCTATAAAAACGGAAGGCTCGCTTTTCATCGTCCCTTCGTACTGGTTATTGAACAGCTCCACATTGTGAAGGCCGTCTACCTGGGACAAGGCTGTCCTCAAGGCCTGATACATACTGTTGTACATAATTTATATTTAGTGATTATGATGCAAATATGGCACCCGGGAAAAGCGAAAACAAGCAAAAAGGGAAGAGTAAGAACAGAAATGGCAAGATTGATAATTTCATTTGCAAAAGGGGTATTTCCGGTTGTTTCTTTGCCCTCGGAAACATCCGGCGAATCTCCGCGCAATGATCTGCAAAGGAAAACAACCGGGTATATTACTAACATATTTATAATAAATTAAAAATGGCAAAGTATGGAGTGGGTCTGAAAGACCTGAAAATCGGAGCGCAAGCCGCGAACGGCGGTATGGCAACATCTTTGGTGAGTGTAGGCAAGGTTTATAAAGAAACCGCCAGTATTATTGATGAGGATGGCACAGTAACAAAACATTTCGCTGAAAATGACCGTTATCCTTTCCTGACCGTATACGAAGCAGCCGGTACGACTATTAAATTCACCTTGACGGATATTTCTCCGGATAAGCTGAAAGAGTTTTTCGGAGGGGAAGTGGATTCGGCTACCAAGGCTTGGAAAAGTCCGGTCGTGTCCTTCAGCTGTGAGCGTTCTATTAGCCTGGATACGGTAATGGGCATGACAATTGATGTGCCGAACGCTCTTATCTACGCGAAACTGAACTGGAACCTGGCGCAGAAAGAAATAGCCAAGGTAGAAGTGACCGCTGAAGTACAGGCGCCGAAAGTAGCTACCGAAGCGCCGATGATCATCAAGGAAACAATTGCTTGATGATGGAAAATCCGGAAGTAGAAATCCGAACGGTCGAAACGCTTCTGGACAAGGGAGTGCGGGTAGAGATACCCGCGCCCTGCTTGTTCCGGTGGTTTGGGAAAAAGACTTTTAATCTTTTGGTAAAACGCCCGACCAGCCAAACTCTTTATACCATATCCGGCATGTATATGGAGATGAAAAAGGAAAATGAAAAGCTGGAAGCCGGAAGTATCGGCGAAGCCCATGAATTACTGGTAAACTGCATAATACCGGTCAGCCGGATCATAGCCTACGGTATCGCATCCTACTGGACTTCCGCAGGGATCAGAAACCGTTTACTGGCCTGGTATTTGCGCCGGTATTTGAATACACGCCAGCTGGCCGACCTGACCTCGATAGTAATCACCCTGTCGGGCGTACATGATTTTTGCAATACTATCAGGTTGATAACCGGTCTGCGGATGACGATGCCGAAGACGATGTCGGCCTGAGCCATGACGAAGAGGGAGTTAAAGGACATTATGAAGGTTCTCATAGCCCTTTTGGATTAATCTATCAGATAGCCCGCGACACGGGATGGCCGGTTGAGTATATCCTGAATTTGCCTCATGCCGCTTTGGTCATGATGCTGGCCGATACGCCCCGCTACGTTTCCGGGAAAAGTAAGGAAAGAGAAGTTAAAATTACATCTAAAGAACAGTTGATTAATGTGTTGGGAGGTTCCGCGTAATTTAAACAGTTTCCGTAAGAAATAAATAGATGTTACCTCATGGTATTCATCCGGATACTTACTTTGATCAGCGCCATTGCATAAATACCGGCAATCGGAATGTCCATAGGTTCATGGTGGGTATTATAACTGGCCAGTTTGATATATCCTTCCCGTTCGGACTTGTTTGCATATTTGACTGTCAGGTATTCGTCGCCGTCCAGTTCAAAGGAAAGAAGGTACATCTCTCCGTAGATAACATTGCTGAAACTGTTCAGTTCCTTATAGGCGACAATATCCCCGGATTTAAGTAAAGGGTACATACTGTCGCCTTTAACATAAACGGCGCCGTCGCAACGCGGCATATCCGGGATCACGATCATTCCGAGAATGTTTTGATTTTTTTCCATAAAAAGAGTTTTGAGGTTGGCTGCCGCGTTCACATCGTACAAGGCAACCAACTGATCCTCTATCCGGGCTTCCGGCAGTTTGGGGTGATTGATCACTTGCATCCTCATTTCGTCTTCCTTCCTGTGCATCTGCCCGTATCCGGTTAGTAACCATTCGGGATCTATAAACTCAAAACGGTTTATTATCGCATTCAGAATTTTATAACTTGGCTCTGTACGACGATTGAACAGGTTGCTGACAGTTGTCTGCGGCACACCTATCATTTCGGCGAAGCGCCTGTCCGATACCTTTAATAACCGGATAATTTCCTTAATTCTTTCATTTACAGTAGTCTCCATATTTTCTTATTTAGGGTGAGCATAAATAATCCGATTTGATTTCATTTAGCTGCAAAAATAATTGCAAATAAGCCATATTGAGTTTATCTTTGCGCTAAAGTTGTCTGTTTGAGTGCAAATATAGGTCTTTTAGACTAAGCGCCAAATAAAAGCATCTTAAAAACAACTGTTTTTAGCGAATTTGACTTAATACAAGATGAAAGAGATAAAGATTACAATTGAAGAAATGCAAGCCATACGTATCCAAAAAAGCGAATTGGAGAAAAAGGAAACCATTTTATCTACGCCTTTATTGACGGATTTCACATTGATTGATCTCCTTTACGGTTGGTTTAAAGAAGGATTGGCCGACGGAAATTGTCCGCACCCTTCCGGTTGTGTAACACAGCGTAAAAAATTCCTGTTCCTTATCCTTTACTTTTATTCGCCTGCCTCTTTAGCCGGTGGAAAAATGCGAAATGGCCTCCGGGACAAACTGGCACAGGTTCTGGAAATGCATTCCCGCACCACTATTTCCGATAATTGCGCCGACGTTGTTTTCTTCTATAACCGATATAAATACTTCAGAAACGAAGTTGATGACCTGTTCTATTTTCTGACGGACAAATTGAAAGAAGAGAGAGGAATCTTCCTGAACCCGTCGAACTGCTGATTGCCGCATTAGATAAACATCACATAAAAATAAAAAACAATGAAAGAAAACGTAGAAAAACTCTGTCGATTATTCCGTGAACATGTAGTCATCCCGGTCTTTGATTATTCGTTGCCCGACGATTTTTCCTCCACCTGCCTGGTAATCCGGGAAGATTCCTATAATCTGGAACTGGCGGAAGGCGAATATCACCTGAATATTTATGTCCCCAACAAGCTTCGTATCTTTGGCGACTACAGTGATAATTCTTATCCGGATATCGACAAAATCGATATTTTAGGCGAACAGATTATCTCCCTCTTCAATACCTATTGGCACGACCCGTATAAATGTTGGATCCATACCCGGAAGTATATCAAAGAGCGGAATATGCATTATCTGAATATTTGCCTGACGATAATAGCATAAATCACAGTTCCGACAATGTAGCGAGCGCAGCGAGGGGCCGTCAGGCCTGTATTTTGCCGTCCAGCTTTAGCTGACGGTTAAGCAGATGGAGGCGAAGCCCCTTCCTCTGTGGGTTTCAACCCCTTTATTTGAAAGCAGTCAAAGTAGCCGAAGTAGTTAAAGTAGTTGCATTAGTGAATACAGACGAGGCAAAGATCGCGAAAAAATAATTATGAATCTGCGATAGTCAATTCAACGCGGAGGACACGGGGACACAGAGGTGAAAGGACACAGAGGTGCGCCATGGCGCACAAAACTTCGTGTTCTCAGGTTCACAACATGCTCTCCGTGCCTCTGTGTTTAATCTTGTAAAGGGGGTTGAAACCCACAGAAGAACCGGCCTTGAAGCCGGAAATAATTAACCGTCGGTTGAAACCGGACGGCAAAAGACAGGCCTGCGGCCACGAGCTGCGCTCGCTTCCCAACTACTCCGACTACTTTGACTACTTTAAGGGCGACCGCGAGGGTCGCCCCTACGTGACTACTTTTTTTAACAAAACAAATACTAAAAATCCATAAACCCCTTGGCGCTCCGCTCGCCATTTCCTCAGTGTTTTTGGAGAAAAATAGTCCTTTCCCATCTATTTTTTTGGACAAAAAAGGCCTTTTTTGGCCTTTTTTTCGGAACAAAAAATGGAATTTTAGGCAGAAAAAGTGTAACAATATGCAAATACAATGAACATATTTTCACATAAAATCGAAAAAAACGGCCGGAAATTCTCCCCAAAAACGGTATTTTCTGCTTCTGCTATATCTGTGTTAAAAAGTGTTTCTATATATAGTACGGACAAATACTACGGCAAGAAAATGAAAATACTACCCATAGTACGGCAAAATACTACCGTAAGAAAATCTAAAAACTACCGCATTTTTAAAACAGCTATACAGACCACCATTTTAACGTTCGTTTAACATTTTTCTTTCTAAAATATGGAAAATTCCGAACCTGAATTTAGCTCTTAAACTACTGTATGCCATAGAGTTGTAGTCTATTTAGAATCTTCTATGGTCGTTTATTTGAAATTTTTTTTCTCGCGGTCACAAATATGGCTCTATTTTGGGGTCGAAAAACAGGAGTAACGAAAAGGCAATCAGAATGCCTTATTTCTTAAAAAATGTTATCCTTTTTTTCTGTTTGCTTCTTTCCCCAAACTCCTCGAATTCCCCCCCCTGCACGAAAGCAAAACTTTCAATCGATCAAGAAATTAACGAGCACAGCTCGTGGCCATCAGGCCTGTCTTTTGCCGTCCGGTTTCAACCGACGGTTTAAAGATGGAGGCGAAGCCGGTTCTTCTGTGGGTTTCAACTCCCTTATCTTTTCTCCCCTCTACTTGTGGAGAGGGGTCGGGGGTGAGGTGTAAAGGGGTTGAAACTCACAGAGGAACCGGCCTTGAAGCCGGAAATAATTAACCGTCGGTTGAAACCGGACGGCAAAAAACAGGCCTTCGGCCACGAGCTACGCTCGCTTCTTTGAAAGATGTGTATAATCGGTAGCTCCTTAGTGGAGAGGGGCCAGGGGTGAGGAGCGCGAAGGTTAGCACCTCAATTTACCGGCAGAGGAAGAGTTAACGCAGATGAAGAAAAGCGTAGAGCATAAAGCCGCATCAATGCAACATTACTCCCAAATAATCTTGTACATAGTGTCGGCCCCACCCACCTCTTTAATATAATCTCCCGATATTTTGTACAGAGCGCCGGATCCACCCACCTCTTTAATATAATCTCCCGATATTTTGTACAGAGCGTCAGAACCACCCACCTCTTTAATATATTCTCCTGATATCTTGTACAGAGCATCGCCCCCCCCTACCTCTTGAATATACTCTCCTGATATTTTGTACAGAGCAGCGTCAGCCCCCCCCACCTCTTGAATATATTTTATTTTTTTTACTTTTTCTGCCTTTTCTGTCTTTTCTGCCTTTTGTATAATGTCGTCTCCATGCGTGCTATAAGCTATTTCCCAAGTACTGCCATAATAAATCTTATCATCACGTATGGTATAGGAGGCTGTTCTCCAGCTACTGCCACGGTAAATTTCATTGTCACGTATAGTATAGGCGATTTTACTAGTACCGCCATAATAAATTTCATTATCACGTATAGTATAGGAGGCTGTTCTCCAATTACTGCCACGGTAAATTTCATTGCCACGTATAGTATAAGCTATTTTCAAAGTACTGCCATAATAAAGGATATATTCTCTTTGTTCACTAACATCCATACCCATGCATTCTAATTCATCCGAACCGGATGCATCGTATGAAACGGGCGTAAAGGCTGTAAATATTAACCCTAAAAAAACAACCAACAACATTCCTTTCTTTCTTCTCATAACCTTTCAATTTTCCCCAAAGATAAGAAATTGAAAATAAACTTTGACAGTTTCCCCAAGAATTCACACTTTCATTGCAAGGATGAGAATTTCATTTGGAAAAGGGCGGTTTCAGAGTGTTTCTTTGCTGAAAAGTAATACAGAAACAACTAAAGCAGAAAAAATGGAAACAACAAAGCTCAATTTACCCTCAGAGGAAGAGTTAACGCAGATGAAGAAAAGCGTAAATGAAGTATTCAGTGGGATCGGCGATAAAGCCTATCAAACGGCTATTAAGCAGTTTTTCTCCGATATGGGAGACATGTTAGGGGATAACATTGCTCTTTGGGAAAGCATGATCCGGAAACTAAGCGAAATGGAAGTTGCATACGAAAAGCTCAGAAAAGCGATGGCCGACGATCCTCTTCAAACACCGGAATTTGCAGAACAAAGCAGTTTTCTTTCTGAAGAAACCGCTAAATCAAAAGCCGGAATCTCCCTTATCAGCGGCAATCCTTTATCCGAAACATTAAATAAGGATTTGGATGCCGTTATCACTGCTAACAGTGGTTTTTTTACAAAATTAACCAGTCTGTATGAGAATTATAACAAAGATATACTCCTCCTTAACGAAGCCAGGAAACTGGCCGAGGATAAAAACGACGAAGCTAGAATTCTGATTCTGGAAGAAACCCTGAAAATCAGGGAGCAAAAATACAAAGAGTCCATTAATAAGCTTCTGAAAGAGGCAAAAGGGGGTCCCGAGATATTTACCGGAGATTTAATGACTTTGTCTTTCAATGAACTCGCCAAGGGCATAAAGGCCGTCACCGGGAAAATGGCCGAATTAAAGACCGTGATAGACAAAGGCGAAGCCTCCGAAACCCAGAAAGCGCTGTATAATGAATTGGAGAAAGTAAAAGAAGAAGCCGAAAAGGCCAAATCTTCTTTGGAGAGAATGGGTGAAGTCGATTTGGGAAAAATTGGGGGAGAATTAGGGAAAATCGCCAGTTCGCTTTCCGAAACAGGGAAAAGAATCTCCGCTTTCGACAGTTCGCTTGGAGGTACAATCACAACCGTGTCAACCGTTCTCAGCGGCGCCGGTGAAATGGCAACAGGCTTGGCGTCGGTGATAAGCGGAAAGGATATAATCGGCGGCACCCTGAAGACGATACAGGGAATCGCTGATATCGTGAAAGGAATAAAAACCAATCAGGCTGAAAACAAAAAAATAAGACAGCAACATGAAAAATACCTGTTAACGGAGATCACGAAAGAAAGCGAGTTAAACGCGATTATGCGCGAACGGCTGCGACTGGGGCAACGGCTCGGAGAAATTAAAACCGGGTATTTCGCCCGGATGGATGGAGTGTTGAATACGCAAAAAGATGCCGTGGCGAAAGAGTTTCAATCCCTGTTCGGGAAATTGGGAGAGGAAGACTATGTGGCTGAACAGAAATACAAGCACGGTACCTGGTTCAGGAGAGCAAAGGTGTATAATGAATTGGGATCTCTGAAAGGAAAAAGTTATGAAGAGATAGAACTGCTGAATATGCAGGGAAAGCTAACCGAAAATGCCAAACTGATTTTCGAACGTCTTCAAAAGCTGAAAGAAGAAGGGGTTAAAATCGATGAAGAAATACAGAAACTCCAGGAAGAAGCAAAACAGGCATGGACAGGAACGACACAGGAAACAATTGTCGATAGCATAGCCAGAGGGTTTATGGATGGGAAAAAATCCGCACAGGATTTTGCCGATGATTTTGAAGGCTTGATGAAAAACGCCATGCTTCAAGCCATTAAGATGAGGTTTCTGGAAGACAAACTCAATGACTGGTATAATGATTTCGCCGAGAAAAGCGAAAGCGACGGGACGCTGACGGAAGAAGAAATACTGGAGCTTGAAAAGAGCTATAACTCTATCATTGCAGATGCCGTCGCCGCGTTGGAGAATATGGAAGCGGTTACGGGTAAAAAATTCGGCGCCGCCGGTACGGAAGCAACATCCGTCGCGCAAAAAGGCTTCGCCGCCGCCATGTCGCAGGATTCCGCCAACGAACTGAACGGCCGGTTCTACGCTCTGCAAATGATTGCGGGCGGTATTTCCGATAATGTTTCCGGTATACAGAAAACACTTGTAGACGCATCCGTACAATGGCTTGAAATTGCGGAAAACACCCGTTACTGCCGGAAACTGGAAACGATGGAAAAGGATATGGGCAGTATGAAAAACGATATCAATTCAATGGCGCTGAAAGGCATAAGATTAATACGATGAGAGAAAAATGTTTTATTGACGGCCGGGATATATTCACGTCCTTCGGGGTGACTGTCCGGAAAGGGGCTTACAGGGAGCTGCTTACTTTCCCGGCGATGAAAGAACCGGCTAAAAATGACTGGCCGGAGGAAGACGGGGTAGAAGTGGATTTGGAAACTCCGGTGTTGCAACCTAGGAACGTAACGATCCCTTTCACCTTTGCAGGCTATGATCGGGATGCGGCAAGCTTTATCCGTTTTATCGGCCAGCCCGGATACCGTGAGTTTTTCATCCCGGCGTTGGGAAAAAGCTGGAAACTGCGGCTGACGGGACAGTCGGAAAACAGTATCGGCGCGCAATCCGCCAACTTCGCGCTTCAATTTGCCGATGACGAAGTTTACGGAATACGCCCGGAAGACTATCCGCGTCCTTCCGGAGGCGGATGGAGCATCAAGGATTGCGGGTATGAGCTGGATGGCATTCCTTTCCTGCAATATGGGGTCGTGGTGGAAAGCGGGTTGGATGAAGTGCTCAGGTCGCCGGCCATAAAACAAAACCTGACACGCACCTTTTCCGCATCCGACGGGCAGGTTTACGATGCGGGAACCGTATTTTTCAACAGTAAGGAAGTGACCCTTAAATGCCTGTTCGTCACCGCCGGAATGGATAAATTCAGGGAATGTTACACGGCTTTCTTCAACGATCTGATCCAACCCGGCGAACGTTTCCTGTATTGCGATTACACCGGCATGGAATATCCATGCTATTACAGGAAGTCTTCCGGTTTCAATATGGAAGAGGCGGGCGAGAGAGTGGTATGCAGCTTTAGTCTGACCCTGGAATTTACCTCTTTCCGCATACAGGGTACGGAATACATCCTGACAACGGAAGACGGCCTGACGATCGCGCTCGAAGACGGGGAGACGGAAATAGACATGAATGGGTATTGAATTATGAATTACAAATTATAGATTATGAAGATATATAATACACAGGGGATTGAATTGCTGGATATAGAGGTGAACGATAATAGTTTCCGCTACCGTTCGATCATGAAGGGAAACAGCGTAACGCTTTACTATTCGCTGACGGAACATGTAGAGATCCCGGCAGGCAGCTATATCGTACTTCCGGGGAATGAGAAATACACGTTGTTCAAACCTGAAAATTTCAGCAAGAAAGGGACGCGGGAGTTTGAGTATACCGTCGTGTTCGAAAGTGAAGGAGAAGTACTGAAAAGATACAAATATAAATTCATCACGCGGGATGATGAGAGCGGCAGGAAAACGTATGAACTGAAATTTCCCTATACCGCCACGCCAAGGCAGTTTCTGGAACTATTGGTAGAAAACCTCAACGACGGGAACCCGGCCGGAACGCCGAAGGAGCATATTTGGAAGGTAGGGGAATGTATCGAGGCGACGGAGAAACCACTCTCTTTCAGCCATGATTATTGCTATGACGTGCTGACGCGCCTGGCCGCCGAATTCAATACCGAATGGGAAGTGGAAGGGCGCACGGTGCATCTGCGGCGGGTAGAGAAGTTTAAAGGTGATCCGCTGCCTCTTTCATACGGCAAGGGGAACGGCTTTAAGACCGGCGTAGGTCGGCAGGCGCAAGGCGACAAGCCGCCGGTCACACGGCTGTATGTGGAAGGGGGCGACCGCAATATCGACGTGAATACCTACAAAAACAAAACACTGCTGTTGCCGAAAGGGAAAACTTACGACTACGAAGGGCGAACCTATATGACGGACGACGATGGGATCTATCTCTACCGCGGGGACAAATTGGCCGCCGCCGTAAATGAAGACAGCCTTGACGCCGGCCATATCTATCCGAACCGGGTGGGGGAAGTTACGAAAGTGATCACGGTAGACGCCGGGAAGAACCTGTACAAATTCACGGACAACACCATTCCCGAAGATTTGAATTACAGCCGCTTCCGCTTGCCGGAGGAAAAGGCGACCGTCATCTTTCAGAGCGGCAGTCTCACCGGACTGGAATTTCAGATCAAACAAACCGGCGACGAAGAGATCACCGGTTACAATCACGGAGAAAGGAGCTTTGAACTGGAACCTTTAAGCGCTTACGACACGGTGTTGCCGAACGAGACTTTACGAATCCGGGAGGGCGACAAATATGCGGTCTTCCACATCTCCCTGCCCGAAGCGTATATATGCAACGATGCCAACCAAACAGGCGCCAGTTGGGAGATGTTTAAGGAAGCAGCCCGCTACATGTACGACAATGAAGAAGAACGGTTCGGCTTCACCGGCGAGTTAGACGGGATATGGGCGCGAAAAAACTGGCTGAATATCGGAGGCAAGATCATCCCCGGCGCATATATCCGGTTCAGCGATACGCAATTTCAGCCGGAAGGGATACTGATCCGCATCACCGGAGTGAAAGACCTGATCAATGATCCGTATAGCCAGGAGATCGAACTGTCGAACGTTTCTGTCGGAGGATTCGTATCCAATGATCTGGGAAAGATCGATAGTAATGAAGTGCAGGCCGGTTTGCAACAAAAAAACGCGATACAATATACGCAAAGGCGCTGGCGCGACACACAGGAAACCATGACGATGCTGGAGAATACCGTCGGCGGTTTTTCAGAAGGGATAAAACCGATATGGGTACAGGCAATGTCGGTGCTGGTTGGCGATGAGGGTTTGCAGTTTAAATTCGTCCGGAAAAGCGATACAAGCCAGACGGTGCAGCCGAACTTCACTTTCGAGCAGGACACCCAACAGTTCAGAATCACCTATCCGGCCGATACCCTGTTGCTGCACATGACATTGGGCGCTAAAACACTATCGCCTTCAGGCCCGGACCCGGATAAAACCCGTTCCTGGGAGTTGAACGGGAGCGAGTTTCTTTCCTCTGTCCTGAACGATCCCAATCCTCTCTATCTCTATGTCAGGTGCGACAAAAGCGGCTCTTTGCCGAAAGGACGTTTCGAGTTGAGCCGGGCTGCCCGTAAAATGGAAGAAGACGATGCGTATTATTTCCTTGTGGGCACGCTGTCGAGCCTTTATGAAAATGAACGAAGTTTTGTAACCCTCTACGGCTTCACCGAAATTCTTCCGGGCAGGATCAACGTGGATCGGATCACCAGTGCGGACGGTGTGCAATTCTGGGACATGGCCAATAAAGCCTTCTTTCTGGGAGGTAAAGACAGCCATTTATCCTATAACGCAAACAACGACGGGAAGCTCGTATTAAAAGGCACTTTGCTGCAAAGTCCATCGGGAGTTCAGCCGGTAGGCGTGTTTAGGGGCGCATTCGTATACAGCACCATTTATGAAAAGGGTGATCTTGTGACGTATGAAGGATCGACATACCGGTACAAATACGATACACCGTACTTTGGGAAATACCCGACAGAAACGACCTATTGGGAGATATATGCCCAAAAGGGGGATGACGGGAATAATGGATCGGACGGTGCAAACGGGGCGCCCGGAACACCTGGTCGGGGGTATATGCACATATATCATTCCTCTGTAAACAATGAGGTTCCTTCAACACCGACAGCCCCAACCCCAACATCTACCGTTCCAGGTCTTCCTTCCGGGTGGGACGCATCTCCCGTTTTCTGGTATGATGACAAATACATCTTTCATTCCCAAAGCATACAAACCAATGGACTTTGGGGTGCATGGTCGGAGCCAAAATTGTACGGTATTAAGCCGAATGACGGATCGCCCGGCCCGTCGATCGTATTCCGTGGCGAATACAATTCCATTCCGGCGACAGAGCGCGTGTTTTACAATAATGCAAACCGAAGGGATGTAGTGAAGTATAATGAAGTTTTCTATCTATACAATTACACTGACGGATACCCTAACAGTACATTTGTAAGTTCCCGGTGGGAAAATTTCGGTGCACAGTTTTCATCCGTTGCTACGGACTTGCTACTTGCCAAGAATGCGAATATCGGAGGATGGATAATCAAGAATCAGAGGCTTGAATCGCAGAGCGGTGGAGCTTTTCTGGATGGAAGGACGGGAACACTTGTTACAAATGGTGGTATATTTAGAGGATCAATTTCTACACCTTTTAAAGATTATACCGGAGTATCAGGAAGTACAATGACTCTCACTGATAATTATAACGTAAAATTAGCGCCTGGGGCTCCATTCACTTTATATTTACCCTCTAATGCGGAAGAAGGAGTAAGATGTTTGATAATGAACACAAACATAAGCAAATCTGGTTTTAATATTTCAGTAAAGGCTGAAAATGGGCTTGTTATATTAGGCGCTGATTCATATACGGTAGATATACCTATTTCATGCTGCATTGGTGAGTTTATTAGCGTAATAGCTAACGGGCTGAAGTTCTGGTATTGTACGAATTATAAGGATTTAATTTAATGTGGATATAACTCGTACTTTATATTCCCAATATAGAGTATGAGTTTTTTCCTTTCTTCTGAAATATCATATCTCCATTCTCCAATATTTTTCCCGCTGCTTAATGATAATATACTGATCGTTCCTCCTTCGAGAGTATATCTATATTCTAAATCTAAAACAAAGGGATTTTCACTGTCTTTTTTGTACCCACGCAAAACTTCAAAGTTGTCAGTGAATCTGTAAATCAAGTTGTTATCATTAGGCAGAGGTGTTATCCATGTACCCTTAATAGGGTTTTGAGAATAAACAAAAGCATCTCCGTCTTCGTTTATATCTGAAATCATATCATCGCCTTTAATATTTAGACTGAATTTGTTTTTTCCGTCATCTAAGATTACAGCAGGATGATTATAAGTGTATTTACCAGACCAACTATCTGTATTCCCATTGTAGTTATAGTTCATAACAAAATCTGATTCTGACGTGAAATGAATATACCTACTTTCTCCATTGTAGGAGTAATGCCATTTTGTTGAAATCAAAAATAGTTTATCTTCGTCTTCGTGGATGCAACCGGAAAGACAAACTGCTATTAGTATAAATAGTATATTTTTCATGATCTGTATTTTTTAATTTATTTGGATTTAACAAAACCTACCGGATTGCGGGGTTTTTCTACCTGCTTATGCCTTACCGAAAGTTCGGCTAAAGACTGATTGATAAGTTCCAACTGAATCCGGGTATCTTCGTTTATAATATTACCACCTCTCCTTTTATTCAAGGTCGCAATTTGCGTCCTTGAAACCTCATCCTTTGTAAGCTCAAACATGAAATCGTCGCCCTCGAAACGCTCGATATTACGCCTTACAGCTTCTTTCAATCGTTTAGTTTCCGTTCCATACATCACGGCCAGGTCGAAATCGAGCATCACCCTAACGCCCCTAATTTCATATATCTTGCTTTGAATGTGTTCCAACTCCATAACTGCTATTTTTCGCCAAACATACAAAAAAATTATACGCAAACAGATCTCCACTAAAAAAAGAGGAGTTTTTTTACGTTCCCCACTTTCTTTGTTTAAACCTGTTATTTGTAATTGCACGGGATGTATACTATATCATCGGAATAGTACGCCCTTTCTATGATCTACCGATTATACACATCTCTTTCAATGAAGCGAGCGTAGCTCGTGGCCGCAGGCCTGTCTTTTGCCGTCATGCTTCAGCTGACGGTTGGAAAGATGGAGGCGAAGCCTCAACCTCTGCTGGTTTCAACCCCTTTACACCTCACCCCCGACCCCTCTCCACAAGTAGAGGGGAGAAAAGATAAGGGGGTTGAAACCCACAGAGGAACCGGCCTTGAAGCCGGAAATAATTTACCGTCAGCTAAAGCTGGACGGTAAAAGACAGGCCTGACGGCCACTCGCTGCGCTCGTTGAAGAGAGTATGAATAATCCAAGCTAAACGTATTCATACCGAAGTTTAGCCCTCTGGGACATCCAGATAAATCCGCGATCAATGAACGCAGACGACACCGAAAACGCAGACTTATGCAGAAAAAATAAAAATCTGCGCCAGTCTGCGTTTTCGGTGTCGTCTGCGTTCTTTATGAATAAAGCTTTAAATCTTCGGTAATTCCCACGGAGCGCGATAGTGCTTAGTCAGGTAGGCATCCGCTTCCGCGTCGTGGAAGCTCTTTCCGTCCCATGTCAGTTTTTTACCTGTGCGGTAAGCGATATTGCCCAATTGGGAGAATTTGGCGATATGCGCACCGATTTCAACACTGGCATTCGTGTTGCGATTCCGGCTTTTGATACATTCGAGGTGATTTTTAACATGCAGGTTCAATCCGCCGCCACCGTATGATTTCTTTAATGCGACCGCTTCCATACGCATCTTGCCGTTTACTTTTTCGGGGATAACCTCCCAACCACCGCGGTCGAGTACCAGTGTTCCGTTCTCACCGACAAATCCCAATCCATGATTCCGGCCGTAAGCACCGTCGTCAATGCCGATTGCATGATCCCAAAGTACAGTGAAATCATCGAATGTATAGATTGTTTGCAATAAGTCAGGCGTTTCGCAGGCATCGTCCGGATAGCCGAATTTGCCACCCGAAGCCATTATTGAATTGGGAGCGGTAACATTCATGCCATACAGTGCGTAGTCGAGCAGGTGAACGCCCCAGTCGGTCATCAATCCTCCCGCGTAATCCCAGAACCAGCGGAATGTAAAATGGAAACGGTTCCGGTTGAACGGGCGTTTGGTAGCCGGGCCTAACCACATATCGTAATCTACACCTGCAGGAACCGGCTCGTCCGGTTTGACCGGTATCGAGGGGCACCAGCCCTGATAGGAGAATACGCGGACGGTACGTATTTTGCCCAACTGGCCGCTCTGCACAAAATTCACGGCATCCTGCCAGTGCGGATCGCTTCGCTGCCACTGCCCGACCTGTATCACACGGTTGTATTTTTCGGCAGCTCTTATCATAATATTACATTCCTCGATGCTGTTACCCAACGGCTTCTCGCAATACACGTCTTTACCGGCCTGGCAAGCAGCTACCATCTGGAGGCAATGCCAATGGTCGGGAGTACCAACGATAACGACGTCTATGTCTTTATTGTCGATCAGTTTACGCCAGTCCTTGTAGAGGTTTTTAACTTTTTTCCCTGTGGTCTTTTCCACATCTGCAGCCCGTTGATTAAGAACTTCGTCGTCGATATCGCACAGAGCGATACATTCTACTTCCGGATTGCGAAGGAAAGCCCCTAAGTCGCCAAACCCCATTCCTTTACAACCGATCAGCCCGACGCCAATCTTGTCGTTGGCGCCAATACCTGCACCCCCAGCCTTGATAAAGAACGGACTTGCGGTTAATCCTGCTCCAAGCAGAGCGCTTTGTTTAAGAAAATCTCTTCGTGTTGTCATGGTAATAACATTTAATGTGATGATAGATTATTGTAGTCTTTACAGAAAATAAGCAATTCCAAGGGCAAAGTAGATATTATACATTTTATTGGCAATCCCTTCAAAATTGGAAGGGAACAGAGGGACGAATCCCCAGGATAGCTGCCCGGTCGCCGCCATTCTGTGGTTGAATTTCCGGTCGGCAGACAGCATAAGCCCGGCATCGTACTTCCTTACCTTGTCCGAAAAATCGAAAGAAGCCTGTTCCACGTCGATGCGGTCGCCCGTCGGCCCTCCGTTGCGGATATAACCGTCGGCAGCGCTTCCCTCAAACAGGGGATCCTGCTGCAAAGCTACATATCCGCCCAACCGGAAAGTCCATTTTTCCAAAGGGCGCCAAGCGGCCATTACGGGAAGAACCAGATATCCGTTGCGGATGTTTGTTTTGTTTTTACCCGAAAACGTGCCTGAGAACGTACCGGTCTGATCCCCTTCGCCCACAACCAGGCTGGTCGGCCAGTAGAGCACATCCGCCTCTATTTTCATTCTCTTCAGGTCGATACCCAGGCCACTTGTGATACCCCATTCGGGCGTAAGCCACCGGGTTGCCTGGAAAGCCATTGTCCCTCCGAATCCGGGGTTCCATGAACTTATTTTGCGAATTTCGGCAGGCAGGGGGATGGGGCTTGTTCCTCCGAGATTGTAAGCGGCGTATACCTTAAACTCCCATTGCCTGTCCGCATATTCCTGTGCTTTGGCCTGACCGGGTAGCAAAACGGCGGAGAAGACGGCGGTAAGAACGATCAGAATGTATATTATATGTTGCCTGTGCATCTGTGTTACTTTTTTTCGGTGATTACATCAATATTATCCACAATCAGCATACTGCCCGGAGCTCCTTCGTAACGGTCGCCGTAAAAACTGGAAGATAAAATCACCGCCAGTTTGTAGCTGTTGTTCTTAAAATCGACATCACCGTTGCCGTAATATTCAAACGGAATATCGAAATAAGCAAAACCATCGCCCGGAGTGCCGCCTCTGCTTTCGTCCGGAAGTTTGGCCACGGCTACGACATTGGGGTGGGAGAGGATGTTCGTTCCGTCCAGAAACGATGTTTTTTCATCGGTTTTGAAGAATACGGAATAGACCGAACACGAATCTTTCACGCCCGGAAGCACATCCCCGTTCGGAGCGATATAATCTCCGTCGCCGGCCTTGTATTTATAATAACCGGTAAAGCGTACCGGCTT
>JAITVG010000065.1 GCA_031285925.1 Tannerellaceae bacterium
CAACCGTACTGGCTACCGGATTAACTGCCGCCGATATGGACAAGTCGGTGAAGTTTGGACGGTCGGGAGAATTTACCGCCACAGGCGACGGTTCGGCCACGGTAGGCGGTGCTCAGGAAATCAAAACGGTCGATGTGAAATTGAATCAATTGACTGCACAGGTACGCCTGAAAGCAATAAACGTGACATTCGCGGAAGGTGTTTCGGAAAGCAGCAAGGTGACACTGGAAAAGGTGGAACTGCTGAACCGGAAGATCGATGCAACGATTACGAATCCGAACAGCGGAACAACACTTACCAAGGAAACAAAGACGCTGAATAAGCTTCTTGCGAAAGGAGCGAACGCGAATTTGGCCACATTCAACACCTTCCCCAACGATGGCACAAACAAGGCGGCCGCTTTGGCTTTCACGGTGGCTGTTGAAGGTAAATGGAATAAAGTTGCAAAAGAATACGTGATCAATCCCCCGACGATTGAAGGCGAAGACGGTTTCACTAACGGCACCGATCCGCACCAGTATATTGAAGCCGGATATATCTACAACCTGACCGTGAACGCTACCGTTACTTCGGAAAATATAGACTGTGAACTCATATTTAATGTACTGCCCTGGGATTTGGTGGAAGAAGAAATAAGCTATGTGGATATCCCCACGATTGCCGAAGGCCGTTTTCTGGAATGGGAAAATTTGGGAAGCAATGGCAATATTGAGACAAACAGCGCAACGCTTTTCATAACCAATCCGGCGCAAACGTTCACCGGCACATTCAGGCTCGACGATCCCAAGGGAGCTACCTGGTATGCTTCGCTGATTCCCGTGGAAGGTGATATCGATGCGTTTGGTTTCGTGGATGGATTTTCTTCCGGTACGATAGCAGACGGAAAGGATGCCGTGATAAAGATTAAGTCCAACCATACCAGCCCGCAGCAAACGAACAAAGTGAGGCTTGAAATTGTTGTAAAAACACCCGACGGCAATACGATGATCGTCAATGTGCTCGACGATGACGTATATGGCGCTAACACAAGAATGACAATAGTTCAAAATAAACAATAAGGAAAAAGATATGAAAAGGTTAAAATTAATAGCATGTTTTGGCATCTTATTGCTGGGATGCCTGGGAATGGCTTCCTGCTCGGTGGAGGAAGAAATCTCGAAAGCAGGTGCGGACGGCTCCATAACCCTGCAACTCAACAGCAGCCTGATCAATACGCGGGCTACGGTACCGGGCAATGATGCGTTCAATGAAAATGAAATAAACGATGTGCATGTGTTTTTCTATCCGGCGTCCGGAACCGGAAACGCACTGCAGCACAGGCACGTGGCGAAGGCAAGTATAACGGAAGTAAGCAACGTAAAGGGAACGACTACGATCACTTTCCCTAGTTCCGAAATGACGGATGTATTTCCGAGTAACGCGACTAAAGCCGTAGTTTATGCAATAGCCAATCTTCCGGCGGATGCTGTAATACCAACAACAGATACCTCTATCGAAAGCTTGAAAAAGATCGCTATCACGGCCGACTTTTCGCAAAAGCAGGCATCTTTTGTGATGGACGGGCAGGCGGAAGTTACATTGAACAGGACGACTATGAAAGTGGCCGGCGAAATCGACTTGAAGCGTGCGGCATCGCAAATCGCACTGTTCGTAACTGACATAAAGGGAGAGGTAGAAGACGTCGACGGAAAAACATGGATAGCCGATCCGAAAGGAATGCAGGTAGAGTTCTACAACGGCGTGAAGGATGCAACCGTAGATGTAACCGTGGATGATACATATACCGTGGCAGATGAATCTTATGTGAGCACCGCGCAAACAAGGGACTTTGCCGATGCGAAAGCCGGAGAAGGGGAAGATGCGGCTTACGCACAGGAATTGCCTTTCTACTCCTATTCTTCCGACTGGTCGGGAAGTACGGAAAACACAGCCTATATGAAACTGATCGTGCCCTGGAAGAAAGAGGGAGAGGAAACGTTTCGGAGCTGTTTCTACATGGTGCCGATCAATCTTGAAGGGCAGAAGTTCGAACGCAACACTTATTATAAGATAATGATAAGCGTAGAAATACTGGGAAGTTTCCTTCCGGATCAACCTTTCGAACTGACGCCTTCCTACGTTATTATGAATTGGAGTTCGGAAACTTTCAGCGCGAGTATAGATGAATATAAATACTTAGTGGTAGACGAAACCGAAAAGAATATCTTTAACGTGGAAGATTGCAAGATCGCCTATTCAAGTTCTTCGCCGATTACGGTGAAGGTAACAAAGGTGGAGTATCCGAGTTATATTACGGGAGATGAAGTTATAAAAGAGATTTCCGCAGGTACTGCTACCGTGAATAAGGACAATACTTTCACTTTGAGTCACAGTTTGGTTGATCCTTCTGAAAACCGTGTGCCTTACACATTCTATCTGACGGTAACAAATGAGGACGGCATGTCCGAAGATGTAGTGATTGTTCAATATCCATCGCTGTATATTGGAGTAAATCCCGGAGGCAATGTATTTGTGAACGGTTATTTTGCAAATGTGGTTCCAAGTCCGGGATTTGGAGTCGAAAAAAATAACAAAGGCATAAGTGGTATAGATGCATATTATCACAGCTATGATTATACTACTGCTGCGAACAATACATCGAGTACGGCCAATGCTTATCTTAGCTCGAATAATGCGGACGCATCCCGTGTGTGGACAGGCTATGGTACCGTTCAGAGTGGACCTACCGCCAGTTATTTAACTATGAAAAATCAAATAAATGTGTATGTGACGGCATTTAACAGTACTAATAGTACTTATTCGGACGGTGTTGGTGGAACCTATACATACCGTATTGGCGACCCCAGAGTTCCGGGTGAATATAGAAGCAACAATTTAAATCCGTATTTGAAAGGTCAAAGTCAAAATGGGACTAATTATTTAAGAGATACTCAATCTTGGTCTGAGGAAGAAGCTTCGGCTATACAAATAGCCACATCCGAAAAAGATGTGATAGCGTCTGCCTTTAAAGTGGCTTCCCCTTGGGGACGCCTGGGTTCTACCGGGCTTGATTTTGATAAGGCGAAAAAGCGTTGCGCCACTTATCAGGAAGCCGGTTATCCGGCAGGACGTTGGCGTTTGCCGACAGAGGCTGAAATTGCTTTTCTTCTCGATTTGCAGGAGAGAAAATTAATTCCGCAACTTTTTAATATGAGTTCAGGCTCAAACACAAGGTATTGGGCAAGTAGCGAGCGTGTTTTTTTAAGAGGGCAATTTCTTGCCTCTACAGCTGATAAAGGATTTACTCATGGTGTTCTTGCTCCTCTCGCTCCTGCTCACTTTGCCCGTTGCGTATACGACATCTGGTACTGGGGAGAAGCTCCTTATTCAACGGATACAAATAAATATATAGTTGACGCTCCTAAACAATAACAATTAAACAGAAAGAACAATGAAAAAGTAT
>JAITVG010000154.1 GCA_031285925.1 Tannerellaceae bacterium
GGTGGTTGGAGAGTGAGTTATCCAACCACCTCCCGGCTCGTACCTCGCCGTACTCCTCCTTATCCAAGGAGGAGAGCCTCGCGAAAGTGCCTTTCGCTCGGTTTAGTATGAATAATACAGGTTAAATCATACGAATCATAGTTCAAACATTATTACGGTATCGGAAAGATGCCGCCTTCGAACCTGCTGCTCCAGACCGGATTGTCCTTATATTTTTGAACGCTTCCGGCGGGAACGTAGAGGGTGTCAGAGGTGTGCGCGTAGAAATTAGACCCGTCGAGTGCCGGAGGCGTGGTTGCCAGACAGGTTACTTTTTTCAAAGCGGAACAACCTTGAAACGTACCGATTCCGATAGAAGTTACGTCGGCGGGAATGATGATCTCCTTCAAGGAGGTACAGTTTACAAAAACAGTCGTGAGTTTTGTTACGTCGGCGGGTATATTTATCTCCGTCAAGGATGTGCAATAGCCAAAAGTAGTGCGCCCGATGGTCGTCACACCAGCGGGAAGAGTTACTTTCGTCAAGGCGCTACACCCTTCAAAAGCACTAGTACCGACGGTAGTCACGCTGTTGGGGATGATTACCTCCTTCAAGGTCTTACAGTCCTTAAAAGCGACCCTCCCGACGGTAGTCACGCCATCGCCGATAACAACTTTTTCGATCATACTGATATGATCATTCCAGGGTCTATCTGTGAGATATACGTAATTGTCGGGCATGGCGCCCTTACCCGTGACGGTCATCATGCCGTCTTCGTGCAGTATCCACCGGAGTGTGCCGGCCAGTCCCTGCGCAATGACCGCCTCCAGCACGAACGTGGGCGAGGACACAAGTACGGGTTCTTCCTCTGTGCCGGTGTTGAGCACAAGCGCCATGGCGTATTCTTCGATCTCGGTATCGATATCATCGGTGGTGGCAGTGCAACGGATCGTGGCAACGTATTGCCCTGTCAGTTCGCTATCCTCTTCAACGTCTTTCTCAACGCTCACAAGCTCGAAGTTCGTGGGCGCAGTGACGTAGCTTGCGCGGGTACCCGTCTGGTCGAGGCTCCATGTGCCGGTTACATCGGCAGTAGACGGATTGATGCGGATGCGGATTTCTTCCGTTTCGCCATGAGCAATTGTAACCTTTTCGTTGAAACCTACCAGTTCGATGCGCGATACTTCGGCGGTGCCGGAGGCCTTTTCAAAGGTGTATTCGATAGGTTCGCCGTCTTTAATTACCGTGATGGTGACGGTTTCGCCGTGGTCGATGATGGAAGAGATTGCCGTCTTGTCGTCCGGATTGCCTACGGCGATCGACTCGCCTGCATCCACCCAGCCTGAACCTGTATTATATTGTATGGTGATCGTGTTGTCGCCGTTGGTTATCACCCGCACTTGGGGGCTGACGCCCGGAGCGCCCGGAGGGCCTGGCAGGCCGGTATCGCCATCGTCGCCGGTATTGCCGGGAGCGCCCTGCGGGCCGCGGATGTTCACGCCGGTGTCTATCCAGCCTTCGCCGACGTTGTACCAGAGCGTAATCGCACCGTCCTCGCCTTCGCGCACTTCGATCCGGGGCGTAACGGGCAGTATATCGGGAGCTGAAACGCCTTCCGCGCCGTTCATCACATCAATCGCAGAGGTGGTGCCGCCCGTAAACGTGATGCGCCATCCGCCCGAACCTTCGGTGATGGGTGTGATACTCTCAATCATAGCACCGGCATCGCACTGGGTTTTCAGCGCGTTGATCGCTGCCTGAAGCGCGGTAATGCTTTCTTTCAAATCGCCGAGTTCCTTCTTGATCCCGGAATCGTCGTATTTGCTACATGCCGCAAACACGGTTACTGCAAGGACAGCCGCGGCCATCCGAACTCCTTTTCCACTCATTTTTGTTGATTTTATAAGATTGAAACTAAAGAATTATTTACATGGTGATTAATAAAATGTTTAACATGACTGTCTGCATGACGCCGCAAACGTAATAAAAAATAATAATATAGCTGATTGAAGCGGGATTTTTTTGATCATTGTGTGAGTAAAAGTAGTTAAAGTAGTTAAAGTAGTTAAAGTAGTCAAAGTAGTTAAGAGTAGTCAGAGTAGTCAGAGTAGTTAAAGTAGTTAAAGTAGTCAGAGTAGTCAGAGTAGTTAAAGTAGTCAGAGTAGTATTAGTGAACGCAGAGGACGCAGAGGACGCAGAAGAACGCAGAAATAATTATTAATCTGCGCCGGTCTGCGTTTTCTGCGTCATCTGCGTTCACTACTACTTTGACTACTTTAACTACTCTAACTACTCTGACTACTTTAACTACTCTGACTACTCTGACTACTCTTAACTACTCTATCACAAACTTCGCTTGCAGGCCTTCCCGGCTGTTCGTTCCAACCCAAAGGTTGAACTCGCCGGGTTCGACCGTCTTTTCCATATTTATATTGTAGAAGGCAAGTTCTTCGGCGGGCAGCGTGAAGCTGACCGTTTTTTTCTCTCCCGCCTTTAGCGGGATGCGCATGAAGCGTTTCAGTTCTTTCACCGGGCGGGTGACGGAGCCGAAGCAGTCCTGCACATACAGCTGCGCCACTTCTACCGCGTCGCGCTTGCCCGTATTGGCGATATCGAAGGTGACGCTCAACTCGTCCGACGCTTTGATGCGGGCGGAAGAAAGCGACAGGTTCGTGTATTCAAAGGTAGTGTACGACAGTCCGTATCCGAAAGGATACAGCGGATCATTCCCGGCATCGAGGTAGAACGAGGTGTTGCCCGGCGAGGTTTGTCCCGCCTCCTGCGGGATGCCGTCGAGCAGGGTTTCGTTGCCCTGCCAGGGGCGGCCTGTATTGTTGTGGCTGTAATAGATGGGGATTTGTCCGGACGTCCGCGGGAAAGTGACGGGCAGTTTGCCGCCGGGTACGGCCTTGCCGAACAGCAGGTCGATGATGGCCGGTCCGCCCATCGTTCCGGGATGGAAGTTATACAGAACAGCCTGCGAAGCGGCCGCCTCCCGCTCGATCGTCAAAGGGCGCCCCGCCATGACGACGGTGACGACCGGCGTACCCGTTTGGGCAACGGCGGCGATCAGTTCGCCTTGAGCACCCTGCAAGTCGAGGTTCGCCAGGCTGTGCGCTTCGCCGGACAGGATCGCCTCTTCGCCCACAAAGGCGAGAACCACGTCGGCTTGCCGGGCAATGGCTACCGCCGCCGGCAGGCCGGAGGTTTGTTTGTCGCGCGAGTAGGCCGTTCCCGGTGCATGGAGGATACGGATACGATCTCCGTACTCTTCCTGCAAGGTTTTCAAAGGCGTGCGGGTGTAGTTCTTATCCCCGTCGAACACCCAAGTGCCCAACTGGTCGTGTGGGGCATCGGCCATCGGGCCGACAACGGCGATTGTCCGAACCTTGTCCGCAAGAGGAAGTATCCCGCCCTCGTTCTTCAGCAAAATGGCCGACTGAATGGCTGCTTCCTTTGCTTTTTGCAGATGCTCCGGCGCGTAGAGCACCGACGGGGCGGCGGTGTCTACATAAGGACGGTCGAAAAGTCCCAACCGGAATTTGATGCGCAGAATACGGCGGACGGCATTGTCGATGATTGCCATACTGATTTTGCCTTCCTTGAGCAGCTCTTTGATATGGCCGACATACAGTCCGCTGACCATTTCCATATCCACTCCGGCGTTCACCGCCTTTTCCACCGCTTCTTTTCCGTCTTTGCTAAACCCGTGCGCGATCATTTCGGCAACGGACGCCCAGTCGGAAACCACGAAGCCGTCGAATCCCCATTCTTTGCGCAACACCTGATCAAGGATGAAGCGGTTTCCTGTGGAAGGAACGCCGTCGTTATCGTTGAACGAGGTCATAAAGGTGGCCGCTCCCGCTTTTACCGAGGCTTCGAAGGGGGGCAGGTAGACGTTGCGGAGCGTACGTTCGGGGATGAAGGTCGAGGCATAATCGCGCCCGCCTTCCGCCGCTCCGTAGCCCACGAAGTGTTTCGGGCAGGCGGCGATGGATGACGGGTTGCTTAGGTCGTTTCCCTGAAATCCGCGGATCATGGCAACGCCCAATACAGACGTGAGGTAAGTGTCTTCGCCCAGGCTTTCGGCCATGCGCCCCCAGCGGGGATCGCGGGCAATGTCGATCATCGGGGCGAAAGTCCAGCTCACTCCCATGGAAGAGGCTTCGATGGCGGCGATCCGTGCACTTTCCTCCACCAGCTGCGGGTTAAAGGATGCCGCCTGCCCCAGTGGAACAGGGAAGATGGTTTTGAAACCGTGTATCACATCGCGGCCGGTGATCAGGGGAATCTTCAGGCGCGATTCCTCTACGGCCACCTGTTGCAGGGCGTTCAATGCCACCGGATCGACTACGTTCAGGATAGAGCCTACTTCGCCCCGGCGTACCGACTCGGCGATTTGTGTCGGCTCTCCCCACGGGCTGATCTGGTTCATCTGTCCGATCTTCTCATCCGTCGTCATTTGGGAGAGGAGGCTTTCCACCCGGTCTTCCATACTCCTGTCTGCCGGAGCAGGGGAGTGCGTACATGCCGCAAAACAAAGAGCAAGCACACAGGTAAGGGTTGTTTTTATTGTTTTCATGCGCGTTATTGTTTTTGGTATACCCTCACGTAATCCACTTCGTATGTGGTCGGCAATACGCTTTCGTCCACGCCCCGTGCTCCGCCCCAGTTACCGCCCCAGGCCAGATTGAGCTTGAGATAGAACGGCACGTTGAACGGCCAAGTGTCCTTATCCCCTTTCTTATCGTTCTTAAATTCAAAATGCGGTTTCCCGTCTACACTTCCCACAATATGATCTTCTGTCCATTCAACGGCGTAAATGTGGAATTCGGTTTGAGCTGTTTCTATGTACTGTTCACCGGTTTTCTGCGTTCCGATACCATGGTTGTAGGCGCTGCAATGGATTGCCGACGACGCCCAATTGGGGCGGTAGCCCACTTCTTCCATAATATCTATCTCGCCGTCGGCCGGCCAGTTCCTGAAATCGGCGGGCAACATCCAGAAGGCAGGCCAGGTACCTTTGCCGGCAGGCAGTTTGAGCCGGGCTTCAAAGTAACCGTACTTCCAGTTTTGGGTGGTATTCATCCGGATAGACACAACCTTGTCGCCGCGCTTGTCGGCGATAATCGACAGCACGCCGTCTTTCACACGGGCGAAGATATCCCCTTCGTACATCCCGGCCACGTAGTGTTGCAATTCGTTGTTGCCCCAGCCGTGGCCGCCGGTTTCGTAGCCCCAGCGATCCGGATCGGGCATTTGATCCGCCGTGCCGAACTCATCCTGCCATACAAGTGTATATCCGGCAGGAACGTAGCCGGAGGGTGTTGTTTCCTCCGGCCCGGTTTCGTTCTGTTCCTTATTGCCTTCACCCCCACAGGCGGAAAGCAATAAGGAAAGTAATATAATCAGTTTCATTTTATCAAAGTTCATGGAGAGAGGAAAGAACCGTTTAGGGCTTCACGTTCTTTTCCTTCGGGATGAAGCGGAAGAACCAGCCATTACCGGCTTCCACCGTACTTCTGCTTTTCACATACAGTACATCGTCGGTAAGCGAAAGTATCTCATACGTTGAATTTCCGGTATAGAAACCAAAGAAAGCGCCGTCGCTTAACGTGATCGTTTTATCGGTTTCGTTCAGGGCGAAGGTGTAAGCGCTCTTCGGTGCGTACTTCACATCGAAGTCGCCCGCACCACCCGGATTATCAACAAACTCGCCGCCCAAAGCGTCTTTCCCCGCTGCGTTGGTATAGATATATCCGTTGTTTTTCCATTCTAATTTTATGCCTACCTGGGTAAAGGTAAACTCCTGCGTATAGAGGCTGGCGCCATTCTTTCCTTCCGCCGGGCACGACCACCAGTCCGGATTTCCCGCATCCGCCGGCCCTACACCGAAGTGCCCGTTGTTATACCGGTCGAACACCCAGGTTTTCCCTTCCAGATTGGCGGCGCCGCCGGTCAGGGCGTTATACATCGGCGTGTCGAGCAACGACATATCATCCTGAGCGATCGTGACCGTATTGGTAACAGTGGCCGAACCGCCGGAGGTGTACAGGGTCATGGTGATCGTATAAGTTCCGGCAAACGGATATTCCGCCTGCGCGCTGCTTCCTTTTGCCGTGCTTCCGTTGCCCAGCTCCCACAGAGCCACTCCGGGTACAGACGAGGCATCCTGAAACACAATCACATTCGGTTTGCCCGACGAGGGGGTAGCGGTGAATGATAACTGACTTTCCTGCGGAACCGGCCCCAGGGAATAGTCGTTGCTTTCCTGCGGATCACACGATGCAAGGGCAAAAAGCGTGATCAAAACAAGAAGTCCTGATTTCAATATATTCTTCATGTCGATTTCTTTATAATTTATAATTTACAACTAACCGGTAACCATCAATTCCAACTTCCGTTTTGCTTCAATTCAAATTCGGTTCCCTTTGTTTTCTCCATTTCATCCTGCGGGATGGGAAGATGCTTCATCCAGTCTTCGAAAGTGCGGGTTGAATTATATTCCGTAAGGTTTTCCGTCAGCACGGAAGGAGCGTCGCCCCAGCGCACCAGATCCCAGAAACGCATTCCTTCGCCTAAAAACTCACGGCGGCGTTCCAGCTTGATGTTCGCTTCCGTCGGTGGGATGGAATTAGCCTCTCCGAAAGCGCGGCTGCGGATAAGGTCGAAGCAATCCTGCGCATTCACGCCCTGCACTTCGGACTGTCCGTGCATACGAACCAGTTCCACATAGTTAAGCAAAGTTTCCGCGAAGCGGAAGAGGCGAAGATTGTTGCAATAATTCAGGTCGGTATCTCCCGGAGGCGGATTATAACCTGTGCGCGCGGCATATTTGCGCTGGTACATTCCCGTATTCTGGAAGCGCACTCCGTAAGAACCTTCCGGCCAAACATTGATGGAACCGTCGCGGCGGAGGTCGCCCTCTTCATAAATGGCATAAGCGCCGGGACGCACCGGGCCGAATCCCCAGCCGCCTTTAAATACTCCGCTCGGATCGTTCAACTCGCTTGGAGAAATGAATGCCGGCAAGTTTGTTCCGTATCCTCCCCAACCGGTAGACCAGGTTTTTCCTTCCGGCAGTTGGTTGCTTTCAAAGATGGATTCGTTGCAAAACTCGTTTTCATCGTTCCACATCGCATCGAAATCGGCGAACAGGCCATATTCACCGCCGCTGATGATGGTAGCCATATCCTGTGTGATCTCACCGTAACGGCTTTGATCTTTCTGATAAAGAACAACGCGGGCTTTCAGCATCAATGCGGCCGCACGCGAGGCACGTCCCAGATCCGCTCCGCCGGAACGCATCGGCATGGCGCCTTCTGCGCAGGCAACGGCAAGGTCTTCCATGATCTCGTTATATACTTCGTCTGCCGCATACTGCCGTGCCATGTAGGGAGGGCTGCTGAGAGGTTCTTCAAAATAAGGGATGTTTCCCCAGAATTTCCACAGCAGGTGTACGTAGTAAGCACGGAGGAAATGAGCTTCGGCCTTGTACTGCGCAAGTTTGCCTTCGTTTACGCCCACTGCGTTTTCGCAGGCGATGATTACGTTGTTGCAACGCGCCAACCCGGTGTAGTAGATACTCCACAAACCGCCGACCGTTTCGGCTGCGCTGGAAGTAAACAGCGAAAGGCGATAGAGCTGCCCCTGGTCGCCGGCATCGCCGCCACCCTTGAAGAGGTCGTCCGAACGGAGGTCGGACATGAGCAGAACCCCATTGTAATTATTGTTGGCATAACTGTCGAACAGCAGGATCTGATAGGCCGACCCCAGATTGGAAAGGATAGCCCCTTCGGTTGCCGCACCGCCGGCTTCCTGCTTTTCCGTTGAATTGGCCGTCAGGAAGTCATCTCCGCAGGAAGTCATAAACAAAACCCCTGCAAGCGCAACTATTGTTGTATATAATTTATATCGTTTCATATCTGTTTGATTTAATGAATTAGAAAGTAATGTTAGCGCCTAAAGAGACGGTGCGCGATTGCGGATAAATACCTTTATCTACTCCGATATGGTTATAGTCGCCGGTAGCAACCTCAGGATCGAATCCGTCGTATCCGGTGAAAGTGAGCAGATTCTCGGCGGAAACAAACAGGCGTAGCCGCTGGATGGAGGCTTTCTTTGTCAGGACGGCAGGAAGGGTATATCCTAGTTGCGCGTTTTTCAGGCGCATGTAAGAGCCGCACTTTACATAAATATCCGACGAACGCCAGTTACTGTTCGGATTGGCGCTGCTCATGCGCGGAATCCTGTTGGAAGTACCTTCGCCGATCCAGCGTGAAAGTATCCACGTCGGGCGGTTCATTGCCGGAATATCCCCGCGCTGGGAGAAGTCGAAGATGTCGTTTCCGGCCGTTCCCTGGAAGAACAGGTTCAGGTCGAAACCTTTCCATTCGGCGCCGAGGCTGAAACCGTAAGTCCAGTCCGGCATTCCCTTACCTATTTTTGTCTTGTCGGTATCGTCGATCACGCCATCGCCGTTGAAGTCTACGAAACGCACGTCGCCCGGTTGAGCGATAGGCTGCATTTTTTCTCCCTTATCGTTCACGTAGCTGTCCACTTCCGCCTGATTCTGAAAAATACCGTCGGTTTTGTATCCGTAGAAATAAGGCCACACTTCGCCGTTGCTTCCCTTCACGTAGCTGCCCACGCCGGAAGCCCCCGCACTTTGATAAGTCGCTTCGCCGGAAGCGTTGCCGAGTTTGATCAACTTATTCTTCATGTAAGTGGCATTGGCCGAAACGTTATAGCTGAAATCCCCGAGCGTCTGCTTCCAGCCCAGTTCAAACTCCATCCCCCGGTTCTCCATGTCGCCCACGTTGGCTATCGGAGCGCTCTGTCCCACATACGAAGGGATCGGCTGATCCATCAGCATACCGTTGGTCTTCTTTTGAAAATAGTCGAAGCCAAAGCTCAAAGCGTTGCTGAAGAAACGGACATCGAAGCCCAGGTCGATCTGTTCGGATTCTTCCCATCTCACGTTCGGATTGGGAATAGCTGCCGGAGAGGTTCCGTATTGCATACTTCCGCTTTTCGCTTCGTCGGCAACCGAGTATCCTCCGCCGAAGTAGTAATTCTGCCCGCCGTCCATCAGGGAGGTATAGCGGAAGTTACCGATGTTCTGATTACCGTTCTTACCCCAGCTGAAACGGAGCTTGAAGGCATCGAACCATTCCGGGCGATGATCCGTCAGATAAGGTTCGTTCAACACGTTCCAACCGACAGACACTGCGGGGAACACCGCCCATTTGTTGTTTGCCCCGAACTTGGAAGAACCGTCGCGGCGGACAGTTGCCTGAAGCATGTAGCGCTCGTCGTAGTTATAATCGACACGGCCGAAATAAGAAGCCAGCGACTCGAAATTATATCCGCCGGTTCCTCCGTAGATCCGTTCCTGGTCGCGGTCGGCGATGGCCGAATTGATCCATGCCTTGTTCGGGTCTGTTTCCAGCAGGTCGTAATCGCTGCCGCCTAATTGTTTGGTCTGGTATTTCTGTGCGGATTGTCCGAGCACGACGGTCAGGTTATGCTTTTCGGCGAATGTATTTTGATAAGTCAATACGTTTTCGATCAGCCACGTATATCCGCGGTTCATTTCATTCCACACGGAACTTTGGGTGATGTTTTTGCCCTGCGTGGCGAGGAAATAAGGAAACTCGTAGCCATCCTTGCCCCAGAACGCGAGGTCGAAGCCGTAGCTGCTCTTGAATTTCAAACCGGGAAGCACGTCTATTTCCGCCCACAGGGAGCCTACGAACTTATCGTCGTTGCTCTGTTCGCTGCGCGGCTGGTTGAGCATTCCCACCGGGTTTGATATTTCCTGAAAACCTGTGGGAGGAATGGAGAATACACGCCCGTCCTTGTCGGTAACGGCATAAGGATATTGCGCCAGGATCGAGGCCGCCGTCGCTTCGTCGGCATAGACGGGGACAAGCGGACTGAACGTCAGCGCGCTTCCCAGTATGGAGCCGTATTCGGAGTTGGTTTCGATGCCGGTGCTTTTATTCCGGGAATAGCCGATATTTACGCCCACCTTTACCTTGTTCAGGAAAGAACGGCTCACGTCTTCAAACACTTCGTAGGTGGAGTTCGTGCGCAGGCTCCAGCGGTCGTAGTTCGACTTTCCGTAGTTACCTCCCACGATCCCTTCCTGGTTGTAATAACCGAGAGAAAGAAAATACTGCGCCTTTTCGTTTCCTCCGCTGACACTTATCTGATGGTTCTGAACCGGAGCGTCGTAGTTGAAGGTTTCATCCTGCCAGTCTGTACCCGTTCCGGCGGCGGCAATGTCGCTTTGCGCATAGCGGGGAGCGTTTCCGTCGTTGATCTGGCTTTCGTTCATAATAACCATGTACTCCTGCGCGTTGAGTACGGATTTCTTTTTCCACGGATTTTGCCAGCCGTAGCTCATCTCGTAGTTCACGGTCGCTTTCCCTTTTCCGCCTCCTTTGGTAGTGATCAGGATAACCCCGTTCGCACCGCGCGTACCGTAGATGGCAGCCGATGCCGCGTCTTTCAGGATTTCGACCGACTGAATATCGGCGGGATTGAGGTAGTTAATGCCGCCTCCGACAGGCATTCCGTCGATAATGTACAGCGGATTACTGTCGTTCACCGTACCGATCCCGCGAATGCGCACCTTGGAGTCCGCGCCCGGTTGCCCGGAACTTTGGGTGATCTGTACGCCGGAGACCTTTCCTTTCAGCACATCTTCCACACGCGATGGATTGCTGCTGCTCAAATCTTCGGCAGTCACCCGGCTGATCGCAGCCGTTACCACACTTTTTTTCTGCACTCCATAGCCTACGACAACCACTTCGTCCAGCAATTCCGTGTCTTCATGCAATACAATACGCATCGGCGAAGAAGCATCCGCCCTTAATTCCTGTGTAGTGTAGCCTACATAAGAAATACTCAGAAGGCTACCGTCGGGAGCGTTGAGCGTAAAATCTCCGTCCAGTCCGGTAACGGTGCCGTTCGTTGTTTCTTTAACAACAACGTTCACGCCAAGCAATGGTTCATTGTCTGTGGCCGAAACAACCACTCCTTTTAGCTGTACATTCTGTGCGTACAAACCAAAGGCCGTGGCCAACAAAAACGCATACGTTAACAAAAGATTTCTCATAATGAATCAATTTTATTTAAGATTGAATTTGCTGCAAACATAATGGGTAAAAAAGCGAAAGAGTTAAAAAATGACTATTCTTTAATACGTCAATTAACAAAAATAAATACGCCAACAATACGTCAAGGCGATGAACGAAACCTCTTTCAAAAATCGTCGAAACGTATTATTTATACTGATCAGCAGGGTTAAGGGAGAAATAATCCTAACACACAAATGCACAGCGCATTAACCGGTTGTTAAAAAGTGTTTCTATATATAGTACGCGCTCGTAGTACCTATACAACGGCGCCGTACTATAGGTAGTACGAGCGCGTACTACCTATACTTTCCGGACAAACTGTTGATGCTTTTAAAAACTCCTTTTCCATCCCCTCCGGGGAATCGTTTTATTCCTGCTTGACAAGCCTGTTCAGGCGGGCTATCATCCGGTCGGGATAGAGCACTCCGGCTTCCAGATGCTTGCCTTCATACAGCCAGAAATCCTTCGGGCATACAGCCTTTTCGTAGACGGAACGCGCTCCGGAGATGGGCACCGCGTCTTCTTCGGAATGAATGACCAGTAGATTGACGTGCGCCACGTGGCCGATGTCCTCAATGGCGGAATAGGGAGAAGTTACAAGCTGCCTGATGTAAGGATGATGTTCGACAGGAGATGTTGCCAGGGCAATATCGGTAAATGAAGCCATCATTCCGTCGAGCACCAGGGCGGATATTTTTTTATTATTGTGACGTGTCAGATGGACGGCCACCTGTGTGCCGAGCGAAGCGCCGTAGACGATAAGCGGAAGATCGGATACGCCCGGCTGCCGCATCAGCGTATCGAAGAACGCCCGGGCGTCGTGAGCGATATTGACATGCGTAGGCTTTCCGGTCGATTTCCCGTAACCCCGGTAATCCGGCATGAACACTTGAAATCCGGCATCTATCATCGGCTTGACATGTTTCATCCATTTGGAAATATTTCCGCCGTTCCCGTGAAAATAAAGGATCGTAGCCTTGGCGGGCTGTTCCGGGCGGATCCATGCCGAATAGATCGTATCCTGCTGCACAATCAGCATCATTTCCGAATAATTGGGAATATCCACAGGAATCCATTCCCTGTCGGGATGGTAAAATTTTTCGTCCATCTGAGCGAATACGTTTCCGAAGAGGAATAAAGACAGGAATACAAAAATCATCTTTCTCATAAGTTTATTTTTTAAATGTTTACGCCGCAAAAGTAAAACGATGAAATAAACTTGAAGAAAAAGTGGGATAAACAGCCGCCTTGAGGGACGGAATGTATGGCAGAAGCCGTTCGTCACAGGTTTCGGGATGAACGGCAAGCCGTCGGTTATGCCTGCTCCGACATCCTGTGCAGTAGCTTTGTATATGTGCGGGAAACCGGGATCGTATTGCTAACATGACGAAGGCTCAGCAGCAAGCCCTGCGAATTACCTTCCACAGCGGTAATATAAGAAAGATTGACAAGAAACGCCCGGTGGCACTTAACGATAAAGGAATATGCCGCCAGCATCTCCTCCATTTGACTGATTGTTGCCCGCAAGCGCTTCTGCTCAACGGCGTCCTGTCCGGCAGTTTTGTAGTGGATCAGGATATAGTTTCCGGCGGCTTCCAGATAAAGAATATCTTCCGGATACAGTTCGATCCCGTCTTTTGTCGCGCCCGAAAGCCGCACGGGCGTACCCTCCCGGTGTACCTTTTCAGTAGCTTTCAGACTGTCGGCCAGATGCCTGTTAAGCTCACGCGCATCCCGAAAATTCCTTTTCAGGTTTCTGTTCTGCGAGAGCACGACAATAACAACGGCGGGAATAATACCGATCAGAAAGGTGATCAGCAAATAAGTCAGAAGCATAGGGATGAAAGTATCCGACGGCCTGTCCGTCAAACCCCGGTCGAATAGGAAATTACCCAAGCCGATAACCGATACAATAAATATACATTGCAGTATATTCTTGCCGTAAGTCCATCTATCGGGATGATAAAAGCGTTTGAATACCATTGGGAACAGATAGCCGACCACAGCCGTCGAAATCGCAGTTACAAGTGCATACCCTCCTACAATCATCCATTTGCGTGCCGAAGGGAACGTGCTCAACCCGAACGGTTGAAACAGTCCCAACAGGAAAAAGATCAAAGCCGAGGATATGAGGACAGCTATCCACGGCTTTTGATCGACAGGGTAAGGTCGATTAAGACAGGCTTGTATTCTTAACTTATTGCACCTCATGTTCCCCCGCACCAAGTTCTTTCTCTTTGCCGTTGGGGAGCACTGCCAAGGCGGTTGTGCCCTGCGGAACGGTTACTTTCATACGGATGTTCTTGCGCCCTTTTCGCTTAATATCAACCTTAATCTCTCCATAGAGCGTGGGGACTACGGCCGAGGCCGTATTGATTGTTCCAAGCTGCGGGGCGATGCGGAAACGTTTGAATGCCGGCTCCACAGGCTCTATGCCGCAGAGCTTTTGACTGAGTATCGTCAGCGGGCCTCCGCTCCATGCGTGATTGATGGTTCCGCCGCCAAAACCTTCGGCACCGATTCCCCAGCCTTCAAACAGGGTTGTGTGAGGATATGACATCATTTTGGCATAGCGGTTGCGCGTACGATCAAGGGCAAAGTCGGCCTCTTTCATCACAAACAGGGCTTCCATTATGTATTTTTCCATGTACGGACTGGCGTGATATTCCTTCTTCAGCACGTTGAGCAATGCCGGATATTTATCTGCCGGCGCCAAACCGCTGACAACGGCCATGGCTTGGGAGCGGTCGTCGGTTTCCCCCTTGTAGGAAGCGGAACGATAGGCTGCGCCTGTCCAGTAACGCCCGTCGAAAGCCGAGGCTATGCGCTGCATCATGCCATCTATCAGTTTAACATCTTCCTGCTTGTTGAGATAAACGGCAAACTCCCTTTCCCCTTTCAGCGCGAGATAATACCAGCAGGTGGTGAGCACTTCCATGTCGATATTGCTACCCCAATCGCCCCAGTTCCAGTCGCCCGGGCGCGTCAGGGGGATTCCCTGCGCATCGACTTGCCACACGCTATGCAGATACTTTTTCAAACCGTCGTATATGTGGGGGACAAAAGAGAAATCGTTGCTGTAAAAAGCCTGGGTGTAAAAGCCGTACCAGCCGACGGATGCAAGCATTTGCAACGGGAGCTCCTTGCACCAGTTTGTGGATGGGAGCGGAGAGAAGACTTTACCGTCCGGGCGTTGCCACTTCATAAGTTCGTAGATGCCTTTAGTTGCCAGTTTCCAACCGCGCGGGTCGAGGGCGTAAAAGGCTTCGCCGAGTTCGTTTACTTCATCACCCCACCATTGTGCCCGTTCGCGGTCGGGGCAGTCCATATAGCTGTCGCGCATGGTGATATATAAGGTACGGGCACTTCGTTCCCATAACCGGTTGAAGAACTCGTCGTTGCAGTTGAAGGAACCCACTATGTCCGTATTATAGCCCGTTTCGCGGTATTTCAGTTCCAGCACCTCTACGCCGGAAGGTACGATATACCACATCTCTTCCCCGTTCATCCATCCGTAGCTTTCGTATTCCTGTTCGCCTTCGCGGGTAATGTATTCAGCCCTGACGTTGTTTTCGCTGCCGCCCTTATAATTGTCCGTCATCATCCCGATGCACAATCCCGCAGGCGCTTTAACCCGCAGGTAGGGAGTCACCTGACTGTTATACGGAAGCCGGCAACGAATGGTATCCCCCTCACTGTTCTTTGCAACGCTCGTATACTCTTGCAATCCGCTGTCTTTCCACATTGGAATGGGGCGGGGAATTAACTTTCCGAAGGGAGCATCTCCGGGAAAGCAGATTTCAATGGACGCTCCCGAACGGCCTTTAAATCCGGGCATATTCCATCCCGCCGACTCCATGCGTGCATCAAAGCGGATATTACTTTCCGGTAAACGGTAGTTGGGGAATGGCGCTTCGGTGTCCTGATAGGCTTTATATACATTACAACTCCAAGTCTTGTCGCTGACAATAACCAAACCGGACTCGTGTGCACTAAACAGCAGGCCGGCTGTTCCACTGTTTACATGACTGAATCCGTTTTTGCCGAAATGCCAAACCAATACAGCTATTTTATTTTCTCCGCTTTTCAGGAATGGAGCTATATCTACCTGATCGTAATAAATGGCATTGGGAGCAGGCCCCCGTTTCAATCCACCCTCAAAGACTATCGCTTCGCCGTTAATCCATAGCCAGTACTTGGAATCTGCGGCGATATTGGCAACAACTTTGCCGGGAATGCCGGATACCTGCACAATTTTAGTATAGCAAAGCCATGTATTCGGAGTACCTTGAGAAGACTCGGTGGCAATCCAGTGGGATTGCGGATGAAAATCTTCGGCGGCTTTTAGCTCTACCGTTGTAACGGATATAATAGTAAGAAGAAGTAAGGCTAATTTTTTCATGTATACATTTATATCATGTATCTTTCATCCGCTACATTCCAATCCACAATTCGCCAGAGTTCTTTCAGGTGATCTGCACGGCGGTTCTGAAAATCGAGATAATAGGCGTGCTCCCAAACGTCGAATCCCAAAATGGGCGTCAAACCTTTAGTCACCGGATTGCCTGCGTTCGGTTCCTTGGTGATCTGCAATTTGCCGGCCTTGTCTTTCGCCAGCCAAACCCAGCCCGATCCGAACAAACCTACGCCGGAATCTTCAAAAACTTTCTTGAAACTTTCAAACGAACCCCATTCCCTGTCGATGGCTTCGGCTAACTGTCCGGTTGGCTGTCCGCCGCCACGGGGAGAAAACTGCGTGAGATAGAGTTCGTGATTCAGTACCTGACCGGCATTGTTGAACACCGCACCGTCGGCGCCTTTCACAATATCGATCAATGCCGCTCCCTCAAATTCGGTTCCGGCGATTAATTCATTCAACTTGTTTACATAAGCCAAAAGATGCTTTCCGTGATGAAACTCTATGGTTTTTTTGCTGATAACCGGTTCGAGCGCATCCGGCGCATACGATAATTTAATTAGTTCAAATTTCATGGATTTGTTTTCTTTTAATTTGTTGTGTTAGAAATTGATTTGAATATTACTTTGACAAAAGTAATGTTATTCTCCGGTTTTACAAACGTTTCGTTTGGCGAAATATTGAATTGAGGCCAAGCAAACTATTTTACCAATTCTAGTTATGGCAATTAGTGGCTCACACGGCTACTTTTAGTGGTTTGTATAGGTACTTTTAATCTTTTCACAGCTGTGAAAAGATTAAAAGTATACGTAGAAAGCAACAAAACATTAAGGACTTCCCATTACTTGACAGGCATTTCTCTGTCACAAATTCATTGTTTTCGCGAGAGCAAGCTGCACTTCATTAACATTTGGGATTGTCGTAAAAAACTACCGTAGTTTTGGGTAAAACATCTAAACAATTTATCTTTGTAGACAGGTAGATAAAACATAAAGTTATGAGAAAGTCAGGTATTATTTGTTTTGCCGTTCTGTCGGTGGTTGCGTCTTCTCTTTCGGCGCAGACGGTCGATTTCGGGATAAGGGCGGGTGCTTCGTATGCCACCCTTGTTCAAAAAGTCGGGACAAACTATGAATCGGGATCCAAAACAGGGTTCAGTATAGCCGGAATTGCGGATATACCTTTAGCATTCATCTATGAACGTTTTTCTTTCCGCCCTGAAATAGCTTTTGTAAACCAGGGCGGTTCCTGGTATTCGGGCGTGGACAAGGATGGAATGGCCTTGTTTAACAAATGCTGGTACAATTCCCTGAATATTCCGCTGAATATAGTTTTTACTTATCCTTTCTACGATTTCCGGATCAGCCTGTATGCAGGCCCATCCCTCGATTTCTCTCTTTTCGGAAAGATGAGTAGCCGCCAAACGGACGTCGATCTGAATTTCGGAGGAACGGAAGAAAAAGACCTCAAACCTTTTGACTTGGGTGTAAGCACGGGATTTGCAGTGGAGTACAGTCGTTACTTTTTCTCTATCCATTCCAACCTCGGAACGTTAGACCGCCGCGCTACCAAACGCGAAGGAGAATCCGCAGTCTATCAGAATAACGTTGCCCTCTCGCTGGGATATTATTTCCGACGGTAAAGGAAGAGTCCCCTAATTGCTTTACGCTTCGCTAAGCGAACGTTGTTCCCCCGAAAGGGGACTTTCCATTTCGTCAGTAATCCGTCAGTAAAAAATAAATCAGCCACTTACTTTTTATTGTAAATGGCTGATTTTCTTTGTCGGGATGACAGGATTTGAACCTGCGACCACACGCCCCCCAGACGCGTACTCTACCGGGCTGAGCTACATCCCGCTTTATTATTGCGGTGCAAATGTAAAAGTTTTTTCCTCAAAAGC
>JAITVG010000115.1 GCA_031285925.1 Tannerellaceae bacterium
CGCACTTTCAGGTGCAGGTATTCCGATGCGGCTTCCGCTAGGCGATCGGTCAATGTCTGCAACAGTACGGACTTGTAAGGATCGCCTTCCGCTTCCAGCTTTTCTTTCAGATAACCGGCGCCCGAAGCGCCTGTGACGACAAATGCCCCCACGTAGTCCGTCCGCCCTTCCGATAAAGGCATTACATAATCGGACAGGGATTTATATACCGAACCTTCACGTTCTTCCTGCTGCCTCAATAAAGGAAACACCTGTCCGCCCATACAAAGATTATCCCCGTCACTGTTTGCCGGAAACAATCCGTACAGGGCGCGGCAATATTCCGCGTTCAACTCCATCAGATAATCCAGCATCCGAACCGCGTCTTTATATAACTGCATCGCTTCGGAGGCTTTGGCGCGTTCCTCTTCCGAAAAGGCCGACAACCAGGAGGCACGACAGGCATCGCAACCGTGAACGGAAGCGATTCCGGCATAGCGTGCGCTTAATTTCCAGGCCGTAAAGAAATAACTCCAGTTTATATAGGGGATCACTTCGGCTAAAGGCACTGGCGACCATTCGGTTATTCCCAACCGCTTGGGAACAGTCGGACGGTAATTCGCCCAATCCAAAGTCGGACGGTGTTCGCGGGCATAGGCAAGGGATACCAGCTTCTCCTTTTTTCTGCCCATTCCGCTTCTCAATGCTTCGTATTCCCGGTTTAACTGCTCGATGTAAGAGTTGCGGGTATCGGGATGAAGAAGTTTGGCGGCGACGGCCGGATTTTGCGAAGCATCCGAAACATGGATCACCGGATAGTTGTAAAGAGGAGCGATCTTTACCGCAGTATGCAGCCTGGAAGTTGTCGCTCCTCCTATCATCACGGGAATGGTGATACCTGCCTTTTGCAGTTCACCGGCAACGTGGATCATTTCTTCCAGTGACGGGGTGATCAGTCCCGACAGGCAAAGCAGATCCGGCTTTTCTTCGTTTATCTTTTGTATGATCGTTTCGGCAGCGACCATCACTCCCAAGTCTACGACCTCGTAATTATTGCAAGCCAATACGATGGATGTGATGTTTTTCCCGATGTCATGCACGTCGCCTTTCACGGTAGCGAACAGCACTTTCCCTGCCTTCGCCGATCCTGACGCCTGTTTCTCGGCTTCTATCACCGGTTGAAGGATCGTGACCGCCTTTTTCATCGTGCGGGCGGTCTTAACGACTTGCGGCAAAAACATTTTCCCGGCGCCAAACAACTCCCCGACTTTATTCATTCCCGACATTAAAGGGCCGTCGATGAGCTGCACCGCACGCGGATACTTCTCCAAAGCTTCCGTCAAATCGCTTTCCAGATACTCCCCTACCCCTTTCGTCAAAGCGTACTCCAGGCGTTCTTCCACGGTAGATTCCCGCCAGGTTTCCCTTTTATCTTCTTCACTTCGGACAGACGCCGGAGCCTGTAACTGCTGTGCATAAGCAATCAACTCGTCCGCCGCGCCTGTCCGCCTGTTCAGCACGACGTCTTCCAGCAGGCTGCGAAAGGCAGGTTCCAGATCTTCATATAAAACCGCTGTCGACGGGTTCACGATCCCCATGTCCATACCTTCCCTTATCGCGTGATAAAGGAAGACGGCATGCATGGCCTCGCGCACATAGTTATTTCCACGGAATGAAAAGGAAAGGTTGCTCACTCCGCCACTCACTTTCGCGCCGGGCAGATGCTGTTTGATCCATTTTACGGTTTGAATAAATGCAAGGGCGTATCCGTTGTGTTCTTCGATGCCGGTGGCGATGGCCAGCACGTTCGGGTCGAAGATAATATCCTGCGGTTCAAACCCAGCTTCCTTCAGCAGCAGATGATAAGCCCGTGCGCAAATTTCGGTTTTACGTTCAAAGCTATCCGCCTGCCCTTTCTCGTCGAAAGCCATAACCACGGCGGCGGCGCCCGACTGCCTGATGCGGCGGGCATGTTGAAGGAATATTTCTTCACCTTCCTTCAAAGAGATCGAATTGACAATACTTTTTCCCTGCACACACATCAAGCCCTGCTCGATCACGTCCCATTTTGAGGAATCGATCATCACCGGAACACGCGCTATATCCGGCTCGGATGCGATTAGGCGCAGAAAGGTTGTCATTTCCCGTGTGGCGTCCAACATGCCGTCGTCCATGTTGATGTCAATCACCTGCGCCCCGTCTTCCACCTGCCTGCGGGCGATGACCAGTGCTTCCTCGTAGTTTTCTTCCCTGATCAGGCGAAGAAACTTGCGCGAGCCTGCCACGTTGCAGCGTTCGCCGATATTCACGAAACGATTCTCCGGCTTCACTTCCAGCAGTTCCAGGCCGGAAAGCCAAAGGTCACTGCTGCGCGATGCCGGTACATGCGGCGCCGCATTCCTTGCCAGTGCAGGAAACCGGGCAATATGATCGGGAGTAGTTCCGCAACATCCGCCCAGGATATTGACCAGCCCTTCCGACAGGAACGGTTCTATGTGGGCGGCCATCCGCTCCGGCGTTTCGTCGTAAGCCCCGAAACTGTTCGGCAAGCCGGCATTGGGATAAGCGCTGATATAATAAGGAGCCGTATGCGCCAGCTCCCTGAGGTAAGGAAGCATATCCGTTGCTCCGAAGGAACAGTTGAGGCCGATGCTGATAATCCGGGAATGTTGCACGGAAGCCAGAAAAGCGCTCAGGGTTTGCCCGGAGAAAGTGCGCCCTCCCTGTGCGGAAAGGGTCAGGGAAAGCATCACGGGCAGGTCGTTTCCTGTTTCTCTCATTACCGTTTCGGCGGCATCCAGTCCGGCTTTCACGTTGAGCGTGTCGAATGTGGTTTCAAATAGAATAATATCGACGCCGCCCGCGATCAACGCTTCCACCTGCTCCCTGTAAGCCCGGTGCAAATCCATATAGGAAACCGCACGGTAAGCCGGATCGTTCACGTCAGGGCTTATGGACGCCGTTTTATTGGTAGGACCGATGGAACCGGCCACAAAGACAGTGCGCTCCGGATGTTCTGCCATGAAAGTATCCGCAACTTCACGTGCCAGTCTGCCTGCGGCGATATTGATTTCTTTCACGTGCGCCTGCATGTCGTAGTCTTCCATCGAGATGCGGTTGGCATTAAACGTATTGGTTGCAAATATATCTGCTCCGGCCTCCAGGTATTGCCGGTGAATGGAGCGGATCACATCGGGACGGGTTATGTTTAAAAGGTCGTTGTTGCCTTTCTGTTCGCCCGTACAGTTTGCGAAACGTTCGCCGCGGTAGTCTGCTTCCGTCAGACCGTAACGCTGGATCATCGTTCCCATTCCACCGTCGAGGATTAAGATTCGCTCCCGAAGGAGAGAGTTAATCGTTTCAGTTATTGAAGGATATGTCATGTTATCTTTAGAAACCGTTTTAAATTTTATTCCATGATAAGTTACTTAATGTTACTCTGAACCACGAACCGTTTGAATATAAAACAGGCTTTTCCAATTCGTTTTCACTCATTAAGTTAAATATGCGTTTCATACCTTCACCAAGTTCACGCATCAGTTTGTATTCTCTTAAAATTTTTGCAACAAGCGGATTTCTGGACTCGTGTGCTCCTTCAAGTTCGTAAAGATTTTTTATTGTGATAGTCGATAATAAGGCTCCGGGGCTTTTTATCTCGATCCTATCATTGAATATATATATTTCAATTCCGTTTTGATTGGAATAATCTCTATGGGCAATGGCATTAAGTATGGCTTCTTTACATGCATCTTCCGGATAAATGTATTTCTGTTTGAACTTGGAATCGGAGCCAAATTCTGTTTTATAAGCCAGATAAGGCCTCAGGTTTTCCCATGATTTAAACCACAACTCAAATATATTTCCCTGAACACTTTCATCGCTTATTACGTTGTAGTTTTCACCGGATTTTAATTCGTTGCCATTTACTTTCAGAAACCGGATTTGGCATTTTGAATGCCAGCGGCTGATTTCACCGGATTTGGCAAACAACAACAAAGCCGCTCTTTTCAAACGCAATCCATTCGTTCCATAAACGGCTAAACCTGTTTGCTGTAAAAAGAGTTCTATGCTTAAACCTCTTATGTATGAGTCGGCAACGCCCTGCAAAAACGACAGATCCAAATCTGCCACCAATGCTCCGTCTACGAATTGACTGTCATATTCCCGTGAGCGTATTTCCTGACGTTCAAAATATATTTTATCTACGGATTCAGGCATTGTTGATTTGTCTTTCCTGCGGACACACCGGCCATCCGGCAGTTGATAGATTTGAGATACTCCTTTATTTACCGCAAAATATAAAACAGTTTTTCCGTCTATATTCAGTTTTGTCACAACAGATAAGGGTAATTTATCTTGCAATGGTTGTTCCGGATCATGATAGATATGAGTTTTAGTTGCCGCAAGCATTGCAGCAATATCGTCTTCCGAATGGGGAATGCCTGTAATAGAGCCATCATCTTCCACGCCGATAAGCAGTTCCCCTCCATCAGCATTGGCAAATGCAACCAGCGCTTCGCCGATATCTTCACAAATCTTTTTAACCAATCTTGGTTTCTTATTATCAGGTCTTCCTTCAAATGCGGTTTTAAATTCTCTGAAATGGCTTTCACCAAGATCAATAGTGTTTCTAACCCGTTCCTGTATGATTAACACATCTTCCATAATACTGCAATTTTCCACAAACCTACA
>JAITVG010000152.1 GCA_031285925.1 Tannerellaceae bacterium
TCCGACTATCTTCCTTATCCCTATAATGAAAAGTCGAAAGCTACATCCGAATATAAGGTAGCGCGAGGCGGTTCTTATATCGAGCGTGCGAAGCTATCTGCTGCCCACGCCCGTAAGGCTTACTATCCGTGGCAACGAGTGTACAATGTAGGTTTCCGTGTGATCATTGAAGACTAAACACAACACAATGCTCGATAGGATTGAACAAATAATATCTTCCTGCAAGACTACGATTGTTTTGCTTGTCGTGTATGCTGCCGCATTGGCTATGGCTACATTTATAGAGAAGTATCACGGAACAATGGCTGCCAAAGGCATGATCTATTTTTCTCCCTGGTTTTTTCTGTTGCAGTTTTTAATGGTGGCCAACTTTGTGGCGGTTGTCGTTCGGCGACAGCTGTTGAAGCAAAAGAAGTGGGGGATGTTATTTGTTCATTTCGCTTTTGTCGTTATCCTTTTGGGAGCGTTGGTTTCTCATGTGTTTGGTGAAGAAGGTATTCTTCACCTGCGCGAAGGAAAATCAAGCAACCGTATTGCGATCCGCACATCCACGGATACTTATTTTCATACTTTACCTTTTGAGGTGGAACTTGTTAAATTTACGCTGACCCGTTATCCGGGTTCGTCCAGTCCGTCTTCTTATGAAAGCGAATTACTGGTGCGTGTAGATGGAGAAACCCGCAACGAGAAAGTGTTTATGAATAATGTACTGGACGTGAAAGGTTATCGTTTCTTTCAGGCTTCCTTTGATAAAGATGAATTGGGTACGATATTGTCGGTCAATAAAGATGTCGCCGGGCGTAATATTACTTACACCGGCTACTTTATCCTGTTTGCCGGTTTAATCTTTTGCCTTTTCGGGAAGAACTCCCGATTCAGGTATTTAAGCCGGCGTTTGCGGGAGGTACGGAATACCGCGGGTATCATTGCGCTTATTCTTCTATGGGCGGGTGGATCACTGGAAGCGAAAGTCAGAATATCTTCCCCATTGCTTGATGCCGTACAAAAGTATCCGGTCGATATCGAACATGCCCGTCAATTCGGATCCTTACCTGTTCAATCATCTAACGGACGCATGTTGCCGATGAATACATTTTCTTCGGAAATTCTCCGTAAGGTTTCAAGGACGGAAAAGATAGGGCAATACAATTCCGACCAGTTCCTCATCAGTATGCTTGCCATGCCGGACATGTGGATGCGTATTCCTTTTATAGTTTCAACGAACGATGAATTAGCCGGTTTTTATGGCCTGGCAAAAGATGCCTGTTCTTATCTTGAAATGTTTGACGAAAAAGGAGGATACAAATTACAGGAACGGCTGGATCAGGCTTACAATAAAATACCTTCCGAACGTACCGCCTTTGATAAAGACCTGATGAAGCTGGATGAGAAAGTAAATATCCTGCACCAATTATTCAATCATCAGATGCTTAATCTTTTCCCGAAAGAAGATGATCCGAACCATGCCTGGTTTGCGCCGGGCGACGACTTGTCGGAATTTGAAGGAAAAGATTCTTTGTTTGTTGTCCAAATCTTTCCATGGTATATCGGAGAAGTACAATCGGCGTTGCACTCGGGCGACTGGAAGAAACCGGATGAAATATTGGGAATGCTTCAAACCTATCAGCAGGCAAAGAACAAAACATTGGACATCAATCCCAAACGTATCGCGGCGGAAATAAAGTACAATCAACTGAACGTATTCAAAAAATGCAAACTCGGATATTTAATTCTGGGCGGACTGTTGCTGGTTTTTTCTTTTGTCGCATTGTTTCAGCAAAAGAAATGGCTCGATGTGTTTCGGTGGATATTGGGTATTCTGGTGGCCGCTGTATTTTGTTTTCATATCTATGGCATGGGAATGCGTTGGTATATTGCCGGTTATGCTCCCTGGAGTAATTCGTATGAAACGATGGTTTATGTTTCGTGGGCTACCGTATTGGCCGGATTTATCTTTGCCCGCCGCAGTTCGCTTACGTTCGCTTTGGCCATTTTGTTCGGAGGAATTATTTTGTTTGTATCCGGACTGAACTGGATGGATCCTCAGATTAATCCGCTGGTGCCGGTATTGAAATCTCCCTGGCTCATGTTTCATGTGGCGGTTATCGTTGCGGCTTACGGTTTCTTTGGCATCAGTTGCCTGATCGGATTGACCGACCTGGTTATTATGCTGTTTCTGAAAGCAAAGAATAAATCCCTGCTTGCCGTCCGCATAAAAGAATTGACCATAGTCAATGAAATGTCGCTGATCATCGGATTGGTATTAATGACCATCGGAACTTTTCTCGGCGCAATCTGGGCGAATGAGTCTTGGGGAAGATATTGGGGATGGGATCCGAAGGAAACGTGGGCGCTGATTACAATGATCGTTTATGCGATTGCGATCCATTTACGGCTGATTAAGAAATACGACAATCCCTGGTTGTTCAACCTGATGTCCGTCGTTTCTTTCGCATCCGTGATGATGACCTATTTCGGAGTGAATTATTTCCTGAGCGGAATGCACTCTTACGGGCAGAATGATGACATGGGTGGCGTTTTTGTTTACTTGTATGGAGTTGCCGCATTTGTTATTCTGTTGGCTTTATCCTCTTATTCGAAATATAAGAAAAACTATCTATTATAAATCTATTTAAATAAAAAAAATCATGAGAACATTTAATCATGTAGGTATTATTACCACAGAGAAAAAAGAAGGTGCTGTATTGAATGAAGGTCTTAGCGTTTGGCTGACTGATTACAGCAAAAGTACGAACCGGATCGAATGGTTGCGCTTCGAAGAAGGAAGCTGCCTTCCCGAACTGGTACAAAAAGAAACGCACATGGCCTATACCGTTCCCGACCTGGCTAAAGAACTGGAAGGAAAGAAAGTAATCTTCGGCCCGGCCGTATGCGACGAACACCTGACTATCGCCTTTATCGAAGAAGAAGGCATAGCTGTGGAAATTATGGAAATAAAATAAACCTCTCCCCCTGCCCCCTCTCCACAAGAGAGGGGGTAAGAGAAGGTTCTAAAATTGTAGTAATAAAGTATTAACAGCAAATAAAATGTTCCTCTCCTTATCCCCTCTCTTGTGGAGAGGGGGCAGGGGGAGAGGTTAAGATTATGAAGACAAAGTTTATAAACGATCCGATGGAAGTGACACAGGAGTGTCTGGAAGGATTAACATTGGCATATAGCAGTCAAATCAAGTTGGCGGGAGAAAATATTGTGGTTCGTGCCAACCCCAAGAGTGAAGACAAGGTAGCCATCGTTACGTTGGGCGGTTCGGGGCATGAGCCTGCGTTGAGCGGTTTCGTGGGCGAAGGAATGCTGGACTGTTCGGTAGTAGGCGATGTTTTTGCCGCTCCGGGAGCACAGCGTTTGTTCCAGGCGTTGCAATTGATGAAGCGTGAAGCCGGTATTCTGCTGGTCGTACTGAACCATGCCGGCGATGTAATGAGCGCCAATATGGCATGTCAGTTGGCGGAACGTGCAGGTATTAAGGTAAAGAAATTACTTACGTACGACGACATCAGCGCCGGGCTTGACGCTCCGGATGAAGATCGCCGCGGACTGGCCGGTTGTGTTCCCCTGTATAAGATATTGGGAGCCGCTTCGGAAGAAGGCAAGTCTTTGGACGAACTGTTGGAAATCGGCGAACGTTTTACCAAAAAGGTAGCCACTCTGGCCGTAGCGATGGGCAAATGTACACATCCGCAAAACAATGCAACCATATCCGAACTTCCGGAAGGCATCATGGAAGTAGGTATGGGGCAACACGGTGAAGGCGGCGGCGGACAGGCTCCTTTGGTATCTGCCGATGAAACGGCTGCACTGATGGTTGATCTTCTGTGCCGCAAATTGCAACCGAAAGCCGGCGACAAGCTGATGCTGATCATCAACGGCGTAGGGGCAAGTACGCTTATGGAATTAAGCATCGTGTTCCGCAAAGCATATAAGGAACTGGAAGCCCGCGGTATGCAGGTCGCAGAGTCGCGCATTCAGGAGATCCTCACCGTACAGGAACAGTCCGGCTTCCAAATGCTGCTTGCTATTCTGGATGAAGATCATATCGGTTACTTTAAGAAAACGGCCAATACACCTTATTGGACAACCGTAGGGAAGTAATCCTTCATTAACAGTTGATTATAATGATTGAAAAATTAACGATCGATGGTTTTAAATCCATGTTGGAGAACGCTCTTCTTCGTATTAAAGAACGCGAAGAAGAGTTCTCCAAACTGGATGCGGTTCTTGGTGACGGCGATCACGGCACGGCTATTGTCACTGCCTTTACCTGTGTGGCCAAGACTGCCCGGCAGGGAACGGAATTTAAAGCCATGCTGGGAGATATGGGAATGGGAGTGATGCTGGAAGTAAGCGGATCTACAAGTACCCTTTTAGGCGCCTTTTTCCTGGGAATGAGCGATCATTCCGGAGGAACGGAACTGACAGCGGCGGAAGTAAGGAAAATGTTCGCCGGTGGGCTGGCGAATGTAAAGCAACAGACAAAAGCTTTGGTTGGCGATAAAACAATGATGGACGCCCTGATTCCCGCCGTGGAGGCGATAGAATCGTGCCCTTCCGGCGATATAAAAGAAATCCTGCAGGCCGGAGCCGAAGCAGCACAAAGGGGAGCCGACGCAACCATTGCGATGAAAGCAAACTTCGGACGTGCGCGGAATTACGGCGAACGTTCCATCGGAACAGCCGATAGCGGCGCCATGTCGTGGAGCTGTATGCTAAAGGCTTTTGCGGAAACACTCAACAACTGATAATAAAATAATAAAAATGGCAGATTTAGATGATTTAAGGGACGGAATGAACTTCGGAGTCGGAGTTTCGTCCGTGTCACAGGATTTTCATGTGAAAGGAGCGGCTCACCAGCCTTGGGGAATGAAAGACCGCCTGTCGCGCATCTTCAACCCGAATACGGGGAAAACGGTGATGCTTGCTTTTGATCACGGATTTATTATGGGGCCTACTTCCGGTTTGGAAAGGATCGATCTGAACATCGTTCCTTTGGTTGAGTATGCCGATTGTCTGATGTGTACAAGAGGAATACTTCAAGCGATTATTCCGCCGAACACGAATAAACCGGTTTGCCTGCGTTCGGATGCAGGTACATCCATATTAACGGAACTGAACGATAACGTGCTTATGGATATCGAAGACGCTATCCGCCTGAATGTTTCGGCAATGGCGATCATGCTCTCTATCGGCGATCCTCTTTATGAAGCGAAAACGGTAGCAAACCTTTACAGGGCAGTCGATTTGGGCAGTCGTCACAATATCCCGGTGATGGGAGTGACGGCCGTAGGAAAACAGATGGCTCGCGACGCCCGCTATTTTGGTTTGGCCACCCGTATATGTGCGGAGAACGGCGCCAACATCGTGAAATCCTACTATTGCGAAGGATTTGAAAATGTAGCAGCCGCATGTCCTGTGCCCATCGTAATCGCCGGAGGAAAGAAACTTCCGGAAAAAGAAGCGCTGGAAATGTGTTACAATGCCATCAACGACGGCGCGGCCGGAGTAGATATGGGACGAAACGTATTCCAAAGCACATCGCCCGCCGCCATGATACAGGCAGTCCATGCCGTAGTTCACGACGGATTAACGCCCGAACAGGGTTTTGAACTCTTCAATGATCTGAAGAAATAA
>JAITVG010000201.1 GCA_031285925.1 Tannerellaceae bacterium
CCGTCATCTAATTCTTTTTTCATACTTTTGAATGTTTTTATGTGTGAATAAATCTCTTCCCACTTGTTTACAGACAAGGGAAAGTTGGTTTGACAAAGTAAAATGTATTTCGAATCGGGGAATGTTACCGGCATTTTCCGATTCTTTTTTTATAGATTCGCTGCATAACTGACTATTCCATAGGCTTCCTTTTTGTGTATTAAACGAATAACGAATTGCATTTTTCACGCCCCCGCATAGATCAAAAAGCCCAATCCGATAATAAATAAAACGAACATCGCCATATTCAACTGACCGGATGCTTTCGGGGCGCCTTTAAATTCTTTCCAGATAAGTATACCCCATAAAGCGGAAATCAAAGTTGCTCCCTGTCCTAATCCGTAGGAAATGGCTGCACCGGCTTTTTCGGAAGCGATCATACTGAATGACTGGCCGAGGCACCAGATTGCACCTCCGAGGATACCTACCAAATGGGTAACGGACTTTCCCTTGAAATAACCGGAAATAGAAACCGGCTCTCCTTCCACCGGGCGTTTCATCGCAATGGTATTGAAGATGAAATTACTGACGAAGACACCGACGGCAAAGATAAATACGGCTGTATAAGGGGTTAATTTGCCGGCTGCAGGCGCGGCAAAACTGCTCAAGTCCATAGAAGCGGCGACAAACCGGTAGAAAAAGGCCATGATCACTCCGGCGGTAATCGCAATTCCGATTCCTTTGGCCGATACCTTTTTAGTGCCGACCAGGGCTTTCTTGTAGGCAAATCCATTTAGAATAATGGCGATCGTGATCAATAGAACGCCGGCAAAGATAAACAAGGGTTCTCCCTTAGCCGCACCGAAGTAATTGATCAATACGCCCAATACCAGTGCCAGCCCGACCCCGACAGGGAAGGCAACCGACAATCCGCAAATCGAAACGGCAGCAGACAGCAGGATGTTGGAAGCATTGAAAATGATACCGCCTAAAAAGGCACTCCCCAGATTTACGGGATCGGCCTGCATCAGGTCGTCTGCAAAACTCCGCCCTTCGGTTCCCGTGCTGCCTAATGTGAGCGCCGAAAGAAGGGAAAACAGCAAAACGCCGATCACATAATCCCAATAAAAGAATTCATACCGCCATGTTCTTGAGGCTAATTTCTGCGTATTCCCCCACGATCCCCAGCACAGCATGGTGACGAAGCAGAAAAGAATGGCTAACGGATAACTTTGTACGATAAACATAACTGTTATTTATTAGGTTGATACATCATATAGTTCTCAATAATTTCGGCGATCACGGCAGGCGAATGCTTCCGGATCAACCGGATATGCGTGCCTGACGGGTCTGCCCTCCACGTATTTCCTCCATTATCACTGACGGAGATGGTTCCTCTTTCGGACAGGAAATAAGGATCGATACCCTTGATTGCCACAAGAACAGTGGTCTGATCCCAACTCATCCGCCCATTCGGGTCGCCTTCGGCAAAGGAAAGAGCAAAAGCATCTTTAACCGGACTGTTTTCCACCGGCAGATTCACCAATTTCTTACCCGTAAGGACAGGATCGCCTATTTCCCAGCCGCTGAATACAATCTCAGTCGGCCACCCTTTCGTTACCGCAATAGAAGCCGGAGCATCAATATGCACATTAAATTCACGCCCTTCGGGGAATCCTCCGGCCATGGAAACCAAACGTATTACCTTTTCGGCGATCAATTCTTTTCCGGACAACGTGCTGTATTCATCTGCCCCGGATTCAAGCAAACCTTTCAGATTGGTAAAGAAGCCAACCGTACAGATCGTAACGCTTTGGTTCGGCTGTTCACTTAAAATCTTCCGGTAGAGTTTGACCGCGTCGGGTGCATCGGATGTTTTCTTTGTCCGGTGCGGATAACGGGCAGGCAAGGCATCCGTCCATTTTGTTTTGTGCCAAGTTGTAAGGGAAGGAGCATTCTCTCCTTTGGGAGCGCCCGTCGGAATATCGGGACGGTTGAAATAGAAATTCAACACTTCCATGCAGGGAATTACCCGTTCGTCCCTGTTACTGGAAACAGTAGCCAGAATATCTACATAGCCACTGTCGGCTAGGGCGTGCATCACCGCCATAGCGCCCACATCGTCATAATCGGGTCCCAAATCAGTGTCAAGGATAAGATTAATCTTCTTATCTCCTGTTCCACTGCAGGATACCAGAATAACGCCGAACAGGAATAATAGAATCCATGATTTTTTCATACGCACATTCCTTATTTATACATTATATATTATGCATCAAAAGTCCTATCTCATTGCGATAGGGAGCCGATTCCTGCGCTCCGTTGCGGGTTACGGAAATAGAAGCAGCCTTGCAGGCAAACAAAACGGCATCGGTCAATGATTGCCCCTCCAGCAGAGCGGCACACAAGGCGCCGTTGAATACATCGCCCGCCGCTGTTGTATCAACCGCTTTTACCTTGAAAGCCTTCACTTCGGTAAATTCTCCGCCGCCGTAGACCAGCGCCCCTTTTGACCCCAGCGTGATTACCACATTCTCTACGCCCAATCGGCATATTTCTTTCGCGGCTTCCCTGGCCGAATCCATATCCCTGATCGGAATACCCGACAACATTTCCGCCTCAGTTTCATTGGGAGTAATCAAAAAAAGATTACTCAGCAATTCGCCGGACAGGTTTTGTGCCGGCGCCGGATTCAGGATTACTTTCTTGGATTTGGCGGAAGCTACCCGCGCAACGTATTCCACCGTTTCCAAAGGAACTTCCAACTGCATGAGAACAATATCCGAATTGTCGATCACCTCTTCCGCCTTTTCCAGATCTTTCGGCATCAGGTTCGCGTTGGCGCCCGAAGCCACCACGATACAATTCTCTCCATTGGCGTCTACCATAATCAACGCTACCCCGGAAGGATTGCGTATATCGGAGAAAACAAATGAAGTATCTATGCCTTCTTCTTCAAACAACTGATGAGATTGATGCCCGAAAATATCATTCCCTGTTTTGCATACAAGAGAAACAGATACACCCAGCCGGGCGGCGGCCACTGCCTGATTCGCTCCTTTCCCGCCCGGATTCATAAAAAAGGTTCCACCCAATACGGTTTCTCCGGGGCGAGGCAGATAATCTGTCTTGATCACCATATCTGTATTACTGCTGCCGACCACGACCAGCCTTTTGTGAGTATAATTTTCTTTTCCCGTATTCATCCTTGTCTGTTTTTTTGTCGTTACAAATATATTTATAGGTTTTTCTATTACCAATCCATTGTTTTAGCCGAAAATATAAACCCAAAACGGTATATTTGTGATTTTTCGCTTATTATCAACTGAATATCAAACAATTAAAACTTCAAAATATGAAACGCTTAGAGCTATTATCTCAATTGATAAATACCTTATCGAAGGCTGAAAAACGTTATTTCAAGTTGATGAGTAACCTGCAAAAAGGGAAAAAAGAGTATTTATATCTCTATGACAAACTGGAAGCAGGCAATTCCACGGATGATGTCTATAAATCTTTTTGCCGGAAGTACGGGAAGAAAGGTTTTGAAACTTCCGTGAAGTATTTATACGACCAATTACTGGATAGCCTGACCCGTTCGGATAGAAAAACGGATATACAGGACGAGATATTCCGCCTCATCTCCCGGTCGTCTTCCCTCTATGAACGTAGATTTGTGAAAGAAGCTCTTCAAAAGCTCTCGAAAGCCAAACAGCTTGCCCGGGATTTTGAGCAGGATATACTCCTGTTGCTGATCAGGCGAACCGAAATTGTATATATCATGGAAAACGATTTCATGAATTATTCCGAAAGGGAACTTGTAGGCATGCAGACTAAACTGAACGAATGCCTGAAATATACCCGAAGCACAAATATGCACGTGTCCCTGTTTTCCACCCTGAATTACCGCCTGTATAATCTGGAGCAGGTGCGGTCTGACAAACAGAAAGAAGCAATGAATGATCTGGTTCTTAGCGAACTCAACCTGATTTCGAACAATAATAATTATCAACGGTTTGAATCCATGAAGATGCATTTGCTCTTTCAGGCATCCTATTATCTCCACACGGGAAGTTACAAATCCGCAATCCGCTATTATGCGGAATTGCTCGACCTGTTCGATGAATACGAGCATCTGAAACGCAATCCTCCCATATACTATCTTTCAACCATAGAAGGGATTATAAACAGCTTGCTCACCGCAGGCCTTTATTACGAAATACCTTTGTTCATCGAAAAACTGGAACACTTGAAGGGAGGAAACTATCCGGAGGATTTTCTATTGAAAGTACGCTTCCTGCTGTTCTTTTCCCAAACCGAATATTTAATCCGCACCGGCCGGTTCCGGGAAGCCCTGCAACTGTCTGTTGAATACGAAGACATACTCCTCAAGAAAACGAAATCACTGAATCCGGAAAACCGCCTGCGCCTTAATCTTTCCTGCGCAATTATCTTTTTGTGCAATAACGAACCGAAGAAGGCGCGACGGAAGATGAGGCTGATCATGCAGGAAGGAAAACTTTTCCAGATATATCCGCTTTACAGAACATCCCGCCTGCTGAGCCTCATCATTGATGTGGAACTGCACGACTACGAACTGCTCGAAAACGAAATCCGGTCGATAAAAAGAGCGATACGTTCGGAAAGCCAATCGTACATGACGGAGAATCTTGTTTTCAAGTTCATTTTGCAATGTCCCATTCCCAAATACGAAAAGGCAAGGATCAGGATATGGGAAAAAGCGAGGAAAGAAATAGACCTGATCCACGCAAACAAATACGAACGGCAGATATTGAAAATATTCGACTTCCCGGCATGGATCGAAAGCAAATTAACGCTGAAGCCTTTCAGCGAGGTATTGCTTTCGTTAAAGTAGTCAGAGTAGGGGCGACCCTTGCGGTCGTCCCTTCGTCAGAGTAGTCAAAGTAAAAATTACTATAGATACTACGAGCGCGTAGTACCTATAGTACGGCGCCGTTGTATAGGTACTACGAGCGCGTACTAGATATAGAAACACATTTTAACAATTAGTTAATACATTGTGCATTTGTATGTTAGGCCTATTTCTTCCTTAACTCTGCTGCACCTGCTTTTTTATCCGATTTTAGCCTGCATTATTCATTCTAATCGGAAGTTTACTTTCACGAACTCTCCTCCTTGGATACTACTCTCTATACACATCTTCAATGAAGCGAACGCAGCTCGTGGCAGGACAATCAGAGGCTGTTGATGGGGGGAGCGAGCGCAGCTCGTGGCCGCAGGGCTGAACTTCGACTACGCTCAGCTACCGGCTCACTGAAAAAGAGTATGAATAATGCAGGCTAAAAAAATATTACCCATAAAATGCAAAACCACACTTTTGTGTAGTGATTGTAAGAAAAGAACAGTATATTTTTGCAACGAGATTAAGTAACTGTTTTGAATTTTATCTCAGAATAAAATTCAAAACAGTTTCTTCTATGTTGTAATCCAAATTTTTGGAGTATTATTTTAAAAAAAAGTTTTTGTTTCCTTCAGAACAACTACCTTTGTATCAGGGAGAAGAAGAGGAAACAGG
>JAITVG010000217.1 GCA_031285925.1 Tannerellaceae bacterium
CTGTTTCAGTAGCCGCAGTTTCTCTTTGTTCTCTTCCCGGTGGATATTTACATTCACATACGTCTGCTCCGCAAGATCCAAAGCGTTGTCCATTTCAAAACCATGACGGCAGGCGACAGCCAAACCGGCGATGAGCTGGTAGACGTTTGCCGAACCGTCGGGCGAACGCATTTCCACGGTTTGTTTCTGTGTCGTATCGTATTGTGCGGCAGGTTCCAGAGGATTGGCCAGAACACTCATGTTGCTTTTCCCCGTCCATCCCAGAGGAACGCGGACAAGAACGGAGCGGTTGCGGTCGCCCCAGCAGATATTGGTAGGAGCTTCCTGATGGGGAACCAGACGGAAATACGACGTCGGGTTGGTGTTGCCGAAGGCGGTGATCGAAGGAGCCAGCTCCATCATTCCGGCAATCATCCTGCGGGCAGTGTCCGACAGTATGCCGTCCTTCAGCATCCGGTTCTTTCCGTCCTTCATGATCCGCATGTGTACATGAAGCCCTGAACCGGCCTTTCCTGCCGTAATCTTCGGGGCAAACGTAACATCGTAGCCGTACTGACAGGCCAGATTGCGAATGATCCACTTGGCAATCACTAACCGGTCGGCCGCCTCTTCCGCCGCTGTGGGCAAAAACTCTATTTCATTCTGTTCGTAAACCTTTCCGTCCAATGTAAAATTCCCTACCTCGGAATGCCCGTACTTAATCATTCCGCCGGCCATTGCGATATGGTTCATACATTCCACTCGGAAATCATTAAAGCGGGAGAAAGGCCCCGATTCGTGATACCCCTTCTGGTCGGTAGCCGGAAACAGGCCATCGTCCTGGGCGATTACGTAGTATTCCAGTTCGCCCATTGCTTCAAACTCCATTCCGGTCACTTCCCTGAAAGCCTTGCACGCCTTATATAATGTATATTCGGGAGCGCTCTCCAGCGGGTCTCCATCCTTGTTGAAGAAGGAACACAGCAGCGTGATGGCCGGGATTTCCGAAAAGGGATCCACAAAGGCAGTCCGAAAGCGCGGAACAACATACAGGTCACTGCTGCCGGCCTCTATGAACGGAAACAGGCTGGAGCCGTCCACGCGCTCTCCGCACGTAAGGATCGCATCCAGGTATTCCATGCTGTTGATCACAAAATTCAGCGTTTTCAACCTCCCGTCTGCGGCCGGATACATGAAATTAACCAGACGGATTTGCTTTTCCCGGATATACGAAATGATATCCTTTTTAGTAAACTCGGCAGCCGGTTTCTGTAAGAAATCTACCAGCTGATGCGGACTCGTGTATGATTCCCTGTTCATTTATTGTTCTGTTTTTAATTATTCAATCCCAAAAACCAAGCCCAAAGATATACATATTAATATCAGAGAGTGTCTTTTCAGGTAATAATATTAATATGGCGGAAAAAGTGATTACTATTTCCTGCTACTTTCGGTCGGAAAATTACTAACTTTGTCGGAAAAGGCCGTTTTTACATTGAGCAAGAATACTGCCATATTATTCCTGTTACTGATTGCCGCAGGCATTCAAGGTAAAACCCCGGATGCTTACGGCAGGGATCCGGCCTATTCCCCCCATGCCTACGCCTACACCGATTCCGTGCCCGATGTCGATTCCATTATGAAACACGTGATAGCACATTCCGCCGGCTATGCCAACGCAGTTTCGCGTTATAAGGCGGAGATTTACACCAAGGGACGCACCGAAATACTGAAACATAATTTCCTTATTCAATATGCCAACCGCATCTTTCCGGTGGAACGGAAGAAGCCGGACGTTATATTCGAGATGTTCAGCGAGTCCGAATACGAAGCGCCCAATCTGTACAAGCATAATTTTAAGGCAGTAAACGGAAATACCGTTCCGAACAAAAGTAAGCAACAGGAAATGATTACGTTCCTGAACCTAAATGTGTATGCTCCGACGATCTACGACGAAACGATCATTACGCCGGTAGGCAACAAGGCTTTCAATTATTACGACTTTCATCTGGAAGATACGGAAGACGATGGCGAAGGAAGGGTTTTCCGTATTCGTTTCCTGCCCAAACAATGGAGCCAAAAACTTGCCGGAGGATACCTTTGCGTCCGCGAGAACGAATGGCGCATAGAAAAGATGGAAATGGAAGGAAGAAGCGATCTGGCGGAATTTAGCCTGGTTGTTAATTTCGGAGATAAATATGGACAGTTAATCCTTCCCAATACATTAAACCTTTTGCTTCGCTATAAGGTGTTGGGAAACGTAGTGGAAACTTCCTACCATTCCTCTTTCAATTACACCGAACTCGAATGGGTGCAAATAGAAAAACCGGAAGAGAGGAAAGAGAAAAGGAAAAGAGTGTGGAAACCGCTGGACTTGACCAATTACTACACTTTATTGTCCGATTCCATTCCTTTCATCCGGAATGAAAACTACTGGAATGTAAAAAGAGATGTTCCCCTCACCGATGAGGAGCGGGGAGTATATGCAATCAGTTATATACAGGCTCCGAAAGAAAAGACGGACTCGGCGGAGATCAACTATTTAAAGATGGCGGAACAGTTGGTGAGCAATACTAATTACGACTTCAAGACGACGCGCGTGCGCTATTCCGGTTTGCTTAATCCGTTTCAGTTCGGATATTCTTCCCGCAACGGCATCACCTACAAACAGCAACTGCGTATCATAAAAACTTTCAACAACGACCGCCGGCTTGTTATACGTCCCGAAGTCGGTATCGTTTTCAAAAGAAAGGAACTCTTTTTCAAGCTAAGAACACAGTGGAGCTACAAACCGGAGAAAATGGGATCGCTGGAATTTCTTGCCGCCAACGACAATCAAACCTATTCTTCCCAGATGATGCGCGAAATCAGCGAACATCTGAAAGATTCCTTGTTCAGTTTTAACGATCTGAACCTGAATTACTACCGGCATTACTATGCGGATATCAGGAATACAATAGAACTCTCCAACGGTTTCCTGCTTGAAACGGGTATCGGTTATCATAAGCGCGTGCCGGTCAGACCTGAACCGGATAAAGATCCCGGCGACGATATTGAGAACCTGATCAATGAAACGCTGTTCGACTTCACGCCGAGGATCCGTTTGACTTATACTCCCAGGCAATTCTACCGGATGAACGGGAAAACGAAAGACTATGTTTATTCCTACTATCCCACCATGTCGTTTACCTTTGTCAGGAGTTTTCCCGGTGTTCTTAAAGGTACGGGCGACTACGGACGCCTTGAAATGGATATTCATCAGAGCCTGAAAATAGGTTCTTCCCTGAAGCGGATCAATTACCACGTGAGCGGCGGGCTATATACCAAACAGAAATCCACTTATTTCGCAGAGTTCGACTATTTCGCCCGGAGAAACTTTCCCGAATCGTGGGAAGAAGGTATCGGCGGAGTATTCCACACCTTGCAGGGAGAATGGTTCAACGCCTCCGACAAGTATGCGCAAGGCCACGTTATGTACGAAAGCCCTTTCATCCTGTTCAATCTGTTTGCGCGGAAAGCGGCCAGGCACGTGCTATCCGAACGACTTTACCTGGGGCAGGTATGGACACCGGCTTTGGAAAGTTACACGGAAGTGGGATATGGTTTCGGCAATTCAATCTTCAATATCGCCGTTTTCGCCGGCTTCAACCGGTATGAATACAATCGCATGGGTTTCCGCTTTACTTTTGAGATTGAGTAAAGTTTCAGGGAAGCAGGCGGACAATCATTATTCCCCTGTTTGTTTTGATCCGTTTCACGTAAGCGGATAGAGGTTCCTCGTTTATGATCACGCTTTTAGCAGCCGAGGTGGACGCGTGGATAAAAGTAAGTTTGCCGTTTTCCCGGTAAGCAATGCCCACATGCGACAAGTCCAGTCCGTCTATGGTAGTCACGAAACCGATCATATCTCCACTCATTATATTATGGGCTAAAGAATCAATCTCTGTTTTCGGTATATAATAATAACAGGAACGAGCGCTGATCTCCTTTTCCTTTTCCCTGATTTCCGCTATTCTTCCGGCATTGTCTTTTAGTTGCCCGTAACTTTCCGGGTGCTCCGACATAAAGGAGAGATTTAGGGGGAGAGGTTTTCCTCCGGCCTCTTTGGTTATGTCCCTGATCAAACCTTTGCGTTCGTTCTCATAAATCCAGTCCGTCGTGTAATGCAAACGGGCGGTATAGCCGGTGATCTTTCCTTTCCGGTAACGAAGCTGCTGCAAGTTCCGGCAAAACTTTTCAAAAGAAGGTTCGCCGTCGCGGATGGTTTTAGTCAGGCTAATCACGTTCTCCACAAACGTAGTGCAGTCCATTTCCCGGAGGTTCACCGTCAATTCCTCCGGTTCCTTTTCCAAAGTCGCTCCCACGTAGGGAGTATGGAGGAAAAAGAGAGCCGTTTCAATGATAAGTTCCTGTGCGGAAAGCCCGGCGTTCGGTTTCATTGCGGAAAGATAGCATGCAAAGATTACCCTGTCTTCTTCACAGTAGTAGAAGTCTGTTGCCTTCAATTCGCCGGTAAAGAACAGAAAAAGAAAACTCAAACAAGCCAAAAGATTGTGGTATCCGTTCCGTGCCATCAGGGTTTTGTTTCGGGGTTTTATTCTTTCTTTGCGGTGAGCAGGCCTTGCAACTTGATCAATTCGTCCCGGTATTGGGCAGCTTCGATAAACTCCAGTTTCTTTGCCGCTTCCGTCATCAGTTTCTTTGTGCGCTCAATGGATTTCTCTAATTGCGGGCGGGTCATGTATTGGATTACAGGATCGGCAACCAAGCTTGCTTCCGGCTCGATATATACTCTTTGTTCTGTACCGGCCGAAGATTTATCGCCTAAAAGAGAAACACTTGTTTTCACAATCTGCGAAGGAGTAATACCATGTTCCTCATTGTAAGCCAGCTGTTTTTCTCTCCTGCGGTTGGTTTCCTCAATGGTCAGGCGCATACTTTCCGTGATCTTGTCGGCATAGAAGATCACTTTTCCGTTTACATTTCGGGCAGCACGTCCGGCGGTCTGCGTCAGCGAACGGTGCGAACGGAGGAAACCTTCCTTGTCCGCATCCAGTATGGCTACCAGTGATACTTCCGGCAAGTCAAGCCCTTCTCTTAAAAGATTAACTCCGATCAACACGTCGAATAAACCTTTCCGAAGGTCTTCCATTATCTGTATCCGCTCCAGTGTTTCCACATCGCTGTGGATATAGTTGCACCGTATGCCCATGCGCAACAGGTAAGCGGCCAATTCTTCGGCCATCCGTTTGGTTAATGTAGTCACCAGCACACGCTCGTTCTTTGCCGAACGCCGGGTGATCTCCTCCATCAGGTCATCGATCTGGTTCAGCGTAGGGCGCACGTCGATCACCGGATCAAGCAGTCCGGTAGGACGGATCAACTGATCGACAACCACGCCTTCGCTCTTTTCCAGTTCAAAATCCGCCGGTGTGGCGCTTACATAGATCGCCAAATGATTCAAGGATTCAAATTCGTCGAATGTAAGCGGGCGGTTATCCATCGCTGCCGGCAGACGAAACCCATATTCCACCAGGTTCTTCTTCCGGGAATAATCTCCGCCATACATCGCCCGTATTTGCGGAATCGTTACATGGCTTTCATCAATGATCAGCAGGAAATCTTCGGGAAAATAATCCAGCAGGCAATAAGGCTTTTCTCCTGCCGACCGTCCGTCGAAATAGCGGGAATAGTTCTCGATACCGGAGCAATATCCCAGCTCGCGGATCATTTCCAGGTCGAAGGTAACCCTTTCGTAAAGGCGTTTCGCTTCAAAAGGTTTACCGGCCTGCTTCAGAAACTCAACCTGTGTTCCCAGATCCACGTCAATCCGTCCGATCGCGTTATTCAAACCTTCCTTGGAGGTAACGAACAGGTTTGCCGGATAAATATTCAATTCCTCCTGTTCGTCTATCTCTATTCCCGTCTGCGGATTGAAAGAAGAGATGCGTTCGATCTCATCTCCCCAGAATTCAATGCGGTAAGCCACTCCGTCATAACTTTCTATGGCCGGAAAGATGTCTACCGTATCTCCGCTGACACGAAACGATCCGCTGTGAAAGTCGATTTTGTCATTGACATACAACGCTTCCACAAAACGGCGCAACAACGCGTCACGGTTAATCGCCATTCCCCGTTTAATGTACGTAACCTTTTCGGCAAAAGCCGTCGGGTCGGCCATGCCGTATAAACAGGAAACCGAAGAAACAACGATCACGTCGTTCCTGCCCGACAGCAGCGAAGCCGTCGCCCGCAAACGCAGCTTGTCGATCTCCTGATTGATCTGAAGGTCTTTCTCTATATAAGTATCCGTGGAAGGCAGATAGGCTTCCGGCTGGTAATAATCATAGTAAGAAACAAAATACTCCACCGCATTGTGAGGGAAAAAGGCGCTGAACTCGCTATACAGCTGTGCCGCCAGGGTTTTATTGTGGCTCAACACCAGCGTAGGGCGCTGTATCTCCTTGATTACGTTGGCAATAGTAAAGGTTTTACCGGAACCCGTCACTCCCAGAAGGGTTTGAAAAGGCACACCGGAACGAATCCCGGCGATGAGTGCGGCTATTGCTTCCGGCTGGTCGCCCGTGGGACGGAACGCAGACGTTAATTCAAAACTCATTGTTCATTCAAGCCCTTTCCTCAGGCATAATCATCCACATTATTATATAGGCGATCCCGCCGGTAAACACGGTAAAGATGGTCAGCAGGATATAGACTATACGTACAATCGTGGGATCCAGATCAAGGTAATTGGCAATCCCGCCGCAAACGCCGGCAATCTTCCGTTCTCTTACCGAACGCATTAATCTTTTTTTCTCTTCCATGATGATACAGTTATTTAATGTACTACAAAAGTAATTATTCTATCCGTAGATATTCCCTGTATCCCGGCGAAATATTAAGAAACTCTCGCGAGAACAATGAATTTATAACAGAGAAATACCCGTCAACTAATGGGAAGTCCTATCCTGCATTATTCATACTCTTTTTTTCAGTGAGCTCAGCGAGTGGCCGCAGGCCTGTATTTTGCCGGTTTCAACCGGTTTTAAAGATGGGGTCGAAGCCTCAACCTCTGCGGGTTTCAACCCCTTTACACCTCACCCCCGACCCCTCTCCACAAGTAGAGGGGAGAAAAGATAAGGGGGTTGAAACCCACAGAGGAACCGGCCTTGAAGCCGGAAATAATTAACCGTC
>JAITVG010000252.1 GCA_031285925.1 Tannerellaceae bacterium
GATAAGGGGGTTGAAACCCACAGAGGAACCGGCCTTGAAGCCGGAAATAATTAACCGTCAGCTAAAGCTGGACGGCAAAAGACAGGCCTGCGGCCACGAGCTGCGCTCGCTGAAAGAAAAGAGTATGAATAATTCAAGTTAGATGTTTTTTATCCAAGGAATTATTATTATTCATGCACAACGACCTTTTGCGACAGAATCCCTTCCGATGTGTGAATCGTAATAATCAAAATCTTATTACCCGCTCCGTTCATATCCATAACGATGGGCGAAACGGCTGTGTTATGGGATAGGGTAGCTACTTCCTTTCCCAGCAGGGTGTAAACACTCACCTGTCTGACTTCCGTGCCTTGCGGGAAATGGATATAAAGCCGACCATCTGTTATCACCGTCCGTATGCTTTCTTCTTTTACCACTTTGGCGATGCCTGTCGCCGATTCATTATATACGGGCAATTCGGTTACAGCTCCGGGATCTCCGCGTAAAGGCCGCCATTCATATCCCTCCGGCCGGTAATACATCCGGAGCACATCCCCATCTTCAATATCACTTTCTATCAGGAATGATGCTCCTTTTTCATTAAGAAAGAGATAGCCGGAGGGCAAATCGCCTTTATCCACATAAAGCGCATCTTTTACGGTGCTGTTCCGATCGGTTAAAAACAAACCCAGTTCTCCCGTGAAATCTCTCATGCCATAGTCACATATTTCGGTGAAAAATAGCTTGAACGGTTCGTTTTTCACTATTTGTTTCACATCGGTATAAAGCCCGAAAGTTTCCGACTCTTTACCAAGTGATGCAGGGTCTATAAAGAAAAGTTCATTATTTGTAAAGGAAGATTCCATTGCCGGCTGTATCCCGACCAAAACTTCCTGATAATAGGAAAAAGCGCCATCGGTAAGACTTCCTCCGATCCCCTGATCTTCAGGTTGCAAACCGGAAAGACGATAGTTTCCGTTTCCTATTCCGCTCCATCCCCAGTTCACATGGAAATAACCGCCTGTTGCGGCATAACCGTCGATAACAAAAAGATGTCCCGATTCATCTTTTGTACTTCCGGCATAGAGAACCGGGCGGTCGTTGTCTATTTCTGCTCTAATGCGCACAGCCCACTCGGCGGCTTCGTACAGGTCGCGTTTGAGCAATGACATTCCTTTATCGTAATCGAAGTGATCTACAAGCGCGGTAATTGCGTCATGCGTATAGGCGCCACTGGCGGTTGAGCTATAATCCATCTCGACGGCAACACCGCAATGGAAAAGCAATGTGGCGACTGCTGCCGATTGTGTGCTGTTCCAGTTGGGATTCCTTCCGCTTGTGGTATACGTATCCAGCATATTATTCCAATCGTAAACCACATCAAAGGAAGCGGAAACGGGAAGTTCGTCGGTTCTTGTATTATAACTGTGACTGCCCTGTCCCTTATCCGGCCAATTGTGATACTTCATCACAATACCCATCGCCGTAGCGACACATCCGGTTACCGTTCTTTTTCCTGAACCATCCACAGGGCAAAGTCTATTGTATGGAGCATCCTGGTTCCAATTCGCAGTCGGCAGCAGGAATGAATTCATAACATCCTGTTTTTCTCTCGATAGCAGTCCTGCCCATTGATCGTGGATTTCCGTGCCGACTTCGCTTTCGGTTTCTTCCTCCCGCTCGATGACAAAAAGCAATTCCCGCGCGTAGAAATCGAGCCACCCTGCAAGGTTTTCCGGCATTCCTTCCGCTTGAAAACTTCCCTGATCCGTATATCCCAACACGGGATAAGCCCTGTCGTCGCCGGCAACGATTACGAAACCGCCTTCGTCTTCGATATTGTAGATATAATATAAGGAGGAAGCATCATCTCCCCGCAAAGACGATTGAGGATGTTGCCCGCCGGTATGAACCAGCGTTAATTTGCTTTCCGAACGCAACGAAGAAAATGAAGATGCAAACTGCACCGCTACTTTTTCGGCAGTCCTTTCATTCACCGGGGCGGCAAATGCGGACTGTGCAAGGAATAATAAAAGAACAAAAGACAAAGCTCTGCCGATTGAAACTACTTTACTTTGATTCATACATGACCCGTATAAAATGAAACAATTGCCAAATATTCCGATCCCTAAAGCCATTTAAAGAGATTAAACACAGAGGCACAGAGATACAGAGTTTTTTTATTTTCTGATAATGAAAACTCTGTGCCTCTGTGTTTAATCCTTTTAAACGGCATTTGATACAACTCCGAGAAGTAGTTTAGCGGCTTACCCTTTCCAGCCATTTCAACATACTCAGCATCACGATCATGGAAAGTCCGGTTGCACAAACAAATACAAACCAGCACAACCATAACGGGACAGAAGTATAAAGAATACCTCCGATGAACAGGATCGCGTTGCCGATTGCCGTGGCTGCCAACCAGAAACCCTGCATCAGCCCCTGAAGATGCGGAGGAGCTACTTTGGATACGAATGATAATCCTAACGGACTGATAAACAATTCCGCCACGGTGAGGATGAAGTACAGGCCGACCATTACCCACGGTGTTACGCGCATCGCATCCAGAGCGGAAACACTCATTGAAGGAAGAACTTCCTTCGCCGGCAAAGCGAACGAGAATACCATTAGGAAAACATAAGCCAAAGCGGCAATACCCATACCAATTGCTATCTTCATCGGAGTGGAAGGTTCTTTACCTTTCCTTTTCAAAGCGCCGAAAAGCCACATGACAAGCGGTGTAAGGGTGACAACAAAGAACGGGTTGACGCTTTGGAATATCTCGGCTCCCTTAATACTCGTGAAGCCGAGGTCGATATTAATAATATCCAGATTCACATAATCGCGGGCAAAGTAAGTAAGCGAATAGCCGTTTTGATGGAATGAAAGCCAGAAGAAGATCACTACGCCGAAGACTGCAAACAAGGCATAGATGCGCTGTCTTATTTCTTGAGCGCTCATTTGTATTTCTTCTTTGGAAATGGTTTGAACCGTGTCACTTTTTCCTTTCCGTGCCGGATCGGCAAACTTGTGCTTGTTGATCACATAGATCACCAAAGAGATTAGCATGGCGAAGATAGCAGCGCCGAAAGCGTATTGGAATCCGGCGTTGAACACATCCAGATACCGGTTCGCGAAACTGTCGAGGCCGGAAACAACCGTGCCGTCGAGCATCACCTTGTTCGCATATTCGGTCAGGCGGCTTATTGCTTCGGCGGGCATGGCAGCACCTTCATTTATGTATTGATGACACAGTTCGGGCAGAGAAGCATTATAATCGAAATTATGTACCTTCAGCCACCAGTTTCTTACGCCGATAGCTATAAAAGGCGCAAAGAAACCACCGATATTGATAAACATGTAAAAGATCTGGAAACCGGCATCGCGCTTTTCGGTGTATTCGGGATTATCATACATTTGCCCTACGAGAGCTTGAAGGTTTCCCTTAAACAATCCGTTACCGAAAGCAATTACGCCCAGCGCCAGGCAGGTCAGCGTCAGGTAAACCGCCAGGTCGGGAACAGGGGTCGGTGTAGGTATGGCCAACAGCAGGTAACCGACAGCCATCAACACAAGGCCGGCAAAGATAGTACCTTTGTAATTTCTTGTTCTGTCCGCAATCAGCCCGCCAACCAGAGCAAGCATATAGATAGAAGCATAAAACGCGGAATAGACATAGCCTGCCTTTGTTTCGGACAATCCGAATTTGGACGAGATAAACAGCGTAAGGATTGCCATCATGATATAGAAACCGAAACGTTCGCCCATATTGGCAAGGGCGGCGGAGATTAATCCTTTGGGATGATCTTTGAACATGTTATAATATTATTAAATTAGTTGTTGAATTAGTTATTGAATGATTTGTTTTATGGCGCCCGTTTCCGGATAGAAGAGCACTTTGACCGGCATTTTCCTGTCTTCGAACATTACCGAAGCCAGGCTTTCCTGACTGCCGAACTGCGTAACCTGCGCTTCTCCTTTGAACAATGTTTTTTTGTTCATCAGTATCTCCACACCGGCTTTTCCCGGTATGTTGTAGATCACGCCTTTACCGTTTTTGAATTTCTTTTCAAGTTCTTTCGGATCCGGAGGCGTAATACGTTCGGTTGCGGTAAGGTTTAGGTAGACCGGTTCGCCGGCAAGGTCGTCGGCATCGACAATACCCAAAAGGCCGGAGAAACGAAAAAGCACTTCCCTGTTCAGATTGTCGTGCGGAATAATAGTTACGTCATACAGTTCCGTCGTTTTGGTATATACACCGGAAAAAAGATTCGTCAGGGCTTTCTCCTGCGCTTCGAGTTCATCGATCACAATCTTCATGGCAACGCCGTCGGCAGGAGGATTGTCGGTTTCCCCAGTCAGTATGTTCATGCGGCTTTCGCGGATATGAAAGATTTGCTTGGCCGCCACTTCGGCCTGACGTGCCAAGGAACCGGCCATCAATAATTCTTCGGAGAATACGGAAGTATTGGTGGCTGTGACCGCAACCGGTTTATTGCTTTTATTCGTTTCCAGCTCGGAAGATACAAGTGTATATTCCGTATTGATCGCACATAGAAGCCCTTCTTCCGTCAAATAAGCGTAAGGAGCAACCGTGCCGGCCTTGAACTCGATCAGATAGGTTTGGTCAGGATCGGGAACGCCGAGATTTGCCAGGGATACTTTCCCCAATTCGTAGTACACCTTATCTTCCGCAACCGGATTCTTAATGCCCAGGTATCTTTCGGCATACTGATAGTAAGGCCCTGCCTTGCAGGTTACTTTCGTCACTTCGGTGGTGATCACTAAAGATGTTTTGGGCAAGGAATAAGTAATTCCGTAGTTGTTTGCCTTAACCGCGTTCTTTTTGATAACTTTCGTTTGTGCCGTGAGCGACAGAGTAACGATCAGACTTATCAGAATAAGAATATTTTTCATATATATATATTGTATAAAGCGCAAAACTAAAAAATATTTTGCATGAAACCAACGCGATACGGCGAAATATTAAATTGAGGTGCTGAGCAAACTATTTTACCAATTCAAGTTATGGCAATTAGTGGCTCAAATAGCGACTTTTAGTGCTTTGTATGTATACTTTTAATCTTTTCACAGTTGTGAAAAGAATATTTCACATCTGTGAAACTTTTTCTTCACAGCTGTGAAGTTTTTATTTCACAGCTGTGAAAAGATTAAAAGTATACGTAAAAAGCAACAAAACATCAAGAACGTTCCATTACTTGACGGGCATCTCTCTGTCACAAATTCACTGTTTTCGCGAGAGCGGGCTGCGCTTCAAATATTTTGTCATTTATTCACCAAAATAAAAATTCATATCTTTATGGTGTAAATGCAAATGGAGATGAACATGTTAATGGATTATCGAAAACTGAAAATTACCACTTTTTAAAGGAGCCTCATGTATGGAAAAACAAGGTATCGACAAGGAGTTTGAAGATGTTTATATTCGGTACTATGCCCGGATGAAACGTTTTGCCCGGGAATATGTATTATCGGAAGAGGATGCGGAAAATATTCTCCAGGATGTTTTTATGGACTTTTGGGAGAAAAGGGAAGCGATGCTTATCCATGTCAACCTTACCGCATACCTTTTTACTGCTGTTAAGAACCGTTGTATTGATTTACTCCGGCGTGAAACGCTGGAAGGAGAGGCAATAAGCCGCATGCAGGAAGAAATCTATCTCGCTTTACGCATGAACATGGATTCACTGAAAGCGTTAGACGTTCATCTCCTTAATGAAGAAAGCATAGAATCCAGGATCACGCAAGCCATCGCTGCTCTGCCCGACAAATGCCGTGATATCTTTATCAAAAGTAAAATAGAAGGGATGCGGCAAAAAGAAATAGCGGCAGAACTTAACATCACCGTCAATACAGTTGAATCACAGATGGGCATAGCCTATAAAAAGCTGCGGAAAGAACTCAAAGACATCTATCCCTTGTTTCTTTTTTTACATGTTATTTAGCGGATTTTTTCGCGCCGTTCGTCTTTATTATAAAGGCGAAATATGGGAGACAGAATACATCAATATTTTCAACAAGCCCTAAGCCGGGAGGAGCAGATTCTGCTGTTGCGGGAGGTGAAAGCCGATCCCGTTTGGCAGGAGCGGTTCGGGGAAATAAAAAATCTATATGCTCTGTCCACGTTGGCCGCCCGGCCCGGCGACTGCGAGAAGGGTAAAGTAAGCTACCGGCTGTTTGTCGGCCGCCGGAAAAAGGCAGCTTACGTTCGCCTGATCCGGCGAGTTGCTTCTTACGCCGCCGTTGCGTTGCTTTTGATCGGATTTACCCATTGGTTGACTTTACGGCAAATACAATCGCAGGACACGGAAATGCTCACCCTGCATGTGCCTGCCGGACAACGCCTTAAACTTACGCTTCAAGACGGGACAAACGTATGGCTCAACGCCCGCTCCACGATCACGTATCCCAACCGTTTCGCTGCCGGCGAACGCAAAGTCGAGATCGACGGAGAAGCCTTTTTCGATGTAGCCAAAGAGGAGAAGAGGCCTTTTCTGGTTTCCTCGCAAGGTGTTGAAATGAAAGTGCTGGGCACACGTTTCAATCTTTACAGCTATCCGGAAGCGAATTATATTCGCACCAGCTTACTGGAAGGAAGCCTTATGGTTTACCGCGAAAAGCAAAAATCCCACAGCATCCTGTTGCATCCCAATGAGGAATCCATTATAGACAACCACCGGATGACCGTCGTCCCCATCAAGGACCCTTCTTATTTCCTCTGGACGGAAGGTATCTACAGTTTTCGGGAAGAACCTCTGATCAATATCCTGAAAAAACTCGAACTCTATTTCGACGTCAGCATCGAGGCTAAAGATCCCACAATCTACACTTGGGAATACAGCGGAAAATTCCGCCAGTCCGACGGTATCGACAATATTCTTCAGGTTATTCGCAAAATCCATAAGTTTGAGATAGAGAAAGATGAAGAGAACAACAGGATCATATTAAAATAAAACATGTTTCACCTTAAATTATAGAATTGCCTATGGAAATACACAAGAGAAAAAAATAAGCGACAAATGCGGTCACATCTGTCGCTTGAAAAGCAAACACCAATCTGAAAATAATTTAGTATTTACTTAAACATTGGCAAAGATATGAATATAAAAACTTTGTTAGGATTCTTTACTGTCCTCAATCCACACTTTAAAGATATTTTTAGAATTATGAGAATATCCCTGTTTCTATTATTCGCAGGCACACTGCAATTAATTGCGATTAATACGGAGGCTCAAAACACCACCATCCGGATTGAGGCTCAAACGCTCACTGTGAGCCAACTCATTCATGAAATAGAGAAACAGACCGACTTTCTGGTTGTTTTCCGCAATAAGGAAGTAGACACCAGCCAGCCGGTTCACGTTAAAAACAGTACGGGAAGAGTGTCTTCTTTCCTCGATGATGCTTTTGCCGATACCGATATCGGTTATGAATTTGAAAACAGATACATCGTGATTACCAAAAAACATGTACTCGGCATAAACGATACACCTGTTTCCCAGCAGGACGGACGCCGGATTACGGGAACCGTTTTGGATATGAACAGCGAACCTGTTATCGGCGCCAATATTGTTGTGAAGGGGACGCAAACAGGAACCGTCACCGATATTGACGGTAATTTCAGCATTGAAGTACCCGACGCCAACAGCATCCTTCAATTCAGCTACATCGGTTATATACCCAAAGAAGTGCCCGTCGGTAATCAGCAAACCTTACGGGTCAGTTTGACCGAAAACTCACAGGCACTGGATGAGGTGGTAGTGGTTGGGTATGGAACAATGAGGAAAAGAGACCTTACAGGTTCCATTATGCAAATTCGCCCCGACAAGATTGCCGATGAAAATCCGAATACAGTGCAGGATGTGCTTCGAGGCATTCCGGGACTGCAAGTCGGTTTGGACGTGTCGGCAAAAGGCGGCGGCTCCATGCAGCTCAGGGGACAACGCTCGGTTTATACCGGCGGCGGACACAACGAGCCTTTGATCATCCTCGACGGCATGATGTTTTACGGAGAACTTTCCGAAATCAACCCCGACAACATCGGACAGATTGATGTATTGAAGGACGCATCGGCTGCGGCTATCTATGGAGCGAAAGCGGCCAACGGTGTCATTATTATCAGTACCAAAAAAGGTATCGAAGGTAAACCCGTTGTGAATCTAACTATCAATACCGGTTTCTCAACAATTAGCGATGACCGGAAACCATTTGGAGCAGACGGTTACATGCAATACCGTGAAGATTGGTATAAAACGACAACCTATGGCGTAAATTCCGCTACGGGAGTTTATGAGGCATATCAAACCGGAGAAACAAACCCCGGATATTATGATAGCATCCATAATCTTTCCCGATACAGCGTTTCACCGGATCAATGGCGAGCATATACAACCAATGCTGAAGGCGAATCCGATGCCGCCATTTATGCCCGGCGCCTAAGGCTGGAAGAACATGTGCTGGAAAACTATTTGGCAGGAAGATCGTTCGACTGGTATAAACATTCTTATCAAACAGGTATCAGACAGGACTACAACATAAGTGTATCCGGAGCCGGTGATAGAATCAATTATTACATGTCGGCCGGTTACCTTAAAAATGAAGGTGTCCAAAGGGGTAGCAAATACCAGTCTATTCGTTCTACAATGAAAGTAAACAGTAAGGTGACCGACTGGTTTGAGATAGGGGCCAATGTGAACTTTCAGGATCGTAGCGACGGAGATGTTCAGGTTGATGACCACAGTATGTTGCGAAACAGCCCGTATAGTACTCCTCGTGATGAAGACGGCAACCTGCTGATTTTCCCAATGGCGTCCAGAACCAAAAGAGGCTATAATTTTGACTTTTACCGGCAATTTGTAACGTTGGAAAAGGGGTACACGGTATTCAATACAATCCTGAACGCCTCGGTAAAGTTGCCTTTCGGCATTACCTACTCGTTCAATGCTTCGCCACGCTACCAGATTTTTTACGACCGCTATTACGAATCCGCGCAACATCCCGAATGGTCGGCCGAACCCAACGGATTGGTAAACCGTGAGCAGGCCAAGCGTTTTGACTGGTCTCTCAACAACACGATCCAATGGGACCGAACTTTCGCTGAGAAGCATCGCACTTCTCTTACGCTGGTTCAGGAGGCCGAAGAGCGCCGGTATTGGCAAGACCGTATCCAAGCCCGCAATATTCTGCCGACAGATGCACTGGGATTACACAATACAGGCAGTGGCGACCCGACAAAGAGTTCGTTCTCGTCTGAGGATACCCATGAAACAGCCGATGCCCTGCTTGCCCGGCTCTTCTACTCCTATGACGACCGGTACATGCTGACTGCGTCTGTTCGCCGCGACGGTTATTCGGCATTCGGACAAAGCAATCCTTACGCTACTTTTCCGTCGTTAGCCTTCGGATGGTCGTTTGTCAATGAAAACTTCTTCCAATGGGAGCCGATGAGCACCGGTAAACTGCGCGTTTCGTGGGGTAAGAACGGTAATCGTTCGCTCGATAACCCATACTTGTCGTTAGCCGACCTGACCAAAGGAAATATGCAGGGATATATAGACAATTCGGGTAAGATGTATAATATCTATTATTTAAGGATTGCCCGTATGGCAAACCCTCATTTACAATGGGAAAAAACAGAGTCCTTGAACTTCGGACTTGATTTCGGTTTCTTTAACAACCGGATCACGGGGAATATTGAGTATTACGACATGAATACCCACGACATGATCATGAATCAGCGCTTGCCTAATTTCAGCGGGTTTAATTCGATCACTACCAACCTGGGCGAGGTTTCCAACAAAGGAGTAGAAATTCAGATCAGTTCATCGAATATCAAAAATAAGATGTTTGAATGGAATACGACTCTCAGCATTTCATACAACAAGAATGAAATCAAGCATCTCTATTACGAATACGAGGATGTTCTTGATGACAACGGGAATGTGATTGGCAGTAAGGAGCGAGATGATGAAACCAACCGTTGGTTCATCGGACAGCCTATCAGCACCATTTGGGCTTACAACGTGACCGGTATCTGGCAGGTAGATGAAATTGAAGAAGCAAAAAAACACGGACAAAAACCGGGTGATCCCAAGGTTGCCAACAACTATACCGTTGATGACAAAGTAAATGCCGATGGAAGTATCACGCCTGTGTATAATGATCGCGACAGGGAGTTTCTGGGGCAAACTACCCCTCCTATTCTTTGGTCATTGCGCAATGATTTCACGCTGTATAAGAATCTGGATATTTCTTTCAACATCTATTCATATATGGGACACAAGAGCCTTTCGGGAAATTATCGGAATAACGACAATAACTACTCTGACATAACGTACAATTATAATACGTCGGCCAAGGAGTATTGGACGCCTGAAAATCCATCCGCAAGGTACGGACGGTTAGATGCGCAAGGCCCTGCCGGAGCTACCACTCCGGACAGAATTCACGATCGCTCGTTTATACGATTTGAGAACATTTCGATTGGCTATACATTACCCGCACAGTGGACACAGAGTATGCATGTGGAAAAAGTAAAACTGTATGGTTCCATCCGCAATGTGGCTGCATGGAGTAAAGACTGGGAATATGGCGACCCCGAAACCGGCGGTCTGGCAACCCGTTCATTTTCACTCGGATTAAATGTCATTTTTTAAAACTCGAAAAATTAATTACAAATGAAAGCGTTATTTATGCAAAAAAATAAGAAAAGGATGTTTTCGGCTTTCGCTTTGGCATCCATCGTATGCGTTTCGATGTTCTTCGGCGGCTGTTCCAGGGATTTTCTGCAGCCCGATCCGCTATCGTTCTTTGAGCCGACCACAACGTTTACTACGGTGCGGGGATTGGAGTCGGCGTTGGGTACGCTTGACCGGAATTTCCGTCAATCCTGGGCTAACGGCTCCAGTGATTACACACCTGTGGGGACAGATCATCTTTATTCCGAATTAAGCTATTACAGTAAAACTGATGTGAGTGCAACCGGCCCCAATTTTGATATGGCTTCCGGTTTAACTCCTACAACCGGAAGCGACGCCGACGGCGCCAAAATTAAGTACCTTTGGGATGAAACATTCAACAGTATCAAGTATGCCAATTCCATCACCACCTATGTAGATCAGGTAGAAGGGTTAGATGAGTCCGTTAAAAAGACGTACAAAGGCATGGCGTACTTTTATCACTCGTATCTTTACATGAGATTGGCATTCCATTTTGGCGACGTTCCCATTGTTTCTAAAATTCTGGAAGTGCCCAAGCAGAATTATCGCA
>JAITVG010000255.1 GCA_031285925.1 Tannerellaceae bacterium
ACCGATCAGCCCAACGACCGCATACTTGTATGGACTGTGGACGGAGAGTTGAAAACTTTCCTCAACGGAACCGGACGTGCGAACGGCCTCTATTTCGACCGGAAGGGAAATCTCCTCTCCTGTTCCGACCTGAAGAACGAACTGTGGAGTTTCGACATGGATGGGAATCACACCGTTTTGCTTACAGACTATGAAGGGAAGAAGCTGAACGCCCCGAACGATCTCTGGGTGCATCCCGACGGCAGCATCTATTTCACCGATCCTTTTTACAAAAGAGAATACTGGACGAACCGCAGTCCGGAAATGGAGCAGGACGGCCAGCATGTATACCGCCTGACGGCTGACTACAAAAAGGTAATCCGTGTGGAAACCACGCTGGTGCAACCCAACGGCATCATCGGCACGCCCGACGGCAAGCTATTGTACGTAGCCGACATTGGCGACAACAAAACTTACGTGTACGACATCCTCCCCGACGGTTCTCTGGCAAACAGAAAACTGTTTACCACCCTCGGCTCCGACGGCATGACCATCGATGGGAAAGGAAACATATACCTCACCGGCAAGGGCGTAACCGTCTTTAACCCGAAAGGCGAACAAATCGAACACATTCCGGTAGAAGCAGGCTGGACGGCGAATGTTTGTTTTGGAGGAAAAGACATGAAAACCCTTTTCATCACCGCTTCGGAATATCTGTTCAGCATAAGGATAAGGTAACAAAAAGGGGCTGACCCGAAAGTCGATTTAACCTGTATTATTCATACTAACCGAAAGACACTTTCTACGACGAGGTACGAGCCGGGAGGTGGTTGGATAATTAATAACTAACAATTTATAATTAATAATTATATCTCCAACCACCTCCCCCTCACTCTGTTCGGGTACTCCTCCTTATCCAAGGAGGAGAGCCTCGCGAAAGCTTGCTTTCGGTTAGTATGAATAATACAAGTTAAATGCGTTTGCCCTGGAGTAAGACGCATCTTACCCTAATAATTCTTTCATTTCGTTATAAGCCAGAATCTTTCCTTTGCCCGATTCAAATTCAATAATACCGTCCCTCGCCATTTCCGAAATAGCTCGGGAAAGCGAGGGGCGATCCGTTACGAAGTATTCGGCAAGCGAGGCGATGCTTCGCCCTAATTCAAAGGCTCCGTTCTTTTCCCGTTGCAAGATGTAATAAGCCATTTTAGCCTTAATGCTTCGTTGGGAAAATATCTTCAATCGCTCGGAAAGGAACCGGACACGGTTGGCGATGAAAGCCATAAAGCCACGCAGAAATTCAGGGCATTCCGCCAACTGCTTTTCGATGGACTCCTTGCTGACAAGCATAAGTTCGCACTCCTCCAAAGCGATAACATCCACAGGGAAGCGGTTATTGTCTGCGAATAGGAAAGCAGAGGCGAGCGGATAAGGCGCAGCTATTTCTTCCACCGAAAGCGTAAGGCCCGAATCGGCAATGATTTCTGTTTTCACCTTTCCCCCGGTAAGCATATACAGGGAAGACACTTTGTCACCCTGAGATGCAATATATTCGCCTTTCCTGTATCTCTTTACCGTATGCTCGATGGTGCATTTCACCTCATCTATCTCTCCCCTACTCTTCTCCCGGCAGATCTTGCAGAAAAACAATAAATCAGTATTCATAAGCAATTTTCCGGCAAAGGTAGGCACAATATATCTTACAGGTGTAACGAATGTTACGCCTGCCCTCAATCCACCGCCGTACTTTTGCACAAAATAGAAGGAATATAGAAAGAATATAAAATCAAAAAGCAATGAACATGTTTTGTTATCAATGTCAAGAAACAGCCAAAAACACAGGCTGCACGGTAAAAGGAGTATGCGGAAAAACCGCTGATGTGGCTAATCTGCAGGATTTGCTGCTGTATCTTCTGAAGGGTATTTCACGCCACACGGTGGAACAGCGCAGGAAAAGGAATGAAGTGCCTGCCGAGGTAAATCATTTTATAATGGAGTCGTTGTTTATGACGATAACCAATGCCAATTTCGACAAGGAACGCTTTGTGGCACGTATCCGCGAAGCCATTTCGCTTCGAGACAAACTGTCGCAAAACCCGGAAGTGAAAGATTCCGACTGCGACTGTATGACCTGGAGCGGCTATACGCCGGAAGAGATGGAAAGCAAAGCTGCAACCGTCGGAGTTCTCAAAACCGAAAATGAAGACATTCGCTCGCTGCGCGAACTGCTCACTTATGGAGTAAAGGGTATGGCGGCTTATGCTGAACATGCGGTTAATCTGGGTTATGATGATGAAGGTATACATGCTTTCATGCAGGAAGCATTAGTGGCCACCACACAGGATTTGCCGGCCGGCGAACTTACGGCTTTAGTCTTGAAATGCGGCGAATACGGTGTGAAAACAATGGCATTGCTGGATAAAGCCAATACTTCAACCTACGGAAATCCGGAAATAACAAAAGTAAATATCGGTGTACGCAACAATCCGGCGATACTTGTTTCGGGGCACGACCTGCGCGATATGCAGGATTTGCTGGAACAAACCGAAGACACGGGGATTGATGTTTATACACACAGCGAGATGTTGCCCGCTCACTATTATCCCGCATTCAAAAAATACAGCCACTTTGTGGGAAACTATGGAAGTGCCTGGTGGAAACAGCACGAGGACTTTGAATCATTCAACGGAGTTATTCTCTTTACGACCAACTGTATCGTTCCGCCACGCCCGACTTCCACCTATGCAGGCAGGGTATATACCACAGGTGTGACAGGATTCAGTGGATTTCCGCATATCGCCGACCGAAAAGACGGCAATCAAAAAGACTTTTCCACGCTGATCGAACATGCCGGACAATGTAAACCTCCGACTGAAATCGAGACGGGAGAAATTATCGGCGGATTTGCCCATGCGCAGGTATTCGCTCTTGCCGATAAAGTGGTTGATGCCGTGAAATCGGGAGCCATACGCAAATTCTTTGTCATGGCAGGCTGCGACGGACGGATGAAAAGCCGTGATTACTATACTGAATTTGCCGAAAAACTGCCCGCCGACACGGTTATCCTCACTGCCGGATGCGCCAAGTACCGTTATAATAAATTGCCATTGGGCGATATAGGCGGTATTCCGCGTGTGCTGGATGCAGGACAATGCAACGACAGTTATTCTCTGGCATTGATCGCTTTAAAACTCAAGGAAGTATTTGAATTGAATGACATAAACGAGTTGCCGATCGCCTGCAATATCGCGTGGTATGAACAGAAGGCGGTCATTGTATTGCTTGCCCTTCTCTCGCTCGGAGTGAAAAACATACACCTCGGGCCGACGTTGCCCGGATTCCTGTCGCCTAACGTGGCAAAGATACTGGTTGATAATTTCGGGATATGCGGCATCACAACGCCGGATGAGGATATGAAGCTATTTCTTTCCTGAAAATCACTGTCCCATCCGCGAAGTATCCACCGCCTTGTCACCGCCTTGTGTTCCTTCGGCTTGTAGCCGCCGAATTTCCAGGCGAAAGAGAGCTGTACGTATTCGTTTTAATCTGTCCATTAGCGCCTTAGTTTTCCGACAAACATAATATTATTGTCATCATCCGTGATACTCCGGTTCAATTTTGTCAGTCTATCTTTCATCTCCTGTGTCAGCCTTTCCGGACGGGAAAGTGTCTTTCCCAACTCTTCTTTCAGCTCATGAGGATAAAAACTTGCGATACAGTATCCACGGTTAAATACACACCAGGAAGGGCCATCGATATTTCCCAGCATATTATATTTAAGGTTTACATAACATCCGCGTAATGTATTTTTATCCACAATAACACGGGGGCGCCGGGGTGTAAATGTGGGCGTTGCCGATTCGTAAACCAGGATGGTACTGTAAAAATCAGCTAATTCGGTATAATCATGTCTTATAATCTCTTCATTTTTCCATTTTACGGTAAAGACCGGAGTCAATTGATTCTTCTGTCTGTTATAATGATACAGACTGTCTTGTGTGGGCCACCAATGAAACAATGAATAATCTATCTGATTGGTGTTTAAGGCATCATTAACTTCGTTACTATAGTCACCCGGATCAATCACGAAAGGCTCAGAATCAATGCTCTGTATAATATTCCCCTTAAAATCCTGTATCCATACCGCCAAAGGTGTATCTTCAAAAGGAAGTGCCATCATCAGCAATTCCTGTTTCTCTTCATCCACGATAAAACGACCTTTATGTACAGTAAACGGAAAACGGATATGCTCCAGCGGATTTCCATCAAAATCATAAACCAACAATTTATTCGCCATAGAAGAAAGCAAGTAAACTTTTCTGTTTTTTTCATCGATATAGCTGTCATATATGGATATCAAATATTCATCCGGCCCCTGTCCAACGGAAGATAATGTAGATATGTATTTCCCTTTTTTATCGAAAAGTTTGTAATGGTTGGGAGAAACTGTCATCATCCCGATATAATTCTCACTGACAGCGTATGCGTAAGTGTCTCCAATTAAAGCTTCATCCGAGTTTTCCAGCCGGATTATTTCGTAGCCGGACAGTAATGCACTCAATGGAAAATCAAACGTATCTTTTACCAAGGAAAAATCAAGTGTAGTCAGATCACCTGTCTTTGTAGCAATCACCGGACAATCGTCTAATGTTAATCCGCTTTTATTCTTCTTTTCACTGCAGGAAAAACAGGTATACAGACAAATGATAAATAAAGAAAATATAATTCTTATTCGCATAACTTATATGATATTTAGTATGAATAAATAATCGGTAGCTATAGAAGAGTCATATATATCACTGCCCCATCCGCGACGTATCCACCGCCTTGTGTTCCTTCGCCTTGTAGCCGCCGAATTTCCAGGCGAAGGAAAGCTGTACGTAATGCAGATCATTCAGTTTCGTCATCCGGCTCCACTGATTGCCCTGGTTGATGGCGATCGTTTTGGGGTAGCCGGTCTTGAAGATGTCGTAGGCCGTGAGGGTGAGCGAGGCTTTATCATCGGCGAAGAGGTATTTCAGCCCGGCATCCAGCTGGCGTATGGCGCCCAGGTCGTAAAGCCCCTGGATACCGCCGGTCACATACTTGCCGTCGACGGTCAGTTTCAGGTTCGACAGTCCCGGCAGGCTGAACGTGTTCTGCGTAATCACGGCACCGACGTAGCTTTCCCTGTCGAACGACATCCCGTGGAAGTCGGCGCTCTTTTCACGCATCCGGAAGCCCTGCACCGTCCACCGGCTATCCCACACCGTGCCGACTTTAAACGGAACGATGGCGACCAGCCCCGTCTTCAGCCCGAAATCAAAGTTTTCGTAGCGGAATACATTCTTCAACTCGTCATCGCTCTGGTAGGGAATCTGCGTGAAATAGTCCGGTTCGTATGTGGCGAAAGCCATAAAGACATACTTCTGCCGCAGGATATACATCAGCTGCATATTGTAGGAGCGATAGGGTTTCAGTTGCGGATTGCCCACGGTTTCGGAATAGGAATTCAACGGATACCGTTGCGGGCTAAGGCTCCAGTAGGTCGGATAGGTTTTGTCGCTCGTCACGTTTAACTGGAGAATATGAGAGGACGAAAACATATAGCTCAAAGAGGCCGTCGGCAGCAGTGTCCATTCCTTCCAGAGCGTCATGTCTTCATCCTGCGATTTATAGTCGGAACGGAAATAATCCGCCTTCAACGCCACCGTAGCCGAAAAGCGGGGGCCTAACTGAGTGGAGGTTTCGATAAACAGGTTCGCGTTGTAATCTTTCTGGGTATTATTTTCCGATTCATCGGGAGCGGGAACGTAACCGCCGTCTGTATTGTAGGCATAGTCCAAACGGTTGTCCGACTGCGTGTATCCGCCCTGCGCGCCGTAGTTCAGTTTCCATGTGCCGAGCGTGGCGGTGTGGTTGGCGAAAAGAGAAACGCGGGAAACATCCTGCCGGGCGTCGTTGAACATATCGATGTATGTATCGCCCTTAATGCTCATGGCAGGGTTTTCATTAATGAAATAAAGGGTCGATGGCGACCGGTAAGAGGTGTAATCGGCTCCGGCGGTCAGTCCGCTATGGCCGTCGTATTGCAGGCGGGCGTTGTGCAGGGCGCTTTTCATTTCGCTTTTCGCCAGGCTGAACTGTGTTTCGGAAATCGCATCGATAAAGCCATCCGGCGTTTCAAAGAAAGTAGTCGCCGTCCTTCGCGTATCCGTATCATCCCAAACGAGATAGTAGGCGGCAGAGAGTTTATCCTCGTTGGCAAACGTATAATCCATCCCCAAGCGAGCGGAAGCGTCGTAGCCCTCCCCTTTCGAACGGCCATACTGGTCGATATTGACGACGCTGCCGTCAAGCGTGTGAATCGCTTCCATGTCTTCGCCCCCGTAGGAACGCCCGGCGGTGGGCTTCACCATAAAATCTACCGACAGTTTGGGCGACGTATACAAAAGATTGGCGTAAACCGATCCACTGCCATAATGCATCTGTTTGTAATTGCCGCCCACTTCACCCTGAAAGACGGGCGTTTCGGATTCGCTTCCGCTCAGGAGCACGTTGATCAGCGATCCCCGAACGTTATATTTCGCCGGAGCGTTGTACATCACCTCTACTTTCTCCACGCGGGAAGCGGGAATGGTCTTCAACAACTGTATCAACTGATCCATGGACATCGTAGTCAGCTGCCCGTTAACGATCACGTGCAAGCTCCTTGCACCGGCCAGTTCCAGGGATTCGTCGTTGCCTGACACGCCCGGTATTTCCTTCACGGCATCGAAGGCGTTGTTACTCGTCTTGTTCCGTATCAGTTGCGGAACGTCGTAGGTCAGCGTGCCGCCCGCCACGCGCACAACGGGGCGTTCGCCCTTCACCACAATCTCGTCCAGCGCGTATTCGCGGGGCGTCAATTGTATAATCCCGGCGTCGGCCGAGGTTACTTCCCGCTCCGCCGGTTCAAACAGTATATGCTGAAACAGCAGGCTGCAGGGCTGATCCGAAGGCCGCCGCAGGATGAAAAGGCCGGTGCTGTCCGTCATCACCGCATCCACGTAGGCGGAGTCCAATGTTTGCATCACGACAGCAACCGCATCCACCGGCTCCCGGTTTTCATCCGTCACAATTCCCCTGATCTCCTGTGCGCTTGCCGTGCCCTGCATGAATGTCAATGCCGACAGGCAGATGTAAATAATCCGCTTCATATTCTGTGTCTTTATTTTTTCAAGGCAAAGGAAACGATATTATTCCATAATGTATGTTATGGAAGGCTTATATAGTGTTACCAAGTGTTACCGCCCTTACAATTTGTAACCACTACCTCTTTTTTAAACCCCTAAAATACGGTCATATTTTCGCCCGAAAGAAAAAAAATTTGCACGGAAGCCGTTCTAAAGCGGTCAAAAACGTCGTAACACAATCAGATACAGGTGATTAAAGGCAATATTTATGTTCGGAAATTTCTGCGTTTTAGAAAAAAATAGAGGCGGAGAATGAAAAGTCAAGCCGGATTGACCGGTGTTTTTTTCTCTGATTAAGAGAAGAAAGTATCCGTGTTAAACACGGTCGGAAAGTTGTTAAGCACAACTGCGCCCCGTGTGCACTCCGATACCCTTTGCTGTTTAACAGTAGGGGTATGTGCGTTAAACAAAGTTTTCGTGCTGTTTAACAGCCTTGCGGCATCCGGAATTGCGCTTTTTCCCGTTTTTCGCCTTTTTTTAAACGCAGAAATGCAGAAAACGGGGAAAAAAAACTTCAAAAAGAGATTAAACACAGAGGCACAGAGGACACGGAGTTTTTTTATTCTGTTAATAATGAGTAAGATAGAAAATACCGTGTTCTGTGCATCTAAGTTACAAATTGTAAGCAGGCAGGGAAAAAGCGAGAAAAAGGCAGGCGTTCATGCGGTTGTTTTAGTTAAAATTTTCGGGCGGAATCAAAGAATTGGCGGGAGAGGTGAAAAATTGAAAGTGCCTACCTGCACGCACAAAAAAAACGTGCAAACCGTTTATTATCGGTTTACACGTTTAATCGTTGCGAGGATGCCGTCCGGCTACTGTGCAGGCAATAATTTTTCAACCTCGGCGCGCAATGCAGGCAAGTGGATGATGATGATACCCCAAATCGTTTCGTTGTCAACTTTGTCGTAGCCGTGGGCAACGTAGTTGCGCGTGGTGATGATTTTGCGGGCGTTGTTGATGTCGAAGTCGCGCCGCTCGCCGAGAAATTCGGTCAGATACTCCTCAATCGACTCGATAGAGGTCAGGATGTCCGACAGACAGGAAAGAACGTCATGCGGCATAGATCAACTGTTTTGAGCGTTCAACATTGGCGATGAAATAGGGATTCCTCATGTCTTTCTCGCCCACCATATCTATCTCCCTGCCCATCAGCGCTTGCAGCGCCTCGGCAAAATCGAAGAAATAATCCGCATAATCCAACAGCGGCAGATTTTCGTCAAACGAATAGAGAAAGTCTATATCGCTTGTCGCCGGATCGAAGTCGTCGCGGGCGGCCGAGCCGAACAGGTAGAGC
>JAITVG010000272.1 GCA_031285925.1 Tannerellaceae bacterium
CTGCGCGACAGGAAGCTGGAAACCGGCGGAAAGACATTCAAGCTGTTAATTCCGCAACCGGAAGATATGTATTACCGGACTCCGAACACTTATGTGCATAATCCGGCGTGGACGAATAATTAATTTGATTTTCGTCATTTGTAATTGATGAGTTGTTGTATTTGCGTGAAAATATCAAATATGATCGATGAAATCATAGAATTCATAGAGCATCTTGAAACGATAAAAGCCGAATCTCTAAAAACAGGTGAGTTCAACCTATAGAAAAGCCAAATACTATAAATTGCTTATTTTTCGTAGCTTTGCACCTTTAAAATTCAGATAACGTTGAAAATACAGGAATTACTCCGTTTGTATGCCGCGCATCCGCAGGTTTCGGCACTGCAAACCCTGCTCCGGAACGGGACTGTCCGGAATATTTCCCTGAAAGGGCTTAACGGGTCGGCGGCGGCTATGACGATAGCTTCGCTTTTTTCCAAGAGGGAAGACAGTTTTGTTTGCATGATGAATGATCAGGAAGAAGCCGGATATTTTTATCACGACCTGATGCAGATCACATCCGATCCTCATATTTATTTTTTCCCGTCGGCCTACCGCCGTTCCATCAAATACGGGCATATCGACGCAGCGAACGAGATACTTCGCACGGAAGTGCTGAGCATGTTGCAGCATCCGGAAAGCCCTTTCGTGATCGTGACTTATCCCGATGCCATAGCGGAGAAGGTCGTTGCTCAAAATATATTGAAGGAAAACACATTGAAAATACATACAGGCGAACGGTTGGACAATATGTTTGTAGCCGACGTGCTGGAAAGCTATGGTTTTGAACAGGCCGACTACGTGTATGAACCGGGGCAGTATGCGTTGCGGGGCAGCATTCTCGATGTTTTTTCCTACTCTCACGAATATCCCTACCGCATCGACTTTTTCGGCGACGAAGTGGAAACCATACGCTCTTTCGATGTGGAAACCCAGTTGTCGAAAGACAAACTGGAGAGTATTTACATTGTCCCTCGAATGAGCAAAAGCAAAGGAGTGGATGCGTCTTTGTTTCAATCCCTTCCGCCCGGCACGGTCCTCACGGTAAAAGATATTGCTTGGGTAAAGGAACGGATCGAAGGCCTGTGGCATGAGGAACCGGCGCAGGGAGATGAGGAATCATTTGCTTCGCAGGAGGATATGAGAGATAAACTTATTACATCCGAAATCTTTTTGAAAAACGCTTTGGATTTCCGCCGTATCCATACCGGAGCGCATCCCGCGGGAGTGCCCGACGCTACCATTACTTTCCAAACCCGCGTGCAGCCGATTTATCATAAGAATTTCGACCGGGTGAGCGAGTCTTTCCACAATTATCTTGTTACAGGATATACGCTTTACATGCTGAGCGATACGGAGAAACAAACGACACGCATCAAGGTGATCTTTGAAGACCGCGGCGATCAATTGCCGTTTACCCCCGTAGATAAAACCATACATGAAGGGTTTACGGACGAAACATTAAAGATTTGCCTTTTTACCGATCATCAGTTGTTCGACCGCTTCCACAAATTCAATCTCAAAAGCGAAAAAGCGCGCAGCGGCAAAATAACTCTGTCGCTAAAAGAACTCAATCAGTTTGCTACCGGCGATTATATTGTTCATATCGATCATGGGGTCGGACAGTTCGGCGGCTTGGTGCGCATGGAGATGAACGGGAAAATGCAGGAAGTCATTAAATTGATCTATCAAAACAACGATGCGATCTTCGTCAGTATTCATTCACTCCACAAACTATCCAAATATAAAGGAAAAGATAGCGGAGAAGCACCGAAACTAAACAAACTCGGAACGGGCGCCTGGGAGCGGATGAAGGAGAAGACGAAAAAGAAAGTCAAGGATATTGCCCGCGACCTGATTATTCTCTATTCCAAACGCAAGCAGGAGAAAGGATTTGGATATTCGCCAGACAGCTATCTTCAGGCGGAACTCGAAGCGAGTTTTATCTATGAAGATACGCCGGATCAGGTAAAGGCCACCACCGACGTGAAGGCCGATATGGAAGATATGCGCCCGATGGACAGGCTGATCTGCGGAGATGTAGGCTTCGGAAAAACCGAAGTCGCCATACGCGCCGCCTTTAAAGCCGTTACCGACAACAAGCAGGTGGCCATACTCGTACCGACAACCGTACTGGCTTTCCAGCATTATCAAACCTTCTCGGAGCGCTTGAAAGATTTCCCCTGCACAATAGAATATATCAGCCGTGCACGATCGGCGGCGCAAATCAAAGAAACGTTGGATAGAGTGAAGGAAGGAAAGGTAGACATACTGATCGGCACACACCGTATAGTGAGCAAAGACGTCCGCTTCAAAGACCTTGGCCTGCTGGTCATAGACGAAGAACAGAAGTTCGGCGTATCGGTAAAAGAGAAACTGCGCCAAATGAAAATCAATGTGGACACATTGACCATGACAGCTACACCTATTCCGCGCACCCTGCAATTCTCCCTGATGGGAGCGCGCGATTTAAGCAATATTACAACCCCGCCACCTAACCGCTACCCGGTGCAAACGGAAGTGCAGCGTTTCAATCCGGATATTATCCGCGAAGCCATAAACTTCGAGATGAGCCGGAACGGGCAGGTTTTCTTCATCAATAACCGGATACAGAATATTCATGAGATAGAAACGCTGGTTCGCCGGGAAGTACCCGACGCGCGAATAGCCGTAGGACACGGGCAGATGGATCCGGCGGTGTTGGAAAAAACACTTCTCGATTTTGTGAATTACGAATACGACGTACTGATTGCCACCAGCATCATCGAAAGCGGAATAGACGTTCCCAACGCAAACACAATCATTGTAAACAATGCACAGCAGTTCGGCTTGTCCGATCTCCACCAGCTGCGCGGACGGGTAGGCAGAAGCAACCGGAAAGCTTTCTGTTACCTCCTCTCTCCTCCCCTTTCTTCCTTGAACCGGGAAGCCGTGCGGCGATTGCAGGCCATTGAGAATTTCTCCGAACTCGGAAGCGGTATGCACATTGCCATGCAGGATTTGGACATTCGCGGCGCCGGCAATCTTCTGGGCGCCGAACAAAGCGGCTTCATTGCCGACCTGGGATATGAAACGTATCAGAAAATACTGGAAGAAGCCGTTGCCGAACTGAGAGCGGAGGAGTTTTCCGGCCTTAACGATACGACAGAAGGAGAAAAGCGTGAAGCAGGCAATGATTACGTGTACGATACCCATATCGAAAGCGATCTGGAACTGATGTTCCCGCCAACGTATATTCCCAATGATTCGGAACGCATATCCCTCTACCGCGAGCTGGACAATATGACAGAAGAAAGGGACATCCTGTCATTTACCGAACGCCTGATAGACCGCTTCGGCAAGATACCGAAAGAAGGGAAAGAACTGATACGCATCGTCCGCCTGCGGCGAATGGCCAAGAATCTGGGTATGGAAAAATCAGTGCTGAAGCAAGACCGGATGAATATCTACCTTGTCGCCAATCCCGAAAGCCGCTATTATCAAAGCGAAGCATTCGACAAACTACTTGCCTATATCCGGAAATATCCCCGCGACTGCAACCTGCGCGAACAAAACGGCAAGCGCAGCATTGTGATAAAGAATGTTCCGACCGTTGAAAAAGCAGTCGCCATTTTGGAAGAAGTAGAGAAAATGCCTTTATATTTGTAGAATTACTAAACATCTAATATCTAATATCATTATCATGAGTAATAACACAATTCTCGACCTGTTCGGTAATGCCGTGGAAGAATATGCCGACAATACTTTCCTTTTGGAGAAAACAAATGACAGGTATGAACCGATGTCTTATATTGAAGTGGAGAAAGAAGTTCTTTCTATCGGGCTCGGATTAGCGCTGCTGGGCGTTAAAAAGGGGGACAGAATGGCGCTGCTTAGCGAAGGGCGAAGCACATGGATCATCGGGGAGCTGGCGATGTTTTATGCAGGAGCAGTCAATGTTCCCTTATCGGTCAAACTGGAAGAAGCGAACGATCTTCTTTTCCGCCTGACACATGCCGGGGTGAAATATATTATGGTGTCCGGTTCGCAGTTGAAGAAGATAAGAAATATCGTCGATCAGCTGCCTTTGCTGGAAAAGGTCATTATTTTCGATGAACAGGAAGTCTATCTGGAAAATGAAATATCCCTGTCGGAACTTGGCCGGATGACAACGGAAGGATATACGGATGATCTCTTTGAAGATTTCATGAAAGCCGGCAGTACACTAAAGGGCGACGATTACGCAACGATCACCTACACATCCGGCACAACCGCCGACCCGAAAGGCGTGATCCTTACGCACCGGAACTATGCGGCCAATGTGGAGCAGGCGCTTTCCTGCGTGGATATAGATTCCACCTGGCGCACGCTTATCATTCTTCCCCTCGATCATTGCTTTGCGCACGTGGTCGGCTTTTATATCTTCATGTCCAAAGGAGCTACCGTGGCGTTCGTGCAGGCAGGCAAGACGGGAATGGAAACGCTGAAGAACATCCCGCTTAATATCAAGGAGGTAAAACCGCATCTTATCCTCAGCGTACCGGCTTTGGCTAAGAATTTCAAGAAAAACATCGAACAGGGAATCCGCGCCCAAGGCAAAATAGTGACCGCACTGTTCTATTCAGGCCTCCACGCGGCGATAGCATACTACGGAGAGAGCGACGACGAGCACGGACGCGGTTGGCGTTTCCTTTTGAAGCCTTATGTTTCGCTGATCGACAAACTTGTCTTCGCCAAAATTCGCCAAAACTTCGGCGGCGAACTCAAATTCTTTATCGGCGGCGGCGCTCTTTTGGACAAAGACCTGCAAAAGTTCTACTACGCACTCGGAATGCCCATGTATCAGGGATACGGATTAAGCGAAGCAACCCCGGTGATCTCAACCAACGGGCCGCGCCGTTATCGCTTCGGAAGCAGCGGCGTGCCGGTTCAGCCGTTAGAATTGAAAATATGCGACAGCGACGGCAAAGTGCTTCCGGCAGGAGAAAAAGGCGAGATAGTGATCCGTGGCGAGAACGTGATGGCCGGCTATTGGAAAAATCCGGCATCTACGGCGGAAACCGTAAAGGACGGATGGCTCTACACCGGAGATATGGGCTTTATGAAAGACGGACTGTTGCACGTGCTTGGCCGTTTCAAAAGCCTTCTGATCTCAAGCGACGGCGAGAAATACAGTCCGGAAGGGATCGAGGAAGCGTTGGTGGAGCACTGCTCTACGATCGAGCAGGTCATTCTTTACAACAATCAAAATCCGTACACTGTCGCTTTGATCGTTCCGAATAAAGAGGCGCTGAAGAAACATTTGTCACACGCCGGATTATCTTTGGACACCGAAGAAGGCAAAGCAGAAGCAATCAATCATATTCAAAATCAGATCGGACGCCTGCGTAAAGGCGGCGATCTGGCCGGCCTGTTCCCCGACCGCTGGTTGCCGACTACCTTTGCCGTATTGCCGGAGGCGTTCACGGAGCAAAACGGCATGGTGAACAGTACAATGAAAATAGTACGTGGGAAAGTGGAAAAACGCTACGCTGACCGCATCGAACATCTCTATACACCGGAAGGAAAGAACCCGCAAAACGGTAAAAACATAGAGTCTTTATAAGTCAAAGACCACGTTACCCAATTCCCGGCCTTATTATTCAGGGATTAGTATATAAAAATAATTTCCTCTTCGAGTTCTTTGCTTCAGACGCAATTCCTTGCCAGAGTGCTTCTTTATACCAAGGAGCCAAAAGAGGTTGTGATCGGTATGAATAATACAGCTTCTCCCCTTTTGTTGCTTGTCATTTTCCTCTATCTATAAAATCAAACAGAGGCAATTCGGCTATATCCAAATATTCCTTTGTTATTTTATCAAGAATTGAGCCTGTAATAATATCTTTTTCCAAAAACATTTCAATATCAGGAAATACTTCAGCAAACACTTCTACTATTCTTTCATCATCGATTCGAAGCCTGTATCTTATGTTTTTGAAGAATTTAATTTCCGAATACTCCACTTGTTCGTCTGCGTATATTGTTTTAATCGCAAGTTCTATCAACATCAATTCTTCCTTTTCTGTAAGATCAGATTTGCCGAGCAAGTCGAAATAGTCTTGAATGAACTGTTTACCATTTCTGTTTATCTCATCCACCAGTTGATTGAATACTTCCTGAAAATCAAGTTCTTTGAATAATTCAGACTCCCGGCACAGGGATTGAATCATTTCAATTTCCCGCCGGTCGATATCTCCATCCGATGCCATACAGCAGAAAGCTGTTTTAAGCAATAATTTGTCAAATTCTGTTACGTTCATATTCTTATTTTTTTAAGTATAACCTATCCGCGGCCTGTCATTTTTCTTTTTAACGTTTTCTCCATCCATTTTCACTTTAATACTTTCATATTTTTTGAGTTCATGCAAAGGGACGGATGGTTTGGTGTTTTTGATTACGCTTTTCAGCATATCCATTGAGATTCTGGATTTGGTTTTCAAAGCGAGTACTGAAGCCTCCTTTACTAAAAATTCAATGTCGGCCGAAACATAATTTTCCGTAAGTGTAGACAATTCTTCGTAATCCATCCCGAAATCCAGCGGGCGACTCTTTAGATACATCTCAAACATGGCTTTCCTTGCCTCAAAATCGGGTGGCGGCAAATAGAATTTCTTCTCCAAACGGCCGGCACGAAGCATTGCCGGATCAATCATATCAGGATAATTGGTTGCGCCAATGATGAAAATTCCCTTTTCGCCTGTCCTGTCCATCTGCGCCAACATTTCGTTTACGGCGCTTTTCGCCATTTCGTGGGCATCGCTGTCGCGCTTGGGCAACAGCTCATTTATTTCGTCAATGAAAATTATAGTCGGTGCATTCTTTTCGGCTTCCTCAAACATTTTCGCAATATTTTCCTGCGTTGCATTTATATAGCGGCTTTTCAATGTACTTGGTGTGGCCGGTATAAAATTGAATCCAACCTCTTCGGCAAAATGTTTGGCAAAAAAAGTTTTCCCACAGCCGGGCGGGCCATACAATAACATTCCGTTTGGAATTGTAACACCATATTTTGCGTATTCTTCGGGGTTATGTAAAGCGTCGATCACATCCAATTGCAATTGTGCTTTCAATTCCTTCATTCCCGCTATCGCGTCAAAACCTTTCCCTACCGCCTTTCTGCCTTGTATTTTCTTTTCCGGCTTGTCATCCGATTTTATTTTTTGAACTTTATCTATATCCTCAATATCTATTTTCCCGTTTAATGCCTGAATAAATTCATCCGCACTTTGAAAACGGTTTTCCATATCTCCGCTTAACGCCTTTTTCAAAAGCAAATTTATTACATCATCATAACCGATAAAATCCTTTGCAATTTCCGGAAACGACAAAGGCTTGCTTCTTTCCGTCAGAACGCTTTCTTCCGCATTTATCCGGTCTGCCCGGAATCTCGAAATATCCTTAAACCAGGGCGGCAAGCCGAAAAGCAGTTGATACATTACGGCACCGATCGAAAAAATATCGCTCTGCGGCGAATACAAACCATTGAAACACTCCGAAGCCACATAGTTCAAGTTCAAACCGGCTTTGTTGTATGCCTTAGTCGATGAATGAAACGACCGGGCAAAACCAAAGTCGATGATTTTCGCTTTTGGAATATCGCCCGACAAATCCAGCATAATGTTTTGCGGTGTGATTTCGTTGTGAATAATCGGTTCGGGCATTTTGTGCAGATAACTCAAACCTTTCAACACATCGGATATAATTTGCCGGATGTCGTAATAATTGGTAAACGATTCACGGCTTATTCTTTCCGACAGCGTTTCGCCGACAATGAAATCCAAAACCAAATGGCCGAATTTCCTGTTCTCAAAAATCATTTCGCCACTGTCTTTCCAGGAAACAATGTTCTCCTGTTTTATTTTTTTCAAAAACTCAATTTCCAGCAAATTGTTTTCGCTGTCAAAAGCCGAACGGTGTAATTTGGCATAATCAAACAACTTCAGGAAATACAATTTCCCGTCCGAACCTTTTACGCGATACGTTTCGGCATTGCTTCCCTGTTTGATGAAAAGTAAAACACTGTATTTTCCATCAATAGAAAATCCTTTTGGTAATATGCCTTTGTAATTATTCATTAGCCTAATGTATTTGTCGGTCTTTCATTATCAGGCATTAAACCGATCACTTGAATGAGAATGTTGCGGATGCCCGAAGTGTTTCCGTTTGCCGCCATTTGCAAGCCTTGATTAAGCAGCTGTCTTGCTTTGTTGGCATCTTTCCAATGATAAGAGCCGAAACTGTCGTTTATGTGGCGCAGGAACTGAACGTCCATTGCGTTTCCTGTAACAAGATTGCGCAATTCAAAATCCAACTGTGCGATTTCTATTTTGAGTCCTTTCGCCTCTTTGATGTTTTTTTCTTTGATGGCATGTTCCACTTTCTTTCTGTATTCTTCCAAGTTATCTTCCACTTGCTTCATATTCACGCTATTGGCAGTGCCGAGTTGTTTGATTTTTCCAATTAAATTTTCCAACTCATAGAACGCATTCTTCAGTTCTTCCTCAACCTTTGGATATTCTGCCGATTTCTCTGCGCTGTCCAACTTCAACAACTCTTTACGCAAACCGTCCAGTATCTTCATTTTGCCGTCGGCACTTCCTTTTTCGTTTTCAAGTTGATCTTCAAAAGCATTCAGTTTTTCCGCAATATTATCGGCTTTTACTTTTTGCGCTACCTGTTTTGCCTTTGAAATTTCGTTTGTCAAAAAATCTTCTGTCGGAGGTTCGGTTTGCTTTATTTCTATTTTCAATTCTTCCGTGTGCTCTATTGTCGGAAACTCTGCCGTAAATTGCATTATTTGCGACCTGTCCACTTTGATTGTAATGTTTACATCGCTTCCTTCCGGCAACAGTTTCGGCAAACTTTCACCGCTAATGATAACTTCCTTTATCAAATTGTTCAGTACGGGATTTGTTCCCTCTGCATTATGATCGCCCTGATAAATAGGAATACGAATAAAGTCGCTTGCCATTCCGGGGCGAATTGTCGTCCTTGTTTTCAAACCGTTTACTACGCCCGTAACCGGTACTTTTTTGTTCTTTTCCAATCCCTTTACCGGCAGGAACAAATCTTTTTCTTCGGTGTGGAAATACTTCGCTATACCAATGTGATACGGTAAAACCTGCATCCCATCCAGTCCGCCGATACCTTGCAAAATACTGAACTTGTTGGGCTGACATTCCAGTTTGTTTCCGGACTCATCGTAAACGTTTACATCAAAAGCATTGGATTGTCCTTCATTCAAAACAACTTCCACAATCGACGATTTTTCGCCGATCTGCCTCTTTCCGCTACTCCAGGCACGGTCGGAACGTACCACATCGACATAAATCTTTTCGGGGAAAGAACCTTCCGTTTTTTCTTTCAGCACTTTGATATTTATCATTTCCTCCAACTCAACGCTTGTGGCTTCGTATTTAATATCCAACTGCAATTTTGTTTTATCCCGCGTTTCTTCTTTCACTTCGTCGGAAACCGTAATTGTAGAAGCAAACAATGCCGCACCTTTTGAAACTACGGTCATCGGATCGACGGAAGCATCAACGTTTTCCGTAATTTGTTCTTTCAGCATTCGTCGCAGGATCGGCGAAAAAGTCGGGCCGCCGACCAAAATCAAAGCGTCCAGATCAGAACCGTTCAGATTATTGCGTTTCAACAAGTCCTTGGTTATGTCAATCGCCTTTTGAAAAATCGGCGCAACGGCATTTTCCATATCTTTTTGTGTAACTGCCACATCTATTTCAGGCTCTTCTCCGTTATCGTCTTCAAAAGGCAAATCGCCCAGATTGGAAAGAATATGGTGTGTGTCTTTAAACGATAACTGAATTTTCGCTTCTTCGGCAAAAGGTTTAACCGCATTACGCAGAATTTCCTTTTTTGTTGCGTTCCCCAAAATACTTTCGATGGCGTAACTTGCCCGCAAATTCGGAATGATCAATTGGTCAACGATTGCTTCATCCAAGTTTTTACCGCCCAGCCAATTATCTCCGTCCGTATCTTTTACCGACAAAATACCTTCTTCCGATTTTACCAAAGCGGCATCAAACGTTCCGCCTCCAAAATCGAATACACACCAGAAACCGTCTTTATTTTTTGCCGTCAAACCGTAGGCCGTTGCGGCAGCAACAGGTTCCTGTAATAATTGAACGTGTTTGAAACCTGCCATTTTTGCGGCTTTCATCGTGGCTTCGTTTTGTGGATTCAAGAATTTAGCAGGAACGGTAATAACGATTGAATAGATATTTTCGTCTTGAATATAGGATTTCAATTTTTTCAACACTTCGGCCGACAGTTCTTCCGGCGATAATGCCCTGCCCAAATTGGAACTTTCGTAAGTATGCGTCGTTCCCATGGTTCGCTTAAACTCGATAAACGTGTTTGTTTGTCCTGTTTCAAACGATTTCAACGCCCTTGTGTTGTCGTTTTTCATCACATTGAAAGCCGTGTCGCCAACTAAAACAGCCTTACGCTTGTTGAAATGAACACACGACGGTGTAGTGTCTTTCAATGTGTCGGACTTTTTAATGGTAGGCTGTCCGTTTTCCATTCTTGCAATTGCCGAATTGGTTGTCCCCAAGTCAATGCCGTAGTCAATTTTATTTCTCATAACGTATGTATTTATATGTTTTCCTTGCTGATTTGAATCCTTTGTGAATAATCACATACCGACAGAAACCTCTATTTGTGCGGTTTGTATCATCTTATCGTTGAAATTCACCTGCGGTATCAATACTTTAGTAATGACTTCCGATCCTTTCTCCAGGTTTTCGTCGGGAATGGAACTTGTAACGATTATTTTCATTCCCTGATGATACTGCTTACCCAAAAGTTCGGGTATTTCGTAACCGTTTGCCGAAAGGTTGTCTTTCAATTTTCCGACGGAACGTTCCAATTGTTTCAATCCTTTCGTGCCTTTATCCATCAAATTAATGTTGCGTTCGATCAAATTGATTTCACTTGCAACTTTCAAGGCCAAAGAATGATCGGGTTCGACAAATTGAGGCGATGATCCGGGCATTTGTGACAATACTTCCAGCACTTCCGTGCTTTTCGCAAATTCATTCACCAATTTCTCGTCTATCGATTGCTTGGTTTGGCTCAACTGTGCGACAATATCCGTTTTGTCTTCCTGCTGCTTTCTGCGAAGCAGCAAATACAGAACGCCTGAAATAATAACGGCAAAGAGCAATCCGATAATCACCCAAAGAGTTCTTTTACCGAGCAATTTATCTATTTCGGCAATTTGCTTTTCGGCGTTGGTGCGGGTATTGCTTATTTGTGCATCGAGCCTGTCCGCACGAGCCACAATCGCTTCTTTTTCGCTTTCTACTTCTGTTTGCAACTCTTCGATAGCGTCATTTACCGTTTTGATTTGTTTCTCCAACTCATTTTTCTGATTTTTTAATTCACTTTGCAACTTCCCGACTTGCTGTTGCAGTTGAACGAAAGCAATACTGTCGGGCGTTTGCGAAAATACGGTCAGCGAAAACAGTATCAGGCTGATTGTGAAGATTGATGGTTTCATATATAAGACAATATAATATTTACAAGTATGATTATTCCGATTATTCCGATTGTCCACAATATCGCAGCAGCACATCCTTTGTTTTTTGTTTGTGTAGGCGTCCAATAGTCCAAATATTGAATCTTGGACTTTTGTGCATATCCTACTTTCCCCATCAGGAAATTGACCAGGTTTTTGTATTCATTTATTTTCGTTTGATCTTCAACTGCCTTGATTTTATCAATATAAGTCGGTGGTATTGCCTGTTTGATTAAATCTGCGACTTTACTCCAGTCGATAGAATTGTCAATCATTTCATTGACCTTGACCCAATTGATCGTTTGTCCCCAGGGCAATGATCTTTCCTGTATTCTGACCTGTGCCGTAATTTTTTCCTTATTGGCTTCATACGCTTCCTTTACTGATTTCAACAACGCTATTGCTTGCGAAATCTCTTTATCCTTCATTGATCTGATCGTACTGAGGTTGTCTTTGATCCTGCCTTTTACAAGATTTCCGATAGCGACAGTTTCCGCTTTTTGGGCTAATTTTATTGCTGCCTCAACATAATCGGTATTACTGTTCTTTTCCACGTTGTCATTAAAGTACTCGATGCTGCATTGCAGGATTTCGTTGGCAACCTTGTCTGCTATTGATGAATATTTTAAATCGCCTGTGCCAACAATATCTTTAAGTTGCGACAGGTCGTTTGCTGTTTCCACAAACAATTCTTCGCCTGCCTTTAGTGCATTGGTTTTGTCGGTTTTACGTTTGTTTTTGGTCGATTCTATTTTTTGTTCAATTTGTGTAATCGGCTTCCGGACTAAGTTCTTTAAGAAATCCTGCTTTGCCGCAAAATCGTAATTATTCAAATACTTTACAAGTTCAGCCGTTTTTTGGTTGTCGATATTGTCGGAAATTGCTTTTAGAAAATCCAGTTCGATATCCCCCTTTACTACCTTATATGTTTCATCAACAATACCTTTTATAAAGTTTTCAAAGTAATCACATTCTATAAATTTGATATTTGCCAATACCGCATCGGGGAATGATCTTTCAGCCGTAATTAAGGAAAGAACCGCGCTGTTGTGGAAAGCTGAAAAATTCTTCTTTGTAACATCATTCCATAATCTATTTCCCGATTCATCGGTCGTGCCGGTCAATTTGTCCCAAATTTGGTATGCTGCTTCAATATTTCCTTCTTTCAACGCCTCGAATGCAACTTCGTCGGTAATTGGGCTTCCGGCCCAAAACCAAAACAACGCTGCATTTATCCTGTCGCTGTCAAGATTGATTTTTGAAGCAGCTTCTTCAACACTCTCAAGCGTTCTGTGTAAATTTCCAAGTGCGGGGAAACTGAAGTCGCCCTGTGGCTCTTGCTCGGCTTCAATGAATTGTTTGAGTCGCTTTATTTGCCGGGCTTGTTCTCTTGCGGTTGTACCGGCAAGTATTCCGACGATTCTGTACGGGTTGTTTTTGACTGTATTCATAATGTTTTAGAAATTTCCACAGAAAGTAATTTAAATTTAAAACAGCTTCTAATAATTCACAAAATTACTCCTGCCATCCATGCGTGTCAATCCCCCAAAAGGGTACTTTTTCAGATAAAAAAGCAAGTTCGGCAGGGTTAAGGAAGAAATAACCCTAACAAACAAAGGCTCAACGTATTAATCAATCGTTAAAAAGTGTTTCTATATATAGTACGAGCGCGTAGTACCTATTCAACGGCGTCGTACTATAGGTAGTACGCGCTCGTACTACCTATAGAAAATCCGGATACTATTTTGGGGTGATATACCGGGGCGACCGCTTTGGGATGATATACCGGGGCGACCGCTTTGGGGTGATATACCGGGGCGACCGCAAGGGTCGCCCCTACGCAAATCAATATTGCTTCAAAAAATACCACATTTGCTTCAATACCTGTATTCTGCGCGTCAAAATACTTCAAATGCTTCAAATGTGTTAATTATTGCAGAATTTGCGCCTGTCCGATTAGAGGTATTCCTCATAGTTTTGCAGTATATAAAAAATCTAATAATACCATAACCATGGGAAATCTATCTATTATTAAAACATTCGCCGCTGCATTCGCGTTTGTTGTCGCCGGAAACCTGTTTTCGGGATGCGTACCCGGCAGTAAACAACTGGATGCGGGACACTGGTCGCTGTCTTATGATGTAGAGGCAAACGCTATCGACATCCGCAAAGACACGCTTCTTGTATACAATAATATATATGCAACATTCCGGCTTTCCGCCCATGCGGAGCAAACTGTCCGCAGTTGCAACTATCCCAAACCCAAGATCACCGTAGCCCCCCTGTCGGATGCTTTCGGAAACGGGTTTATCTATACGGCGGTCTATACGGCGGACAATCTGCCCAAACTTACTCAAGTATTTTATGTATACCCGGAAAGGGATTACGTGCTGACGGACTTCATGCTGGAAAGCGAAACGGAAATAGCTTCCAACTACATGGCTCCCCTGAACGTGGATCAAACACCGAAGCTCTTTGCTGAGAACGGAAGCAGCCGGGCGCTGTTCGTTCCGTTCGACAACGACAAATGGATCAGGTACCAGTCGCATCCGCTGGATTTCAACAGCCTGACGAGCTACGAGGTAACCGCCATATTCAACAATCAGGATCGCAACGCACTGGTTATCGGCTCGGTGGAGCACGATAACTGGAAAACAGCCGTAACAATAGGTAAAGGCAATTCACATAATGTAGGTTCGTTGGTGTGCTACGGTGGAGCCGCCGACGAACTTACCCGCGACTCGAAGCCGCACGGCGCACTGAAAGGCACGAAAGTGAAGTCGCCTAAAATTCTGCTGGCCTACATGCCCGACTGGCGGAAAGGCCTAGAAAACTACGCCGCCGCAAATGCCATCGTCGCCCCTCCCAAAACGTGGAACAAGGCTGTTCCGTTCGGCTGGAACAGTTGGGGCGTACTCAAGTTCGGCCTCACCTACCCCAAAGCCCTTGAGGTTTCCGATTACTTCAAGGCCAAACTGCAGAACAATCATTTTCTCAATCCTGACCGGACGCTGTATGTCGGGCTTGATTCCGGCTGGAACAGCTTCACGGAAGAGGAGTTGAAGTCGTTCGCCGACCGCTGCAAAGCCAACGGGCAGGTTGCCGGCGTATACTGGACGCCGTTCACGGATTGGGGAAAGAAGCCGGAACGCGAAATCAAGGATGCGCCCGGATACAAGTACAGTGACGTTTACCTCTATGCCAACGGCAAACCACAGGAACTGGACGGCGCTTATGCCTTAGACCCCACCCACCCTGCCGTTGAAACCATGATGCAGAAAATATCCGCCCTGTTCCGCCGGGCAGGATTCGAATACGTGAAGATGGACTTCATGACCCACGGCGCCATGGAGGCCGACAAATGGCACAACCCTGCCATCCAAACCGGTATTCAGGGCTACAATTACGGTATGCAGTTGCTGAACAAGTATTTTGGCGATATGTACATCAACCTGTCGATCTCTCCGGTGTTTCCCGCCCACTACGCACAGTCGCGCCGCATTGCCTGCGATGCGTGGAACAAGATAAAGGATACGGAATATACGCTGAACGCCACTTCCTACGGCTGGTGGCAGGACAGGGTGTACCAATTTAACGATGCCGACCACGTAGTGCTCGGCGGCGGCGCAACCGAAGGAGAAAACCGGGCGCGGATCACCTCGGCGGTCATTACCGGTATATTTATTACCGGCGACGATTACAGCCTCGCCGGCCCGGCCGAAGGCAAAGCGCGTTCGGAACGGTTCCTGACCAATGCCGATGTGAATGGCATAGCCAACGGCAAAGCGTTCCGTCCGGTAGAAGGCAACGGCAAACATTCGGAGAATGTGTTCGTACGCTTTGAGGCAGACGGAACGTGCCACCTCGCCGTGTTCAACTATTCGGACAGCGAACAGGCCTTTAGCCTTTCCCTCGACCGTTTGGGGTTGAATGCAACAGATTCCCGCTCCGTCCGCGAGCTGTGGCGGGGAACGGAAACCACCGCAGGAAAGACGCTCGACTTCAGCGTGCCGGCCAAAGATGCAATGCTATTTCGCATTTCAAAATAAACACTATTAATAAATTATATAAATACACACATGTTTAATCTTTAGAATTATGAGAAAATTCAAATTAATCAATTTGATCCTCTTGCTGTTTTGCTGCTGCAAACTAATGGCGCAAGACATGACAATGACTAATGTTGTATCCGGGAAGGTCACGGATACGGCTTCGGAACCGATTATCGGCGCCAATGTTCTGGTAAAGGGAACGACGAACGGTACGGTAAGTGACTTTGACGGAAACTTTACGCTGAAAGCCGTCAAAGGGGATGTGATCGTGGTTTCCTACATCGGTTACACCACGCAGGAAATCACAGTGGGCGATGCCGCTACCCTGTCGATCGTATTGCGTGAAGACAGCGAAATGCTGGAAGAAGTTATTATCGTCGGTGTTTCCATGAGCAAAAGCGACCTGACCGGCGCCGTAGGCAGCGTCAGCAGCAAGGTGCTTCAGGAAAGGCCGGTGACGAACATCAACCAGGCACTGCAAGGCCGCGTGGCCGGTGTGAACATCAGTTCGGCCGCTCGCCCCGACCAGTCGGCCAGTATCAAAATCCGCGGTATCAACACCATCAACGGAGCAACCGATCCTATCTATGTAGTGGACGGTTTGGTTGTGGACAACTACGGCGGCGGCTTCAATGCCGTGAACCTGAACGACGTGGCAAGCGTCGAAATCCTGAAGGATGCGTCGGCAACTGCACTCTACGGTTCGCGGGCGTCTAATGGTGTCGTGCTTATCACCACCAAGAAGGGGCAGAAAGGCGAAGGTAAAGTAAGCTACGACGGCTGGGTAGGTTTCCATACGTATGCCAAGACGCCCGAAAAGATGAACTCGCGCCAGTTGTTTGAACTGCGCAGGGACGCCGCAATGAACTATTACGATGCTGCCATCGCTCCGCTCGACCCGTCGAACAGCAAGTATATGACGCGGGAAAACTTCCTGAACAACCGCGTAATGACGGCCTATAACCCCACAGGTGGCGGCGGATATGTGTTCGGCCAGTACGAGCTGGACGCTTATGCCAATCCCAACTTTCAGGATGTGGACTGGCTCGGCGAAGTTACCCAAAACGGCATGGAGCATAACCATTCCGTAGGCTTCTCAGGCGGGAACGAGAACGGAGCATATTTCCTTAGCTTCAATTATTCGCAGCAGGAAGGTATGGTGAAGAAGTTGAGCAACGAAATGATTTCGGGACGTATCAACGCAGACTACAACATCAAGCCATGGTTGAAGGTAGGTACCAACACCACATTCAGCAAGACGCAATCGGAAATGTTCGACAACGACGATGTGTTCGACAAGGCACGCGGCGCCAACCCGATGTTGCCCATCAGCGACAGGCTGGTGCTGAACTACCGCGATGTGTTCGACAATAACTATTTCAACCCCATCAACACTTTGCGGATCGATAATGATCGTGCGCGCCACCGTATCATATCAACCAACTTCCTTTCCATTAACCTGATGAAAGGATTGACGTTCCGTACGACCTACTCGCTGAACCATCTCGAAGAGTCGCGTTTCCGCTACACTCCCAACGATATTCAGCAGGCCGACCGTTATGATCACAACGGCGAGGCCAACCACAACCGCGACCAGCGCACCGTATGGCAATGGGACAACACGTTGGCCTACGACAATACTTTTGGCCTGCACCGCATCAATGCCATGATCGGTACAAGTGCATCGAAAGTGAGCCGCAACTATACCAGCGCCACCGGACAGAGCTACGACAGCAACGTGTTTGGCTATCACCACTTGGGCGCATCCAACTTCATACAAAGCCGCAGCATCGGTTCTGATTTCTCGGGATCGTCGCTGATGTCGTATCTGCTGCGCGCCAACTACGTCTATGCCGGCAAATATTCGGCTACGGCAACAGCCCGCTACGACGGCTCGTCCAAATTCGCCAAAGGCAACCGCTGGGGGCTTTTCCCCTCATTCGCATTGGCATGGAACATGGCCGAAGAAGATTTTATGAAGGAACAGAACATATTCGATCAGTTGAAGGTGCGCCTCGGCTTCGGTATGGTAGGTAATCAGGAAATCTCAGACTATGCCTACATGACACTCTACTCGGCCAACGTTACGCAGGGCAGTACGACCTACACCGCCGATTCCAGAAGAGGCAATCCCGACATTGCATGGGAATCGCAGCGGCAGTGGAACCTGGGTGTGGATATGGGCTTTATGAACAACCGCCTGCGGGCTTCGGTAGACCTCTTCCACATCACCAACGACAACTTGCTGCTGACCCGCGACCTCAACAGCTCATCGGGTTTCCGCACGATGGTTGAAAATATCGGAGCTATCGAAAACAAAGGGTTGGAGCTTACGCTCGACTTCCGCGCCATAGAAGCGAAAGACTTTGAATGGAACATCTCGGCAAACATCTCGGCCGACAGGAACAAGGTTACGAAGCTGTATGGCGAGAACGAACAGATATTGAACTACGACGGCGACCAGAACCTGCAAAAGACAGGTAACCTGTTTATCGGACAGCCGCGCAATACAATATATATATGGCGAACAGGCGGCATCGCACAGGTTGTGAACGCAGGATACAGCGACATGAACTGGGCAGGACGCAACGTTAATCCCGGCGACCTCTATCCGCTCGACCTGTCAGGCCCCGAAGGAACCCCCGACAACCGCATGGACGACTACGACCGCGTGGTGATTGGTTCCAGCGACCCCAAATTCTACGGTGGTTTCTCTACCGACGTCAATTGGAAAGGCCTTTCGCTCGGCGTGGTGTTCAACTATTCCGTCGGCGCCCAAAAATTGAGTTCGCTCTACGAAAGCATGATACAGAGCAACGGAGTGGGGCTTGCCTCGGCAGACCTTACCGACCGCTGGACAACGGAAAACACCGATGCCAAGTTCCCGCGCCCGATACTCGGCGACCCGAGCGGAAGCGCTTACAACACCTTCTCGGCAAGTAACATGGATCATTCCGTGCAGGATGCTTCTTTCCTCCGCCTGTCTACGGCAACGTTGGCCTACAACTTCCCGAAGACGATCGCCAACAGCCTCAAGCTGGATGCACTGCGCCTGTATGCCACCGGCACCAACCTCTTCTGCCTGACACCCTACAAGGGATATGATCCGGAATACGGCGACTGGTATCCACCTACGCGCATGTTCGTACTCGGCGTAAATCTTTCGTTCTAACATGTCCTATTCATCAATTAATATAGATAAACACATGAAAACTATCAAATATATATTGGCAGTAACATGCTGCTACCTGTTGGTGGCGAGCACCACCTCGTGTTCCGACTTTCTGGACGAAATGCCCACCAGCAAGATGACTTCCGAGCAGATCAACACCGATCTATCGCTGCTTGAACCTGCCGTAGACGGCCTCTATACCTCGTGGCGGGGATCAAAGACCAGCCGCCCCGGTTTTGTACTCAACATGTGCGGGATCGACGAAACCAAGCAGGGCATGGTGCAAATGACCAACGCCAGCCAGGCCGGTCTGGACAAATACGACGGAGCGCTCAACGGCACATCGCCGCAGGTCAGCGAATCCTGGTATTCACGCTGGCCGGTGATCAACAGTGCGGCACGCTCCATTCGCGGGCTGGAGATGCTGGCCGAACAGGAAACCGATGAGGCGCAACTGAAAAAGCTCAACCTGCTCCGCGCACATGCCTGCTTCGTACGCGCCGTGATGTCGTTTGAAACAACGATGCTCTGGGGCGAAGTTCCGGTGATCGAAATCGAAGACTTCAACGCCAGGATCAACATGGCCAGGCAGCCACTCGACGTGGTATGGAAACAAATCTTCGACGACCTCACCTTTGCTGCCGCCAATCTGGAAGACGGACGGCAAACAGACGACCGCGCCCGCAAAGGGGCTGCCATCGCCATGCTGGGGAAAATCCACATGTATGCGCCCGTCGAAAGCGGATACCGCGATTTCGCCAAGGCGATCACCTACTTCGACCAGATCAAAAGCACTTACTCGCTGCACGGCAACTTCGCACAGTTGTTCGATGAGTTCGGCTGGCTCGACTTCAACTCGGATGAATCCATCTTCGAGATCGACTACGATCCCAACAATGCACGCCGGAGCGGTTGGATGTGGGACTTCGGTTCACGCACGCTTGCCGATCGTCGTGGCGGAATAGGTACTGATCCCGACGGTAACAGAAATCCGGGCTGGGGTGGCGGCGAAGGCTGCTACATGGGCGGCTACGAAGTGGTAGTACCCACCGAATACGCGCATAAGATGAAAGACGCCGGCGGTGTGTGGGAAGAAGGCGACCTGCGCAGGGCTGCCAGCATCCGCGAAGACTACACGTATTACACCGACGTCAATGACCTCACCAAGTTTATCCCCGCTCCTACCTCACCGGCATGGATGGCCGACGAACTCGAACCACACGTAAAGAAGTGGGAAGACCGCCGCATCGACCAGTTTGCTCCGAACGATCTGGCTGTTGAAGCCACCAACGGAAGGAGCATGTACCGTAGCGGCAAGAATTACATGTACCTGCGCTACGGCGACATCCTGCTGTGCTATGCCGAATGTCTGAACGAAACCGGCAAATCCGCCGAAGCGATGGCTATGGTCAATCAGGTACGCGCCCGCGCATGGGGCGGAACACTTCCGGCAGATAAACAATGGAGCGGCCTGTCGCAGGAACAGTTCCGCGTACAGATCATGGACGAGCGTATCCGCGAACTCTGCTTTGAGAACTGGCGCCGCATGGATCTTATCCGCACCGGCATGTATGTGCAGTTAGTGAAGGAACGCAACCCGTGGACAAAAGAAAGCGGCCTTATCAAGGAGCACCACGTGCGCTGGCCGATACCCGAAGACGAGATCAAGAACAATCCGGACATGGAAATGACCGATCAGAACCCGGGGTATTAATAGAAACAAACATGAAAGCAAAATCAATCAACCTGAGAAGGATCGTTGCCCTGTCGGCAATGATCCTGTTCGGCTTCGGCGCACGTGCACAGGAAAAGGAAGCCACATTGAAGTCGCCCGACGGCAATCTGGAAATCACATTCCGCACGGAAATCGTCAAGCCAAGAGGCAACGCCTCGGAAACATCGACACTGAAATATGAAGTCAAGTTCGGCGGCAAGCCCCTCATCGCACCCTCGGCTATGGGGCTGGAACTGGAAGGAAATCGCGTGCTGGGCGCGGATGTGCGCATCGCCGACAATATCGTGGCCACGGAAGGCGAAGATAACTACCGCCTCATCACCGGGCGCACCGGCGCAGTGAATGAAAAATACAAGGCCGTAAAGATCGAAATAACCGACCGCCGCGACAACGGGCGCAAGATGTTTATCGAAGCCCGCGCCTACAACGATGCAGTGGCTTTCCGCTACCTCGTTCCCGAGCAGCGGGGCATGACAGAGTTTCGCCTGAAGAGCGAAAAGACCGAGTTTCGCCTGCCCATGGATGCCACCGTCTGGGCGCAGACGTTGCCCAACTACCGGTCGGGCTACGAGAGCGAGTTCCACCAAATGCCCGTTTCCGCACTCGGCAATCAAGGCGGCGTAGGCAGTCATCACCTCGTGGGGCTGCCCCTGTTGATGGAGATGCCCGGCACCGGCTGGCTGGCTATCTCCGAAGCCGATATTGAAGGCAACCCCTCCATGTATCTGATGAATCCCGGCGCGGGATGGACAGGCTACCGTTTCGATGCCATGCTGGCTCCCGGCCGCACCGAACCCGAACTGACAACCGTTGCACCGCTTCCGCACAAAACGGCATGGCGCGTAATCATGGCGGCAAACAATCCCGGCCATTTCTCACAGGCCAACACGCTCACGAACCTGAACCCCGAATGCAGAATCGACGACACGTCGTGGATCAAAGCAGGCAAGTCGGCGTGGGACTGGTGGAACGGAAGCCTCAACAAGGAAGGCGAGAAAGCGTATACTACCGAAACGATGAAATACTACGTGGATTTCGCCGCCGAATCAGGCCTCGAATACATGACCATCGACGCAGGATGGAATACGGGCGACATCACCGAATGCCGCGAGCATCTCAACGTGCCCGAAGTGGTGGCCTACGCCAAAACAAAGGGCGTAAAGGTGTTCATCTGGCTATATTCCACACACGTGTGGAACCAGATGGCCGAAGCCTTCCCGCTGTACGAAAAGTGGGGCGTGGCCGGTATGAAGATCGACTTCGTTGAACGCGACGATCAGGCGGCCATCGACTGGTATTATCGCGTAGCCGAACTTGCTGCTAAACACAAGCTGATGGTCGATTTCCACGGATGCACCAAACCGTGGGGACTGCAACGCACCTGGCCGAACGTGGTAGGATTTGAAGGCATCATCGGCATGGAGCAGTCGAAAGCCGGACGGCGCGACAGCCCCTACAATCGCTTGGTGATACCCTTCACCCGCATGATCGGCGGCCTGGCCGACTATACGCCGGGCGGATTCGAGAACGTGACCGAAGAGGAATTTGTCGCCCGCATGGAAAGCCCGATGGTACGCGGCACACGGGCACATCATCTGGCCATATACGTGGTGTACGAATCACCCTTCCAGATGGTTTCGGACTGGCCGGAAACCTACCGCAAGGAGGCCGCCTCGTTTGCCTTCATAAAGAAAGTACCCGCCTCGTGGGACATCACCAAAGTGCTCAACGGCTACCCCGGTAAATACATCACCATCGCCCGCAAGAGCGGCAACGACTGGTATCTGGGCGCCATGACCGACGATGCGCGCAGCTACGAAATAACGCTCGACTTCCTCGAACCCGGCAATTACTCGGCCGAAATCTATGCCGATGCCCCCGATTCGGGAACGTCGCCGAAGAAGATCAATATAAAAACCGTAAAAGTAAAGAATGGGAGTAAGTTCAAAATTGATATGGCGAAAGCCGGCGGCGTAGCCGTCCATTTCAAGCGCATGTAGACGTAGTAGCTTGAGATTATTCGCTGAAACTATACATTAGAAAAAGTTAGCACCCTCCCCTGTGCCGGATATCCCTTATCCGGCACAGGTTTTTTTTATTCCTGCCTTGTTTTCTATTGCACAATTAAAAAATACTTTAGATATTTGGCGCTTCAACAGAATTGTTGGATTTATCTAATATTTTAAAACACATATTTATGAAGAAAAATGTATTTGAGTTGAGCACACAGCAATTGAAAGAGATTGCCGAAGCGTTGCAAAGAGAAGTGGAAAAAGGCTTGGAACGGCCGAACTGCCAGATCAAGTGTTTGCCTACCTACATCTCTCCCAAAGCACCGCAAGAAAAGGACAAGGCCGTGGTGCTCGACCTTGGGGGGACGAATTACCGGGTAGCCACTGTTGATTTCTCCGAAAAGAAAGCGGCTATACATCCGCAAAACGGATGGAAAAAAGATCTTTCCGTGATGAAAACCGAAGGTTTTACGCAGGACGACCTGTTTAAGGAGCTTGCCGACCCGATTTTGGAGATCAAGCGGGAGGACGAAATGCCGATCGGCTATTGTTTCTCCTACGCGGCCGAGTCGATGACGGATGGCGACGGTGTTTTGCTGCACTGGACGAAAGGGGTGAACATAAATGAAATGATCGGCAAACCCGTCGGCAAGCCCCTGTTGGAGTATTTGAACGAAAAAAGCCCCAAGGTGCCTTTCACGGGGATAAAAGTGATCAACGACACGGTTGCCAGCCTGTTTGCCGGCTACGAAGGCGAGAAGTTCGATGCATACATCGGGCTGATCGTAGGTACGGGAACGAATATGGCCACGTTCATTCATTCCGAAAAGATCGGCAAACTGAACGAGGCCGACAAGAACTTCGGTGCGATGCCGATCAACCTGGAATCGGGAAACTTCTGCCCTCCCCACCTCACATCCATAGACAATACGGTAGACGCGCTGTCGGACAGCAGGGGCAAACAGCGGTTTGAAAAAGCCATCTCCGGCATGTATTTGGGAGAAATCCTCAAAGCCGTGTTCCCACTGGAAGAGTTTGAAAAGAAATTTGACGCCGAGCGGCTGACCAGCATGATCAGTTATCCGGATATATATAAGGAAGACCATGTACAGGTGGCGAACCAAATCTATGTCCGTTCGGCCAAATTGGTAGCCGCTTCGCTGGCAGGACTGGTCAAAGTGTTGATCGCGCATAATCCGAAAGTAAAGAAAGTATGCCTCACGGCCGAAGGAAGCCTCTTCTGGAGCAGCGTGCGATTCGGAAGAAACTACAAGGACATGTGCATGGAAGAACTTCAGAACCTGCTGAATGAATTCGGCTATCCCGACGTTCGCGTATACGTTGAACCGGTTGAAAATGCCAACCTGATCGGAACGGCGATAGCGGCCATCAGCTAAACATCGAAACAGCAGCCTGCACAAGGTAATGGTGTGAAAAAAGTAAATAATTTTCAAATATTTTGCGTGTGTTCAAAATGTTCGTATATTTGAACCCGAAAAATAGCATCAAAAGCGACATGCAGGATGTGAACAACAAATCAACAATAACAAACAAATAAATAAAAGTATTAATCTTAAAAATTAAACACACAATGAAAAAGTTATTTACAAGAGCATTCTTGGGTTTGTGCGCCCTTGGAACTTCTACAACTGTAGCCTTCGCGCAGGAAGCTGTAATCGAAGCCGGTTTTCATCAGGAATTAAAAAGATACTTCATCGAAGGTAGTGCAAACTTCATGAGTTTGGTTGCTATCGCTTTGGTTCTTGGTTTGGCTTTCTGTCTGGAAAGAATCATTTATCTTAACTTGGCGGATGTTGATCCTACCAAATTATTAAATGGTATAGAAGACGCGTTGGAAAAAGGGGATGTAGAAGGAGCTAAAGCTATCGCTCGCGATACAAGAGGCCCGATCGCTTCTATCGCATACCAGGGTTTGATGAGACTTGACCAGGGCGTAGACATCGTGGAAAAATCAATTGTTTCCTATGGTGGCGTACAAAGTGGTTTGCTTGAAAAGAACTTATCATGGGTAACTCTGTTTATCGCAATGGCCCCGTCGTTGGGATTCCTTGGAACTGTAGTAGGGATGGTAATGGCATTCGACAAAATCGAACAGGTAGGTGATATTAGCCCGACGGTTGTTGCCGGTGGTATGAAAGTAGCCTTGATTACAACGATCTTCGGTCTTGTTGTTGCGTTGATCCTGCAAGTATTTTACAACTATCTGCTGAGTAAGCTGGAAGGCATCCTGAACAAAATGGAAGATGCATCTATTACTTTGGTGGATACCGCTATAAAATACTATGTAAAATTCAAAAAATAACTCCCGATTATGGCTGTAACTAAAATAAGAAAATTTTCAAGCTGGGTTCTGATCCTTTGCACCATCGTTACGCTGGCTGTATTGGGATTGTTCTTCTTCGGAGGAGATCTTGAACTGTACAAGGGAGATATGTGGAATCCTAAATACATTGACGTTTTGCTTTACTGGCAATACATTTTGTTTGGATTGACCGTATTCGCAGCAATTGTTCTTGGCCTCTACCAATTCGCGGCTTCTTTCAAGAGTAATCCGAAAGGAGGTGTGATGGGATTGGTTGTGCTCTTACTGTTCTTTGCTTTGTTGTTCCTTACCTATTCATTCGGAGATGCAACTCCTTTGAATATATTGAACGTCGATGCACAGGCATTTAATGTTCCTTTCTGGTTGAAAATAACCGATATGTGGTTGTATACCACCTATACTCTTACCGGACTGGTTATTCTCGCTATTATCGGAGGAAGCATAAAAAGAATCTTTGACAAGTAAATAAAAAGCAAAATGGGTAAAAAGAGAAAAGCACCGGGTATTAATGCTACTTCTTCAGCCGACATTGCTTTCATGTTGCTTCTTTTCTTCCTATTGACTTCATCAATGGATACCGACCGTGGTTTGGCAAGACGCTTGCCGCAACCGGTGCCTAAAGATCAGGAAAAGGAAGATACTGACATTAAGAAAAGAAACCTGATGGTTGTTCTTATCAACAGCTCGAATCAAATTCTGGCAAATGGCGCGCCTATCGAGTTGAGAAACATGAAAGAGATGGTTAAGGAGTTCATTGAGAACGCTACTAACGATGCGAGTAAACCTGAAAAAATAGAAGTGGATGTTCCTTTCTTTGGCGCCATGCAGGTGACCAAGAACCATGTAATATCATTGCAAAATGACCGTGGTACGGAATATCAGGCTTATATCGATGTTCAGAATGAGCTGGCAGCAGCTTACAAAGAACTGAGAGATGTGGTTTCAAACAGGAAATTCGGAAAAGCTTTTATGGATTTGGAGCCTGAGCAACAGGAAGCTGTTCAGATGATCTATCCGCAACATGTTTCCGAAGCTGAACCTAAAAATTATGGAGATAAATAGTAATGGGAAAATTTAACAAAACAGGCGGCCGTGAGATGCCCGAATTGAATACATCGTCATTACCTGACTTGGTGTTTGCTTTCCTGTTCTTTATCATGATGGTAACTACCATGCGTGAGGTAACGCTGAAAGTTGTTTTCAGAGCTCCTCAGGCAACGGAACTTCAGAAACTGGAAAAGAAATCATTGGTTACATTTATCTATGTGGGAGAACCGATGCAGGAATTTCAGGCACAGATGGGTACTTCAACCCGTCTTCAATTAAATGATCAATTTGCTGAAGTTTCCGAGATACAGGATTACATCGCCCAGGAAAAATCGAGTATGAAAGAAGAAGACGCTCCGTATATGACAGTATCCATTAAAGCCGACAGGCAAACTACTATGGGTATAATTACTGACGTAAAACAAGCGCTTCGTGAAGCTTACGCATTAAAAATCAGCTATTCGGCTCAACCAAGAATCAATTAGTTGTTTTAAGCACAATAACAAAAAGAGGGGATGCCGAACGGTATTCCCCTTTTTTTGTGTATACTTAATTATTCGCATCTTCCGGGTCGGAAGTGAAGTAAGAGAGGATTTGCCCGCTCAATTGAAGAAGTGATATTTCACAAAGTTTTGTATTGTATTCAGCTATCGAACGCCTTTCTTCTGCATCAAGCAACTGATTTTGAGCTTCCCGCAGTTCAATACCCGACAATTCCCTTAGCCGGTAGCGGTCTATAGCCACGTTGTAATATTCCTGGGCGACAACTACGTTTTCCTTTTCCAAAGCCCACAGGCCAAGATTATTCTTATAAGCCATCCAAAGTGTGCTCAGGTCTGCCCGCAGGGACAATTCCAATTCCTGCGCCTGCAAGTTTCTGTTTTCGATTTCCAGGCGGGCATTCCGCTGTTCACGACGACGGCTAAATCCGTCGAAAAGGTTAAAACCGACAGTTACTCCGTAGTTCAATCCCAACCTTTTTTGCAGTTCGGTCGTGCCGGATTCATACAGGTTTGCCGTGTAGCCATAGCCGGCATTTAAGCGGACATAAGGGTAATTACGACTTTTCGCTTTTTTGTAATCCAGTTCGGAGAGCGTTCTGTTCTTTTGTGCGATCAACAAAGACGAGTTGGCCGCAAGTGTATTTTTCCAAATATCGACTTCATCGAGGAATGAGTTGGGAGAAATCGCCGAGTCGCGCACATGGATTTCTTCTTCCACATTATCCAAAGCCATCAATTCGTTCAGGCTGATGCGGGTACGATGTACGGTTTCCAGTTGATTGAGCACATTCGAACTGTCCGCATTGAAGTCTACCTGCGCCTGCTGAAGGTCAAGACGCGACATCGCCCCGATGAAATAACTCTGTTCCACAATACGCACACGCTCCCTGGACAGTTCCAGTGAAGCGCGAAGATTCCTAAGGCGGATATTCTGGCGGATCATATTAAAATACTCCGCCGACAATTGGGCGACAAAATCCTCAATAGTCATCCGGGTGTTTAATTCTCCCATCCGTTCCAACTCTTTCAGGCTCTCATAAGTTGCCTGTATGCCGAAGCCGTCAAAGACAGTCCAGTTCATGTCCACTCCGATATTGGCCGTTTCGGAATTTACGGCGGACAGTTTTTCCGTACCTCCTTCACGCAAGTTGTTTTCCGTGTCGTAAACAGTGCCGCTGAAACCTCCGTTTAAATCGAATGTAGGCAAATAACCCGCATTGCCCGGTATGGCATTGTTTTCACTTATTTTTTGTTCATTCCTGATGATCCGGATGGAATAGTTGCGTTCCAGTCCTTTTTCTATACAGTCTTTCAAACTGAAGACCTCTTGAGCGTTCAGGGAAAAAGAGGTTAATCCGATCACAGAGAGGAGATATATTCTTTCTTTCATATTATACATTATTCTCTTTCGATTCAATTAAATCAGCAGGTGAAGCAAGCTGTTCTCTTTTGCTTCTGTCGGTTGAAATATAGGAATACATGGCAGGCACGATAAAAAGAGTAAGGAACGTGGAAACGAGCATCCCTCCTACTACTGCAGTACCCATCGCTATACGCTGGTTAGCCCCTTCGGCCGAAGCAAAAACGAGCGGAATAAGCCCCAGTATCGTAGAAGTGCTGGTCATTAGGATCGGGCGCAGACGCTGGAGCGAAGCCATACGGATCGCTTTCGAAAGCGACAGTCCGGCCTCCTGCCTCTGATTGGCAAACTCTACAATCAATATCCCGTTTTTAGCCACCAATCCGATCAACATAATGATACCGATCTGACTGAAAATATTCATTGTAATGTCTGCCATGTGCATAAATAGCAAGGCTCCTGCGATTGCCAGCGGAACTGTAAACATAACGATCAGCGGATCCTTAAAACTTTCGAACTGGGCGGCCAGCACAAGGTAGATCATCACTAATGCCAAGACAAGAGCGAACATCAAACTGTCGGAACTTTCGCGAAACTCTTTCGATTCACCCGATAAGGCAGTACGGAAAGTGTCGTCGAGCACTTCTTCGGCAATCCTGTCCATCTCATTCAATCCATCCCCCAAAGTATATCCTCTGTTCAAACCACTGGATACCGTGGCGGCAATAAACCGGTTATAGCGATAAAGCTGTGGCGGAGCTACCTCTTCCCGAAGGGTAACCAGATTGTCGAGCTGGATCATAGCGCCGGATTCACTTCGCACATAGATCGACTTCAGGTTTAGCGGAGTGTTTCTCTGCTGCCTGTTAATTTCTCCCAATATTTGATATTGTTTTCCGTTCAAATAGAAATAACCCATACGCTGGCCGCTCAACGCATATTGCAGCGTTTGGGCAATATTGCGCGTACTTACTCCAAGAAGCGAAGCCTTATCACGGTCGATTTCAATGCGGGTTTCCGGCTTGGTGAACTTCAAATTCACATCGGCCATCTGGAAAACAGGACTTTCGTTCACTTTTTGCATAAACTCAGGAAGGAACTCACGCAGTCTTTCAATATCATTCGCCTGCAATACATACTGCACAGGCATACCTGCACGACGGCCGCCAAAGGTGGACTGTTGCTGAACGAAAGCACGCGCCTGCGTTTCCTTACTGACAGCCTCCGAAAGCACTTCGGCTATTTCCATCTGTGAGCGTTCACGCTCCCGAATATCCGGCAGGAATACATTCATAAACCCGGCGCTTCCAAACGAACGTGTCATAACAGACTGCCGTTCGGGCACCAGCGAATCGGAAACAAATTCAATCCGGTCGGAAAAATCGCGGATAAACTCGAAAGTCGTGCCTTCCGGGCCACGCATATTGACTGTCAGTATCGAGCGGTCTTCCAGCGGAGCAAGTTCCGACGGTATATTGTTCCATAAATACCCAATCGCCCCTGCCAGTACAACCACCACGCAGATTGCCATCCATCTCCGGTTCAGGAAGAAGTTGAGTCCTGTTTCATAGATATGATTGAGCCACACGAAGAACGGTTCGGTCTTGCGGTAGAACCAGTTTTGCTGTTCTCTTTTCTTCAACAGTTTGGTTGCCAGCATCGGAGTAAAGGTTAGAGCCACAAAAGCAGAAATGGCCACCGACCCGGCGATCACGATACTGAATTCGTTAAACAACCGGCCGGTCATTCCCTCCATAAAGACGATAGGTATAAACACGGCGATAAGCGTGATCGTGGTAGATATTACCGCGAAGAATATTTCTATCGCTCCTTCTATACCCGCCTCTTTGGGATTCATTCCGTTCTCGATGCGGACATAGATGTTTTCCGTAACCACAATCGCGTCGTCCACCACCAGACCGACCGATAGCACAACGGCCAGCAGAGAAAGTACATTTATGGAGAATCCGGCAATATACATCACAAAGAATGCACCGACAAGTGAAACCGGAATAACCATTATCGGAACCAGCGTTACGCGCCAGTCGCGCAGGAAGAGGAAGATTATAAGCACCACCAGCAGGAAAGCCACATAAATCGTTTCCTCAACCTCGGCAATGGAAGCGCGGATAAAACGGGTATTGTCGTATACCATTTCGATTTCCACATCTTCCGGCAAATCTTTCCGGAGTTGTTCGATACGCTTATAGGCTTCGTCGGCAATTTCGATATGATTGGCTCCCGGTTGAGGGATAATAATGTCGATAACCATCGGTTCGCCGTTCCTTTTGAGAACGCTCCGCAGGTCTTCGGGTGCAAGTTCAGCCCGGCCTACATCCTGAAAACGGACAATACGTCCCTTGTTTTCCTTGATGATCAGGTTGTTAAATTCCTGTGCGGTAGTCATCAATCCCATCGTACGGATGGAGAGGTCTACCGTATTCCCTTCGATACTGCCCGAAGGAAGTTCCACGTTCTCGGCCGTAACCGCGTCGAGCACATCTATCGGAGTAACTCCATATCCTCCCATCTTGGTCGGATCGAGCCACAGACGCATGGAATAGCGCTTTTGTCCCCATATTTCCACTCCGCTCACATTCGGGATAGTCTGCAAACGCTCTTTTACGATAATTTCCGCGAGTTCACTCAGTTCCATCAACGAGCGTGTTTGGCTGCGAATACCGATCTGCATGATCGGTGTGGCGTCGGCGTCGGCTTTGGATACGGTCGGCGGGTCGCAGTCGCGCGGCAGGTAACGCTGGGCGCGGGATACTTTGTCGCGCACATCATTGGCAGCCGTTTCCAGATCGACCGAAAGTTCAAATTCAACCGTGATGCGGCTGTTTCCTACACTACTGCTACTGGTCAGGGATCGGATACCCGGAATACCATTGACGTTCTGTTCCAGCGGTTCGGTAATCTGATTCATGATCACTTCCGCATTCGCTCCCGGATAGGTAGTGGTTACCGTAATGATAGGCCGGTCTACGCTGGGAAATTCCCGTACTCCCAACGACTGGTATCCTATAAAGCCGAACAAAAGGATAACGATCACCATTACGGTGGAAAGAACGGGACGTTTTATGCTAAGTTCTGAAATATTGGCCATAAGGATCGATTAGTTGATATTATCAATGGAAACTTTCATCCCGGTTCGAAGCTGCATCACGCCGGTAGTGATCAGCGTATCCCCCACACTAAGCCCTTCCAGTATCTGAACCCTTTCCGGCGTTCGCATTCCGAGAAGCACTTCCACCGGGTGGGCTATTCCGTTTTCATACCTGTATACCAGGTTTTTCCCCATCTCCGGGATAACCGCTTCACTTGGAATAGCCAAAGCCTCTTTGATCTCATCGCGCGCTACTTCAATAGACACATAGCGACCCGGGACAATATGTTCGTTCGGATTGGGATAATAAGCGCGCGCCGTCAGGGTCATAGTTTCCTGTTCCACCTTGCTTTCCAGCGCGTATACGGTTGCCTGATAAGAGAGATTCATTCCTTCGGAATCCATCAGGCTGAAGGTGATCCGGGTGCCGTTGCGCATGTCGAAACTATATTTTTCGGGAACGGAAAACTCGATCTTCAGCGGAGTAATCTTGGTCAGCTTCACGATCATGGTCGTCGTGGTGACGTAAGCCCCTTCGCTAACCGTACGCAAGCCGATGATTCCGTCAAAGGGAGCACGCAATTCGGTTTGGGCGATGTTGGCTTTTACCAGATCGATGTCGGCCATCAACTTTTCATATTCGGTGGTCACCTGCTCGTAAGCTTCCTGGCTGACTGCATCACGCTCCAAAAGCGCATGTTGGCGATACACCCGGTCGCGCGCCAGCGGAATTTGCGCTTCGAGTTTCTTCAATTGCGCCTGTAAAGGTTTATCGTTGATTTTCGCCAGCAGATCGCCTTCCTTTACATGAGTACCTTCCGTAAAGTAGATAGCCACGACCTTGCCCGACGATTCAAAGGAAAGGTCTACCTCTTCATCCGGAATTGTGGTGCCCAACACGATCCCCTTATCCGTTAGTGTTTGATATTTTAATACTTCCGCATTGATGTTCAACACTTGATTTATTGCCGCCACATTGGTTGGAGTGGGAGATTCATCCTGTTCCGGTGTCATAAACTTGCTTTTCAGTTTAGGAAAAGCGATTATACCGATTATCACTAAAACGATAATCACCATCAATCCCCATCGTACTTGTTTTGTCATCTTATTTCCGGTTTTTACTTGTATTTCGAAGCTCATGTTTAACACAATACAGGAAACGATCAGACTATTTTAATGCAAAAAAGTTTAATCCTCGTTCCATCGTATTAGGCAAATATAAGGAATTCAGGCCTAACCCGGTCGGTTATTTAGACAATTTAACAAAAAATATTGCGCCGACAGGAGTTTTTTTTTCTCCCTTCGGGGGATGCAAGGAAACGGATTATGTGCTTTCCAAAAATCATCTAATTGCCTTTGGAAAGTCATCTAAACGGTTTTAAAAATCATCTAAATGGTTTCGGAAAACCATCTAAATAAATTTCGGGAAAGCATCTAAATGGTTTTCGTAAAACCATCACACCTCTCCCAAACCCTCCCCACAAGGGAGGGCTTAGATACCTAAGAGGGGATTTCTTTCACCCTTCTCTTGAGAGGGGACGGGGGACAGGTGACGGCAAAAGACAGGCTTGCGGCCACTCGCTACGCTCGCTTCAGGAGATGTGTATAGAGAGTTGCTTTGTTTTATGGGAAAGATGATCAATGATTGATAATAATCTTATGCGATTCCGGTTTTGCACCGTTTCCGGCATCTATCAACAGATAATAAATTCCGTTAGGCAATCCCGACACATCGAGCCGCACTTCCCCGCCTTGCCGGGAAACAGCCTGCTTCACAACTGCTCCGCCTGCGTTATACAGGTAAACCGTATAATTGTTGGTCGCTGCTCCGCTTGAAGGCAAAAGAGGTGATAATTGCGAAACCGACGTATCCGGGGTTACCGTCAATTCATTGGATGCG
>JAITVG010000006.1 GCA_031285925.1 Tannerellaceae bacterium
TAGATGAGGAATTTAAAGCCAATTTGAACAATCAAATCATTTTTGACGATCAACTGTCCAAATGGAATTACTTGATTAAGCCGACTTAATTTGACCAAGTTATTTTTAAAACGTTACTATGCTGACTAAATTAGTTGCCGATAAAAACTAAGAGGACTTTTTCAGTGCCCTCCACAGAGATACGGAGTTTTTTATTTTACTCATTATCAGAATAATAAAAAAACTCCGTGCCTCTGTGCCTCTGTGTTTAATTCCCTCCTTCACGGAACAAAAAATGAAAATTCAGCGGAAAAAGGATGAAAAAGAAACATTTTTAGCTCGTTTTTATCCTTTCGAAGCCTAAAAAAAAGCGAAAAACGGGAAAAAGCGCAATTTCGGATGCAGCGAGGTTGTTAAACAGCACGAATCCGTTGTTTAACGCACATATCCCCGCTGTTTAACAGCGAGAGGTATCGGAGTGCACGCGGGGCGTAGCCGTGTTAAACAACTTTTTGACTGTGTTTAACACGGAGGCCTTTTGGTCTGCATCAGAGAGAAAAACATCGACCAATCCGGTTGAATTTTTCATGCTCCGCTTCCGGTTTTTTCTAAAACACAGAATTTTCCGAACGTAAATTTTGCCATCAATCACCTGTATTTGATTACGTTACATCGTTTTTTGACCTCTTTAGAATGGCCTCTGTGCAATTTTTTTCCTTTCGGGCGGAAATATAGCCGTATTTTGAGATCAAAAAACAGAGGTAGTGGTTACAAATTGTAAGTAAAGCCCCCTAAATCCCCCGAAGGGGGACTTCAGAAATTCTGTTTTTTTATTCGATGCGCTTATAAATCACTATTTTTATCTAAGTTTGTACGTATGAAATGGATGCTATTATGTATGGTATGCCTGCTGACGGCCTGCGACCCTTCGCGGAAGGGAGTGGTGGAGGGTAGGTTGCCCGCCGCTTCGTTCGACGGGGAGCAGCTTTATCTTGTTCCGCTGCGGGATGCGAGGGCGGAGAATGTAGACTCGGTGCAGGTGAAAGACGGACGATTCCGCTTTGAAAAGACGCTGGGAGAGCCGCAGATATTTATCCTCCGGATGCGCCCGTTGTTGCGTTTGCAGGTGCAGGAACTGCTGGTGGTGGTCGAACCCGGAGCGACGGCGACAGTAGTTTTAGGTGCGCCCAGCTCGGGAGGCGGAACGGCATTGAACGACTCTTTGCAGCTATGGAAAGAGAATATGGGCAGAACCCCGGAATATAATTACGCCTTCGTGAAGAACAACCGGAGAAATGTGGTGGGTAAATTCGTATACTCCATGATAAAAGGGTCTTTAACTCCCGAACAGACAGAGCTGCTGAACATGCCGGAATGAGAACAGATGCAAAAGATATGACATTTTCTTTGGCGGTAGCCGCTTTTCTGGTTGCCGCAAGTTTTTTGTTTTTCCTCCTTGTGCATCCTTACCACCTTTTCTTTAAGGAACAGATCCGGCTTTTCATCTACACTTTCGAATATACACTCTCTTATTTGGACAAACCGGGGGCGCTATCGTGCTTTACCGGCGACTTCCTGACACAGTTTCTTTATCTGCGAGGCGGAGGGGCAGTGGTGGTTTCCCTGCTTTTCCTTGTGGAATGGATCGTTGCGACACGGGTGCTAAGGCGTTTCGGATGCGGCATGATGACGCCTCTCCAGGCGTTGATTCCGATAATTGCCGAGTGGTTTTTCTTTAGCCGTATATCTTATACGCCGGCTACGTCTGTTTCCTTAATTCTTGCCTCGCTCTGTTTTCTTGCTTACAGTGCAACAGGCAGAAAGCCGGTCTTGATGATTGCGGGAGTGCTTTTCGTTCCGTTGCTTTACTGCCTTGCGGGGGCGGGCATGTTCCTGCTTGCCCTGTTGGTTTTCTTTTATGAGATATATAAAAGGCGTGGAATGCTTTGGCCCGGTTTCCTGATCATCCTGATTGCCGGCGCGTATCCTTTGCTTGTGCGCCATGCGTATTTGCTGACGGCCGGTCAGGCTTATCTCTATCCTTCGGCCGGGTGGCAATATGCCGTGCCGGGAATGGTTATGGCGGGGCTTGCCGGTGTTTCGATGTGTTTTCCGAAACTGAAACACAGGGTTACGTTGCGCACGTTTACGTTTCATCTCCTTGCCTTGTCCGTTGTGTTTATCGTCAGCCTTGTTTACACTGTGGACAGGGAAACGGAGCATATTCTGGCGTTGGCCTCGGAAAGCTATTTCGGCGACCGGGACAGGGTGCACCGCTTGACGGAAAAGGGAATACCACCCCATCCGGTAGCTGCTTATTATACCAATATCGCCATGTCGCAACGGGGGGAACTTGGCGACAGGCTAATGGAGTATTACCAGCCGGGCGCATCCGGTTTGTTTCTTCCGGTGAACCCGAATACAACTTGGTTCAATATATTCTTCAGCAGCGATGTGCACTACTATTTGGGCGACATGAACATGGCGCAACATTCGGCCATGCTCGGAATGATCTTCTCGCCCGCTCACCGCAGTTCACGCATGGTGAAACGGTTGGCGGAAGTGAATCTGGCGCTTGGCGACTCGACGGCGGCGGAAAAGTATCTCCGAATGCTGGATGCAACCCTGTTTCACCGGAAATGGGCTGCCCGCATGAGGGAAACAACGACGGGAAAAAGGCCGCAACCGGTAACGATCGACACGATTCGCCGGGCGGAAGACTATCCGGCGGCATTGAAAGTGCTGGTGAAAAGCGATTCGGACAATCGTGCCGCGTTGGATTATCTGTTGTGTTATCACCTGTTGAATAAGGATATTCCCTCGTTCCGATCGGCCTTCGATACTTATTATAAGGAGAAAGCCGCTTACATACCGCGGGTTTACGGTGAAGCTCTGCTTGTTTCGCTGGCGGCGGGCAAGGCTTCCGAAAAGGAATTCAAATCGTATAAGTTCGATACCCGGCTGGTGAAGGAGTTCGGAGAATATACGGCGCTCTATGAAAAGGCGGACGGTATGCTTGATCCTGTCCGCGAGCGCTTTCCTTCTACGTATTGGCTGTATTATCATTTTGCCCGGATGAAAGAAGAATGAAACATTACATTATAAATATAGTATATATAACGCTTTTCGTCCTTTCGTTATGTTGCGGGGCGACCTCTTGCGGCCATCCGGAGAAAGCGGAAGTTTGCGAAGAATATCCTCCGATATACCCGAACTACACGGAGGTAACCATACCTTATAATATAGCCCCTCTGAATTTTCTGATGCGCAACGAGCCGTCGCGAGTGGAAGTATCGGTCAAAGGGAAAGACAGGAGCTTGCTGTTGCGGAGTAATTATAAGGTGCAGTTCTCCGAAAAGCGGTGGCGACAATTGCTGGAAGCCGAGAAGGGCGGAGAACTTCGGGTGTATGTGAAAGCCAGGGTAGACGGCAAGTGGATACAGTATGCCCCTTTTTCATGGACGGTAGCGGAGGACAGTATCGATCCGTATCTTTCGTACCGCCTGATCGAACCGGGATATGAAGTATGGAACGCGATACAGTTGCGGGAGCGCAATCTGGAATCTTTTGCCGAGCGGGTAATAGCAGACAACAACCTGACCGGAAAGAGTTGCATGAATTGCCACACGTATAGCCGGAACGACCCGTCGCTGTCGTTCTTCCATCTGCGGGGCGAACATGGCGGAACGATACTCAACCGCAACGGCACTTTGCGCAAGCTGAATACACAGGCTATCGGTATGCCTTCGTCGGCGGTCTACGGAGAGATTCACCCGTCGGGAAGGTACGGGGTGTTTTCTGCCAATGTGATCGTCCCCGAATTTCACACGTTGGACAACAAGCGGCTGGAAGTGTACGACAGCACGTCTGATGTTTACCTTCTCGACTTCGACACGAATGAAATACAACCTGTGCCTTTCCCGGGAAAGGAAGGAGTGGAATACCTGCGTTCATTCCCTGTTTTTTCACCCGACGGGCGAACGATCTATTATTGCGAAGCGCCGAAGGTTGCCTTGCCCGACAGTATCATCCATCTGAAATATGATTTGCTCGGCATCTCTTTCGATCCTGCTACACAGGCTTTCGGTACGGAGGCGGATACTCTTTATTCTTCCGTAACGGGCGGTAAATCCGTTTGCCATCCGAAAGTTTCGCCCGACGGAAAATACCTTCTCTATACCCTTGCGGACTACGGCACATTTCCGATATGGCACAGGGAAACGGAGTTGCGTATGCTGAATCTCCGGACAGGGGAAACGGATTCGCTGGAGGAGGTAAACGCTCCGTGTTCGGACACTTACCACAGCTGGTCGTCCGACAGCCGGTGGTTTGTGTTTGCCTCCAAACGGGATGACGGCATATACGGCAAACCGTATTTCGCCTATATCGACCACGACGGGAAAGCGCATAAGCCCTTTGTGCTTCCCCAACGTGATCCGGCGCATTATGATTACACATTGAAGTCGTACAATATACCGGAACTTTCCACCGGCCCTTTGCCTTTCGATGCGAAAGATATTGAACGTATTTGGCGGGATAGCGAGGCGGAAGAGGTTAATTGGAAATAGAATCATTAAACAATTATTGATATATGGAATTGGAAAATGCCGATACCTTAGGCGAAGTAAATCTTTACAGCGACGTGTGCCATATTATTGAAGGTAGCCGTCAGCGTTTGGCAACCACAATAAATGCCGAAATATGCATGATGCACTGGCAAATAGGCAAGCGCATAAAAGAAGATGTACTCTACAGCCAAAGAGCCGAATATGGTAAGCAGGTTGTAAAAAACTTGTCAATCAAGCTCACTGCACAGTTTGGCAAAGGTTGGGGATATGAGAAATTAAAACATTGTGTACGCAGTGCGTACCTTTTTTCAGAGGATGACATTAGGTACGCAGTGCGTACCCAATTGACATGGACACATATTCGTTCATTAATGAGTATCAACGACTGTCTCAAACGGCAATTTTATATGGAAATGATTCGATTAGAACATTGGGATACCCGAACACTCAATGACAAAATTGATTCCATGTTTTATGAGCGTACAGCTCTAAGCCGTAAACCCGAAGAACTTATTAAACAAGAATTGGAACAGGTACAATCCACCAATACATTAACGCCTGATGTCGTTTTCCGAAGCAGTTATTTTCTTGACGCGATTGGATTGGCAGATGCTTATTCCGAAAAGGATTTGGAGGATGCAATCCTTGTCAATCTTCAAGCATTTATCAAAGAAATAGGATCGGATTTTGCTTTTCTCGATCGTCAAAAACGAATTACGGTTGACTCAACGGATTATTTTATTGACTTACTTTTTTATCATAGAGGATTACGTCGGTTGGTAGCTATTGACTTGAAGCTGGGGAAATTCAAACCTGAACATGAAGGCCAAATGTTGTTGTACTTGCGCTATCTAAACAAAAACGAACGTAAAGAAGGAGAAGAATCTCCTATTGGGCTTATTCTGTGCAGCGAAGGAAATACGGAACATATTGAATACTTGATGCTCGAAGATTCGAACATTAAAGTAGCGCAATATTACACTCAGCTGCCGGATAAGAATCTGTTAAGTGAAAAATTGCACAGGGCTATTGCCATTGCAAGGGAACATCATCAAGGTTAAGTTTCGAGCAGGAAGGAAGAAAAAGGAAGAAAAAGGAAGAAAAATGAAAAAACATATAACTATCGCTTTGGATTGGGGAATCTCGCCGGTATTGGGGATTTCGGTCTGGTTGTTTTTTGCCGTCTTCTACCGGCATCACTGGCATTATCAGGAGCAAATGCAATTGTTCCTGTTCACGCCCGAGTATTTTATGGAGCAGATTGTGAAGCCGGGCGGATTGTCGGTTTACCTTGGAGGCTTTTTTACGCAGTTCTTCTACGATTCATTTAGCGGAGCTTTTGGGCTTTCCCTGTTGTTGGTATTTATGCAACGCCTGGTGGCGGATACGGCAAACCATATCTCCCGCAAACCGGATTGGCGGTTGCTGAGCTGTATCCCGCCGTTGCTTTACGCCTGTTTTCTTTGCAATGAGGATGTCCTTATCTCCGGGACGGTTGCGCTTGTTTCGGCAACGGCGACGGTTGCGCTCTACAACCGGATCGGCAATCCGAAAGTCCGCCGGGTTTTCTTCTTCCTGATGATTCCTGTTCTGTATTTCCTGATCGGTATGGGCGCTTTTGTGTTTGTGTTGCTTCCTCCCTTAACCGAATGGGTGCGAAAGACACGCAGTGCAGCGGCTGTATGGCTGTGCATGTTGTTGCCCGGCCTGCTGATTTTTGCCTGCATGACTTATTTGATGAAGTTTTTCATGGTGCAATATCCGGTTGAACGCTATTGGCTGGCCGGCGATTATTATCGTTTTGTGAATGCCGCTTCGCTTTATTTCCTGTCGGCCTTTTTGACCGCGGTGATAATTCCTCTGCTGTTTGCTGTATTGCCGGAGAAGAAAAGGAGTATAGCATGGTGGCGATACGGTCTGCAACTGCTATTGTGTGTGGCAGTTGTCGTATGGGGAACAATGAATATGGCGGATTGGAAGAAAGAAGAGCTTATGGCTTACGACTATTATGCGCGCACGCAAAAATGGAACAGTATACTTGCTATGGCAGACAAGGAAGCACCTTCCGGCCCGTTCACCGTGTCCATGCTCAACCTGGCGCTGGCCAAAACCGGGTATCTGCCCGAATATATGTTCACGTATTACCAGAACGGCGCAGAAGGATTGATCCCCGATTTCAGGCGGGATAACCTGCAACCGTTAATGGCCGGAGAGATTTATTATCATCTGGGGCTGGTCAATACGGCGCAGCGCTACACCTTTGAAGCCATGGAAGCCATTCCCGACGCCGGAAAGAGTGTCAGGTGCATCAAACGCCTGGTGGAAACAAACCTGATCAACGGCCGCCATGAAGTGGCAGCCAAATACCTGTCGTTGTTGAAGCATACACTATTCTACCGGAAATGGGCGAAGGAAACAAAGGAGTATTTGCACAACGAGGAGCGGATAAACGCCCACCCGGAATGGGGAACTTTAAGAGCATACCGACCGGCGGATGATTTCCTTTTCAGCGAAACGGAGAAAGATCAGATGCTGGGATTGCTTTTCCAACATAATCCATCCAACAGGACGGCTTATGAATATCTTCTGGGATTTGCTTTGCTGAAGAAAGACTTGCAGGCTTTTCAGACGTATTACCGCTTGGGGGAAGGAGCAGTGGCTTACGACGCGCCTCCCCGGAGCTATCAGGAAGCATTGGCGCTCATCTGGAGCCAAGCCAACTACGAACAAGCACTGAAGCCGCAAGGGTTGAGCGACCAAACCGTACAACGGCTGGAAACTTATCGCAACACGTTTACCTCCCATGCCAACCCCGAATTGCTGTTGAAACAGTCCGGCGGCAATACCTATTGGTATTACTATCACTTCGGAAATAAATAAACAACGTCATTGAAACGATGAAAAATATACGGATAAACATATTGGCGCTCGGAATAACTCTCTTGCACGGGCTGTTCCTGTTTTCCTCCTGCCGCGAAATACCGGTAAACGTGCACGAAGTCGGAGAATCCCCCGCAATCTATCCCGATTATACGGAAGTGACAATCCCTTCTTCCATCGCTCCGCTGAATTTCACTTACGCTACGGAAACGGAGCGCATGGATGTAATGTTCCGGGGATCGGAAGGCGGAGAAATAAGCATACAGGGGAAAGAGGCGGTAATCCCTCCCGGGAAGTGGAAGAAACTGCTTGACGAAAACAGAGGAGGACGACTGGAAGTTACGGTCGCAGTGAAGCAAAACGGTCGGTGGACGCGCTATCTTCCGTTCCGCATTTACGTCAGCGAATACCCGATAGACTACGGACTGGCTTACCGTCTGGTTGCTCCGGGATATGAGATTTACAGCCGCATGGGAATCTATGAACGCAATCTTTCGGACTTCACCCAAAGGGCGATACTGGAAAACACATTCATACCGGGCAGCTGCGTGAATTGCCACTCCTTTCGCGAAACCGATACGGAAAGCCTAAGCCTGCATGTGCGCGGACAACATGGAGGAACAGTGTTGAAGGTCGGCGGCGAAACGAATATTCTGGATTTGAAAACCCCGGAAACGGCAGGGCGCGGCGTTTATCCCTACTGGCATCCTTCGGGGAAATATATCGCCTATTCGCAGAACGACACCCGCCAGGTTTTCCACGCAAGCAATGATAAGCGGGTGGAGGTGTTCGACTTTTCTTCCGACGTCACTGTCTATGATGTGGCAAATAACCGGATGCTCACCCCTCCTTCGTTGAGCACAAACGGTTTTGAAACATTTCCCGTATTTTCTCCCGATGGCGAGAGCCTCTATTTTTGCCTCGCCGATTTCCACCGACTCCCGGCGGAATATGCCAAAGTGCGCTACAACCTGTGCCGCATTGCCTTCGATGCGGAAACCGGACGCTTCGGAGAAAAGGTAGACACGCTGATACGCGCCTCGGAGATGGAAAAGAGTATTTCTTTCCCGCGCCCTTCCTACGACGGCAGATATATAATGTATACGTTGTCGGACTACGGCAACTTCTCGATCTGGCATAAGGAAGCCGACCTTTGGCTGCTGGATTTGCAGACGGGAAAGAACCGCCTGCTGGATGAAGTAAACAGCGCCGATACGGAAAGTTACCACAGCTGGAGCAGCAATAACCGCTGGTTTGTGTTCAGCAGCCGCAGGGACGACGGCCTTTATACCCGCCTTTACCTCGCTTCGATAGACGAAGAGGGGAACGTATCCAAACCTTTTATGCTTCCGCAGCAAACTCCCGGGAGATACGACCCTTCGTTTTACTCCTACAATATTCCCGAATTTATTTCCGCCCCCGTCAAACTGGATGTGCGGAAGATAGAGAAGCAACTACTCTCCGGCGAGCGGACGAAAGCGAATTGACAATTTAACTTTGATGTTATAACCGGATCCGGTAGACGGAGAAACTCAACGGGCTTAAACGTAAAGTCCAGTCGGAGCCGTCTACCTCCACATCGGTTGTGACGGGGCGGATCCGATCCGGGCAGCCGACCGTGTTTTTCGTTTCCATATCCATGGCGTGCAACAGGGAGAGAGTGCCCCTGTGTTTACCTGTCAGCCCGCTTATGTTCATCTTCACGCGGCGCTGGGCAATGCCGGTATTGGCTATCTTGATGATCAGTTCATTGCTGTTCCGGTCGAGGCAGGCGGTGGCGTACATGTCTTTCTGCCCGGCCAGAGGCTCGTTGTCCATAGTCAGCGAAAGGACGTGCGTACCGGCATTGACGGCGTACATTTGCTGCACGTAATAGTTCGGAGTTCTTGCCACCGAATGATTGTCGAACCAGATCAGGTCGGGGCGCCATTGCCAGGTATCTACGTGGGCAAAGAGCGGAGCGTAGGTAGCCAGCCGCACGATGTCGGCGTTGCGCTCCAGCCCGGTCATAAACGCAGCTTCGCAAAGGGCGGCAAGGAAACTGTTCTCCCGGTTTTCCGTATGGCAGGCATATTCGCCGGCAAAAACCTTCGGCCCGTTCCGGTCGTAAGCGTCGTAGCGCTTTGCACTTCCCAGAAACCATTCGGGCGAGCGGTAGAAATGTTCATCCACCAGATCCAATTCCATCCGTTTCATTTCCGGCCACAGGAAATCGTAGGATTCACCTTCGGAACCCGGCCCCGAACCGCCGATAATTTGAATATCGGGATACTTCGCGCGGATAGCCTTCACGAAAGGTTCCAGACGCTCGGTGTAGAGCGTGCCCCACTGCTCGTTGCCGATCGCGAGATATTTCATGTTGAAAGATGCGGGATGCCCCATTTCGGCGCGTATCTTTCCCCATTCGGAAGTGGCCGGCCCGTTGGCAAACTCGATCAGGTCGAGCGCATCATCGATGTAAGGCTGCAACTTATCTACCGGGCAATTCTCGTTCGGGTCATTGTTTTCGTACTGGCAGGAAAGGCCGCAGTTCAACACAGGCAACGGTTGCGCTTTGAGGTCTTCACACAGCAGGAAATATTCATAGAAGCCCAGGCCGTAGGATTGATAATAGTCGTTGAACCTTTTATGAGAGAAAGTATAGTTCCAGCGATTGACATTGATTGGGCGATTCTCTACCGCGCCGATCGAATGTTTCCACTGATAGCGGGTAGCCAGATTACTTCCTTCCACGATGCAGCCGCCCGGAAAGCGGAAAACTCCCGGTTTCAGGTCTTTCAGCGCCTGAACCAGATCTGCCCGCAGGCCGTTCGTGCGGTTATTGTAAGTCTTTTGCGGGAAAAGAGAGATATGTTCCAAGTCCAGCGTTCCCTTTGTTTCCATTATCAGGCGGAAAGTGGATTTCAATACCGAACGGTTCGGAGTCAGTGTCACGCTGTATTTCGTCCAGTCCTTTCCTTTTACTTCCACCTTTTTTTCTTCAAACAGGTCGTTCGCCGCGTCCACAAGATGGAAGCGCAGCGTGATCGGCTCATTTGTCACCGTGCGGGCGTAGAACGTCAGGGCGTACTGTTCTCCCTCTTTCACTCCGATTCCCCGGAAACCTTCATTGTCCAGTCCGGTGGATGTCACTTCCTTTTCAAAGGAAAGACGGGCGTAGTGCGGATTCCGGTCGAACAGCGGGTTCTTCGTTTGGATCGTTACGTTGCCGAAAGGTGTCCATCCCGTAAAAGGATGATCGAACTCAAAGGAGCGGTTCTTAATCAGTTCGGCATACAGGCCGCCGTCGGCTCCGAAATTGATGTCTTCAAAGAAAACGCCGTACATGTCGGGGCTGATCTCCGCCCCAACCCTATTGACGTCTACTGTGAATTGATACGTTTCCGTGCCCGGAACGGGCAATACGCTCTTCTGCGCCGTCAGGCAGGCAACTCCCACGAATAACAGCAGGAGAGAAGTAGCTTTTCTGATACTCTGTTTCATGTCAAATGTATTTTTCGTGTAAATATAACAGTTTTTTGGCTTACCTTAGCAGTCTGAATGAAATCGTTTGAATTAAACGAAACGACTAAAAAGATGAACTAATGGTTACTGAAGAACTTTGCAGATTATACTCTCTACTTTTCGGATCTTCCGCTACGGATATAACGGAGTTGCCTTCTTCGGGATCGAACCGGCGCTATTTCAGGCTGTCGGGCAATCCCGGCGTGGTGGGCGTAAGCGGAACTTCGCCGGAAGAAAACAAAGCGTTTCTGTATATGGCTTCCCATTTCAAAGAAAAAGGTATTCCCGTTCCGAAGGTCTACGGCCGGTCGGATGATTACCTTTATTATCTGCAGGAAGACTTGGGGGATACTCTTTTGTTCGACGCACTGGAAAAAGGCCGGCGAAGTTGTGTGTTCGACGAAAACGAACGTTGTCTGCTGCGCAAAACAATCTCCCTCCTGCCGGAAATCCAGTTTCGTGGAGCCGAAGGCCTCGACTTCAATCAATGTTATCCGCAACCGGCATTCAACGAACGTTCGATACTCTGGGACCTGAACTATTTCAAGTACTGTTTCCTGAAAGCTACGGGAATGGACTTCAAGGAAGACGCTCTGGAAGACGATTTCAAAAAGATGTGCAACGTGCTGTTGCGCGGCAATACAAATACATTTATGTATCGCGATTTCCAGTCGCGCAACGTAATGATCAAAGACAACGAGCCTTGGTTTATTGATTTTCAGGGCGGAAGGAAAGGGCCTGTATACTACGATGTAGCTTCTTTCCTCTGGCAGGCGAAAGCCAATTATCCCGAAGGATTGCGCAATGAACTGCTGAATGTTTACATGGAATCCCTCGCGCAATACACCACTGTCGAACGCGACGGGTTTATGGAGCAGCTGCGCCATTTCGTACTCTTCCGCACACTTCAGGTACTTGGCGCGTATGGTTTCCGCGGATACTTTGAAAAGAAGCCCCACTTCATTCAAAGCGTTCCTTTTGCCATCGACAACCTGAGGCAATTATTGCGGAGCGGTTATCCGGAGTATCCTTACCTGCAACAAGTACTGCGCGAATTAGTCAGACTGAAACAATTCTCCGACGATATAAAGAAGCGGACGCTTGAAGTCAGAATCATGAGCTTCGCCTACAAGAAAGGAATACCCAACGATCCGAGCGGAAACGGCGGCGGTTTTGTGTTCGATTGCCGGGCAATTAATAATCCGGGCAAATACGAACGCTACAACCATTTTACGGGATTGGACGAGCCGGTCATCAGTTTTCTGGAAGAAGACGGAGAGATTACGGAGTTTCTCGATCATGTTTATACGATCGTAGATGCTTCGGTGCAGCGCTACATGGACAGGGGATTCTCGAATCTTATGATTTGCTTCGGATGCACCGGCGGACAGCATCGTTCCGTTTATTCGGCACAACGCCTGGCGGAACATCTAAACAGTAAGTTCGGCATAAAAATAGATTTAGTACACCGGGAACAAAATATTGAACAACAATTCGACTCAACACTATGAAAGCAATGATTTTCGCAGCAGGCATGGGAACAAGGTTAAAACCCTTAACCGACAATACCCCAAAGGCTTTAATCCCCATCGGCGGGAAACCGATGCTGGAACACATTATCCTGAAACTGAAAAATGCGGGATTCGACCGGCTGGTCATTAATATTCACCATGAAGGCCAACAGATTCTTGATTTCCTGTTGGCAAACAACAACTTCGGCGTTCATATTGATATTTCCAACGAACGCGATTATTT
>JAITVG010000051.1 GCA_031285925.1 Tannerellaceae bacterium
TGACTTGCAAACGAAATGTTCACGTATTGGTAGGGCGAAATCTCTTTCGACTGCGGTAGCGTATAGGTTTTGCTCACTCCCAGACGGAGGCTGTGCCTGGCGTTCACGTCGTACTTCAAGTTAAGGCTCGGCAGGAAATAATTCTTATTGATTTCCACCGTTCCGGGCGCTGTGTGCTGCACACGATAATCTACCGCCATCTCCACCCTGTCCATTCTCAGCCCGATATTTCCGCTCAACTTCGGCAGTAATTGATAGGATGTTTCGGTAAACGCGGTGTGTATCTGTTTCCGCACGTGATATGTATTGGCGTCACCGATGGTCATGTGGAATGTATTGTTTTCCAGATTCTGTTGATTGTATAAATCATCTAACATCACAGACGAAATATCAAAACTTCCGCTTACCGCACTGAAATTGTATTCAACGGATTCAAACCCGGTATCGGCAAAACGACCGTTGTAGCCCACCGTCAGCCGGTTGTTTTCAGAGCGATCGTTCAGGCGGTAGGTCAGCGCGGTTTTCACGTTGATGTCGTCTTCCGTCAGCGCTGAAAAGAAGCGTTTCTGGCGGTTGCTTCCGGTGAGGATATACGCGTCTTTGTCCTGCTGCGAGAAGTAGTTTTCGCGCCGGTCGGGTTCCAGCAAGCCGGTGATCAGGTTGTACGAAACGCCTGCGTCCAGTGCCCATTTATCCGACAGCTTCCAACAGGAAAGCAGTTGATTTGAGAGCAGCATATTGTCGTTGGTTTGCTGGCGGCGCATAAAGCCTGTATAGTCGGGGCTGTCTTGAAAACGCTCGGAATTGTAGCCGTAATAGTCGCCCACGTACTGATGGTTGGCGTGCACCAGCATAAAATTGTATTGCAGATTATGCTTTTGATTGATGCCGTATATCGCATTGGCGAGCACGAGCTGGTTGATGTTTTGCGAATACTTATCGCCCTTCTGGTCTTGCCAGACAGTGCCGGCGGTGTTGCTATTGCGCACCGTTTCCTCTGTAACGGAATAATCGACGCTGTGCGATGCCACCGCAAAAAACGAAAGCGGATTGCCGTTTTCGCCCACTTTAAACAGCTTCCCGCCTGAAATACCCAAACTGTGATTGGCAGGGAACGACACCTTTGAAGGATCGAGGCTGTTTGGGAAAGAGTAATTATTTTCCAGCGGTCGCTGCGTGCGTGCAAATCCAAAGTAATTCGACCCGTCTTGACGAAGAAAATCCGCTCCGACAACCGATGTGTTTACGCCTGCCGAAACATCGACACCCAGCGCCGCATCGCCTGCCGGTTCTTTCGATGAAATATTGATCACGGCGCCTCCCACGTCCGAGTGATCACGTGCACTGAACACCTTGCTTACGCTGATGTTCTTTATCACGTCAGTGCCGAAGAAATCCAGCGAAATATTCTTGTACTCCGGGTCTTCGGAGGGAATGGGAAACCCGTTGAGCATCGTAACATTGTATCGGTCACCCAGCCCGCGCACAAACACATTCTTTACGCCCTCCTGCCGTGACACGCCCGACACCTGCGCCACTGCCGCCTGCGCATTGCCGATGCCCTTGCGCGAAAGTTCGCGTGCGCCAACGGCCTGCGTGGCAATCAACGACTGTTTTTGGTCTGCCAACAGCGCATTCTCACTCTCCCGATTCGCACGGGCGGTAACTACTACCTCTTCAATAGCAGCCTCGTCGGCGCTTAAAACCAGTCTGACTTCGGTTTCTTTTCCAAGCTCCACCGTCACGCCTTCTTTTTTAAGCGGTAAATAACCCAGATAAGACACCGCCAGCGTGTGTGTACCGGCAGGAACATTGGGAATGATAAAAAAACCGTCCGGATCGGTTGCCGCGCCGGTAGTAGTCCCCGCAATCATTACGGTGGCAAATGCAAGCATTTCGCCGGTTTTACCGTCAATCACCACTCCTTTTACCGTACCTGTCTGCGCGAAAGCCGCCGCCGCCATAAAAGAGAAAAGTATCCCTAAAACAACTCTTGATAATCTAATTTGCATAGTATTTTATCGTTTTTTTTTGATGCTGCAAAATTAGAATGGAGATGTTACATCATGGTTACGAAAGATTTACGTATTTGATAAGTTTTCAACAATGCGAGCAAGGAGTTGAAAACAGAATTTTTAGTTACATTTTTTCTTACAGGAAAGTGAAAACGGCAGGCGAAGTTACAATAAGCGTGTCAGGAGCAGGAAATATTATGTAAGCGGTTCGAAAGCGCCGGCGACATATCCTGTCGAAACATCCTTCCCGTTTTGGTCGGTCAGCTCCCATTCAAAAACATATTCGTCGGGATTGTCGCCGTGCAGGACACAGAACCAACCGTTGTAGTCGTTGTGCGGGTCGTCGTCGCCACCGGAAATCCAGCTTAGCATCCTGCAATAGATAGCCTCCTCGCCGCGCGTTGATAGATGAAAGGTGTAGTAAACGGAAGTAGGGTTCGGGTTGAGGATGACGTTTGGCAAGAATTTGATTTTCTCTCCGATGAGGCGCAGCGGCAGTTCGATCTTGACGTTCGCTCCGTCGGCCATGACGGTGAGGGAAATGCCATCTTCCGAAGCGGCCGGAGCGATATTGCTTTTCGGATATTCAATCTTACGGGGTTTACACAGCAATTGCTCTATCGGCAGCTCCCTGCCCATGACCTTTACGGAATTATCTCTGACCAGCTCAGGCACGGGCGGTTCTTCCGGCGAGCATGAAGCAAGTGCAAGGCAGAGGGAAACGAAAACAGAGAGATACTTTTTCATGGAGGGTTAATTATTTATTATCATGCAAACGTAATACGTATTCTTCGCTTATCCAAAGCAACTGTAAAAAAATAGAAACGAAACACCCCGTTTTTCTTTCAATTAAACACTATTTTGGGGCGATAACTTTATTTTTTAGTCATTTTTAATAAAAACGATAGAGAATGAACTGCGGGGATTCTGTACTTTTGCGCCTGTTTTTAACTTGGCGAAAAATTGTTCATTTATATTGATTAAACGTCTTTCTCGCCACTATTATATTCTAATGGAAAATATACAAACCGGACTTTTGTTAATGTTAGTCGGCATGACTACGGTGTTTATCATCCTCCTGATTGTGATTTATCTGGGGAAAGTGCTTATCGCTTTGGTAAACAGATACGCTCCCGAAGAGATAATTATAAAAAAACAAGCTCCCGTCGTGGCGTCTGCTGCGGTTGCGATTGCGGTTGCGCCTGCGGTTGCGCCTGCGCTTCATGCCGGAGCAGTTCTGAACGCAGGGTTGTCCGACAGGGAAACCGTAGCGATCATCTCCGCAGTAAGCATGGCTACCCGTGGGAAAGGGAAAGTGGTGAAGATAGAAAAGCAAATCACGAAATAAGGTTCGCACCGGAGAAACAGGAAATAAAAATTACGATAATAATATATTATAATGAAAAGAGAGATCAAATTCAGCTTGGTATTCAGGGACATGTGGCAGTCGGCCGGCAAGTATGTACCCACAGTAGACCAGCTTTTACAGGTAGCCCCTGCTATTATTGAAATGGGATGTTTTGCCCGGGTGGAAACCAATGGCGGCGGCTTTGAACAGGTTAATTTGCTTTTTGGAGAAAACCCCAATAAAGCCGTGCGCCAATGGACGAAACCGTTTCACGACGCCGGTATTCAGACACACATGCTCGACCGCGCCTTAAACGGATTGCGCATGAGCCCGGTTCCCGCCGACGTGCGGCAACTGTTTTATCAGGTAAAAAAAGCGCAGGGAACGGACATCACCCGTACATTCTGCGGATTGAACGACGTGCGCAATATTGCCCCCTCCATCCGCTACGCGAAGGAAGCCGGTATGATTTCCCAGTGCGCCCTTTCCATTACGCATTCCCCGATCCATACGGTGGAGTATTACACCAAAATGGCGCTGGAACTGATCGAGCTTGGAGCCGACGAAATTTGTATCAAGGATATGGCAGGCATCGGCCGTCCCTATTCTCTGGGGCAGATCGTAAAGAATATTAAGGATAAATATCCTGAAATACCCATTCAATATCACAGCCATGCCGGGCCGGGATTCTGTGTAGCTTCTATTTTGGAAGTGTGTGATGCCGGTTGCGATTATATAGATGTGGGCATGGAGCCGTTATCCTGGGGAACGGGACACGCTGATCTTCTTACCGTACAGGCGATGCTGAAAGATGCCGGCTACATTGTGCCGGAAATCAATATGGAGGCCTATATGAAAGTGAGAAGTCTGGTTCAGGAATTTATGGACAACTGGCTGGGCTTTTACATAAGTCCGAAGAACCGCTTGATGAATTCGCTGCTTATCGGCCCGGGACTTCCGGGAGGTATGATGGGCAGTTTGATGTCCGACTTGGAAAAGAATCTGGAATCAATCAATAAAACCAAGGCAAAGAATCATCAGCCGTTGATGACGCAGGATCAGTTGCTGATAAAACTGTTCGATGAAGTTGCTTACGTATGGCCGCGCATCGGGTATCCTCCGCTGGTAACTCCGTTCAGCCAGTATGTAAAGAATCTGGCGATGATGAATGTGATGCAGATGGAAAAGGGTAAAGCGCGCTGGAGTATGATTGCCGATGATATATGGGATATGATCCTGGGTAAGGCCGGACGCCTGCCCGGCGCGTTAGCTCCGGAAATCATTGAAAAGGCAAAAGCGGAAGGCCGCGAATTTTTCACCGGCGATCCGCAGGGCAATTATCCGGATGCACTGGGTAAATACCGCAAGCTGATGAATGAAAAGCATTGGGAAGCGGGCGAAGACGATGAAGAGCTTTTTGAATACGCCATGCACCCTGCCCAATATGAAGCCTACCGTTCGGGAAAGGCGAAAGTGGAGTTTTTGGCGGATATCGCCAAGCGTAAAGCTGAAAAGCTGAAAGCTACGCAGTCCTCCGAAGCGGCTCCCGCACCGGTAATGGCTGCTGTTTCGGCCGCACCGGTAGAGATGTCGTTGCCGACCACTCCGCAAGTGATGAGTGTGGATGTAAACGGACAGGCCTATAAGGTAACGGTCAGCTTCGGAGATACCGAAGCCGCTCCTGCAACTCCCGTAACTACCGATGTCCCTGCAACTCCCGCACCAGCTCCGGTTGCTGCCGCTGCTGCGAGTGAAGAAGTCCTTTCTCCTCTGGAAGGGAAGTTCTTTTTGGTGAAAGACACTTCCGAAACTCCGTTGAAGGTTGGCGACGCGGTAAAAGAAGGCGACTTGCTGTGTTATGTGGAAGCGATGAAAACATACAACGCCGTGCGTTCCGAATTTAGCGGTACGGTCACTGCGATCATACCGGCGCCGGGCGACTCGGTATCCGAAGACGATGTATTAATGACAATCGCATAATGGGAGAAATACTAAGAAACTTGTACGAGATGACGGCGTTCGGTAATATTATTGCCGAGCCGCAGTTTCTTGTCATGTATGCGATAGCCTTTTTGCTGCTCTATCTGGGAATAAAGAAGCAATACGAACCCTTGCTGCTGATCCCGATAGCCTTCGGAGTGCTTCTGGCTAACTTCCCGGGAGGAGAAATGGGAATCATGCAGGCGGATGAGAACGGGATGGTTACACTGCATGGCTCCGTGAAGAATATATGGGAGATGCCCCTGCACGACATTGCGCATGAGATGGGCATAATGAATTTCCTTTATTATATGCTGATCAAAACAGGCTTCCTTCCCCCGGTTATCTTTATGGGAGTGGGAGCGCTGACCGACTTCGGCCCGATGCTGCGCAACTTGCGGTTATCTATCTTCGGAGCTGCCGCGCAGTTGGGGATATTTACCGTTCTGCTGGTTGCTATCTTGGTGGGTTTCACGCCGCAGGAAGCGGCTGCACTGGGGATTATCGGAGGAGCGGACGGGCCGACGGCGATTTTCACCACAATCAAACTCGCTCCGCATCTGCTGGGGCCGATTGCTATCGCGGCTTATTCCTATATGGCGCTTGTGCCGGTGATCATTCCTCTGGTTGTTAATCTGCTGTGCACGAAGAAAGAATTAAGGATCAACATGAAGGAGCAGGAGAAGCTGTTTCCTTCCGGCACGGAGATCAAAAACATGCGTGTGCTGAAGATCATTTTCCCGATAGCGGTAACGGTGGTTGTCGCGCTGTTTGTTCCGAGTGCGGTTCCTTTGGTCGGTATGCTGATGTTCGGCAACCTGATTAAGGAAGTAGGATCTTCCGTCGGGCGTCTGTTCGATACGATTTCAAACAGTATCATGAATACGGCAACCGTTTTCCTCGGCCTTTGCGTGGGAGCCACAATGACCACCGACGCGTTCCTGAACTGGACAACGATCGGCATCGTGGCGGGTGGTTTCCTTGCTTTCGCCCTGTCTATTTCGGGAGGGATATTCTTTGTGAAAGCAGTTAATCTGTTTACGAAAAAGAAAATCAACCCGCTTATCGGAGCGACCGGATTGAGCGCCGTGCCGATGGCATCCCGCGTAGCCAACGAAATAGCGTTGAAGTATGACCCCAAAAACCATGTGCTTCAATATTGCATGGCAAGTAATATTTCCGGCGTGATCGGTTCGGCTGTCGCCGCCGGAGTTTTGATTTCTTTCCTGGGGTAGAACTGCATTATTTACAAAAATATAGAGGAGTTGTCCGTATGCCGGGCAACTCTTTTTTGTAAATAATGCAGGTAAAAGCGATAAAACAGCCGATTTATATAAATAATTTGCTTCAAATGCTGTAATCCGAAAATATTTAGTTTAATTTGTGTGCAAAACATTGGGATTTATTTCCTCTTTCTAAAAGTGATGAATTATGAATGACACTCTTGAAACTAATTTGCCGGAAGGAAACGACAAGTTGGAAGAAGCTAAAGCTCCGGTAGAAGTAACGGAAAACAGTATGTTAGAAGAAGCTAAAACAGTAGAAGAAAACAGTCTGCCGGAAGAACCGGTTATCGAAGAAAAGGCTGAAGAACCTCAACCGGAACTCCCGTCCGAGCCGGAAGTTGTTGAACCGGAACAGCCGGAAGAAGTTGTACCGGAACCGGTTATTGAAGAAACCGCAAAAGAAGAAACACCGGAGGACGAAAAATCTCCAGGGGAAGAAGATGCGCCTGAAAGTGAAGAACCTGTTTCCGTCACAGTAAGCAAGGAGGAAATCTTGAAAAGACTGGAAGTCTTAGTAGGGGAATCCGTAGAAAAGGCGCGCGGAGAGATAGATGCATTAAAGCAATCCTATTACAAAATCCATCATGCGGAAGCAGAAGAACTGAAGAAAGCATTTGTTGAGGATGGGGGAATAGAAGAAGAATTTGTCGCTCCCGAAGATGAAACGGAAGGCAAACTGAAAGAATTACTCACCGTATACAGAGAAAAACGCGCGGTAGTTCAGGTGGAAGAAGACAGATTAAAAGCAGCGAACTATGCCTTAAAACTGCAAATGATCGATCGGCTGAAAGTGCTAACTGAGAGCCAGGATGATTTCAATAAATTGTATAATGAATTTAAAGAAATCCAGCAACGCTGGAAAGAAGCAAAGCAGGTTCCGCAGGAACATGCCGCCGAATTGTGGAGAAATTATCAGATATACAGCGAGAAGTTCTACGACATCATCAAGATAAACAATCAGTTCCGGGATTATGACTTCAAAAAGAACCTGGAATTGAAAACCGCTCTTTGCGAAACGGTAGAGAAACTGGAAGCCGAACCGGATGTGATTTCAGCGTTCCATCAACTGCAAAAGCTCCATCTGCAATGGCGCGAAATAGGCCCTGTTTCAAGAGATTTGAGAGAATCGCTTTGGGCGCGTTTCAAAGCGGCGTCTGCGGTGATCAACAAACGTCATCAGGAACATTTCGAGGGCTTGAAAGAAAAAGAGCAGGAAAACCTTGAAGCGAAAACGGCTATCTGCGAAACGATTGAGGCTATCGACTTTACCCGGTTGAATAACATTAAAGACTGGGAAACCAAGAACAAGGAAGTGATTGCTTTGCAGAAGAAATGGAAAACGATCGGTTTCGCTCCCAGGAAATATAACGTCAAGATATTTGAGCGTTTCCGCACGGCTTGCGATGCGTATTTTAACAAAAAAAGCGAGTACTACAAGAGCATAAAAGGCGAGATGGATAAAAATCTCGAAAAGAAACGCCTCTTGTGCGAACAGGCCGAAGCATTGAAAGACAGCACGGATTGGAAAGAAATTACGGATAAAATGATCGCGCTCCAGAAAGAATGGAAAGCAATCGGCCCGGTAGCCCGTAAACATTCGGATGTGATATGGAAACGTTTTATCACCGCATGTGATGCTTTCTTTGAACAGAAGAACAAGAATGTGGTATCTCAAAAGAGTGTGGAGCATACTAATCTGGCGGCGAAGAAAGAGTTGATCGTGAAAATCAATACGCCGGACGAATCTCTCGGCACGGAAGACGCACTGGAACAATTGAGAAAATACATGTCGGAATGGAATGATATCGGCTTTGTTCCCTTCAGAGAAAAAGACAGGATATATAAGGAATATCATAACGCCGTAGAGAAACAGTTCGACCGCCTGAAAGTGGATAAAACCGACCGTAAGATGCAGTCTTTCCGCAGTACCCTGTCGGATATGACAAGTGGAGAGAAAGGAAAGAACAAACTTTACGGCGAACGCGAAAAGCTGATGAGAATGTACGAACGGATGAAAAACGAACTCCAGACATACGAAAACAACATCGGCTTCCTGAGCATTTCCTCCAAAGGCGGAGGCGGACTGCTCAAGGAAATGGAACGCAAGATCGAAAAGCTGAAAGGCGAAATGGATTTGACGATCAAAAAGATAGAAGCGATAGACGAGAATCTGGACTAAACTCCACTTCCAACTGAAATGCTTCTGCATTTTTTCAATCCCGGATATGAGGCGGCCGTATTATCAGGTAAATCTGATTATACGCCGCCTTTTAACGTTCAGCGTATGCAGCAGGATTTAGCCCTGTTGCCGCTTTGGTATGGAGAGGCGGCGGATTATGTCTGGGTAGATAAATTGCCGGATCTGTCCGATTTCAACTTCCAGCCACATTCGCCCCGTTACATCACCCGGAAGGATTGGGAGGCAGGCACACACACTCTTCCGCCATTGACTGCCGCCCCGTGGGGATTATCGCCGCAAGTGATCCGCTTTTTTGAGAAGTTGCGGAAAGCCTCTCCCGGACGAGAATTGCTTGTTCCCCGCTGGAAAGAAGAATACAGGGAACTGACTAACCGGAAAACAGCTGCCGCCTGTCTGAAAATGATAAAGGACGAACTGCCCGGTGTCCCTTTGCCCGATCTGCCCCTGTTTGTTTCTTCCCTTGGGGAAATAGAAGACTACATCTCCCGCAACCGGCATCCTTTTATGATCAAAACCCCCTTTTCTTCTTCCGGACGGGGTTTGTTGCGGATCAACGCCCCGTTGCTTACGGAGAAAGAAAAAGACTGGATATCCGGCGCATTACGCAAACAGCAGTTCATAAGCATTGAGAAATATCTGGAAAAGACCGAGGACTTCGCCATGGAGTTCTACCTCGATGAAAACGGAAAAGCCACGTACCGCGGACTGTCTGTCTTCACAACCCGGAATGGCGCGTATAGCGGTAATATCCTTGAAAGCCAGTCCCGGCTGGAGCAACGCCTTTCTTCATTTAATTTTCAATTTTCAATTATCAATTATCAATTATCCATCGCCAGGGCGATCGAATCTTTTTACGGCGGCCGCTATTCCGGTTACCTCGGTGTAGATATGATGATCTATAAAACAGAGGAAGGGCAATATGCCGTCCATCCGTGTGTGGAAATCAATATGCGCTACACGATGGGAATGGTTGCCATCCGCCTTTTCGAGCAATATATCCATCCGGAAGCTTCCGGGTATTTCCGGGTAGTGTATGAGAAAGAAGCCCGGCAGGAACACCTGCAAATGACATTCTCCCATCCTCCCCGATACGAAAACGGGAGACTCCTCGAAGGATATCTCCCGCTGTGCCCGGTTACCCCTGAAACGAGGTACCGGGCGTTTGTATTAATTGAGCGTTAAGAAACTTTCAATTCGTTATTTTTACCGTATCCTTCCCTGCCTTCAATATATATACGCCACGGGCGGAGAGTGGGATGATTACCTCGCTGTCGGCAGCGATACCCTGCCGGATAATTACCCCCGTCATGCTGTACACGATCCACGACTCGCCGGGAGTCAGTCCGCTCACGTGGAGTTGGCCGTCCTGTGTCCGGACTTTCAGGCCGGCGGCGACTTCGGTGTTGGCGGTTGGCGGGTTTTGCTTGCGGCGGAAAGTGACAGCAATCGTGTGGTCGGCCGATATGTTTGTAAAGGTATAGCTGCCGGATGTGATCTCGACGATTTGGCCATCCACCTTTACTTCCGCTATCTCATAGTCCGTGTAGGGCATGAATGTGAAGCCGATGTAGCTGCCTTCTTCTACCTTGAGCGCGCCTTCGGGTGTGATCGTGCCGTGTTCGTCCGAAGAGGCGGTGATGGTGAAGGTAGCAGATGTGGGCGGTGGCGGAGCATCGTAGCGTTCGGCTGTGATCACGCCACCTGCTTCGCCGGTTGTCTGCGTGGCGCCGTTGCGGGTGAGTTCAACGGTGAAGCGGAACGAACCGTCCGTGCCGTCGGGGTCTTTCGCCGTTCCGGCGATGGCTGCCGTGAATTGGGTGATCTTCAACTCGCCTGTGATCGGTGTTTCCTCCGATGAACGCAAGTGCATGTTGTGCTTTTCGGCAAATAGGAGGCCGAGCGTCTGGCGCAGCCAGGCTACGATCTCTTCCGGCGTGTTGCCCGTTACCTGCGTGATCCGGTAAGTTCCGCTTTCCACGGCTTCGATGTCGTCTTTGGCTGCTTCCACAGCTTCCTCATCTGCTTCCTGCTGTGCACTGTCCGTGAGGCGGAAGGAAGCTTCGATGATTACGGTGTAGGCGGGCATTGTGAAGGTGTAGGTGTTTTCACCTGCGCTTGTCAGCGGAACGGTTACGCTTCTGTCGGTAGCCTTGTAGACGGTAACCGCTTCCGGCTCGTAGCCGTTATAAGTATACGCATTTAATTCGAGTGTAATCGGAGTACCTTCTTCTCCTCTGAGCTGGCTCGGCGATACGTAGCCGCCGGTTATTGAACGGGGGGTGAGGATTTCATAATAAGCGGGCAGATTAATTTCTTCCTTTTCGGTCGCGACACCGGTTGCGTTTCCCTTTGCAAGCCTTATGGTGAAAGTATAACTGCCTTTAGTGCTGCCGCTTGGCAGCACAATTTCGCCAATCTCAATGTCGGCAGTCGTTATCGTGAATCCGGTTTGCCTTGCAATATGCTCGTTGAATGCGAAAGCGATTTCCTCTTTCAGCCCCTCCGGATCGCTTGCACTGCCTGCGTATGCACCCCAATAAGCGGAGGCGATCCTGGCTTTCGCCGCTTCAATGGCTGATTCGTCTGTCATTTTGCAGAAGGTCGCCGTGACGGTTACGTCGCAGTCGGGCATGATGAAGGTGTAGTTGAAGTCATTGAGAATTCCTGCGGCGCCAAAATCCGTCAGGGAAAGGGGATTCCCGTCTTTGCCGGTAACCTTGATGGATTGCAGTTCGTGTTCCGGATCGGGCCTAACCCACAGATTGATGGTTTTACCTGCCGTCGAAGTTTCCTTATCGACAGATACGTTGCCGCCTGCAAACGTACCGACGTTTATGCCGTAGAACACCGGCGCTTCGTCCGTGAGCGTGATGCCGCCCAGCGTATATTCCTGCTGCAAGTCGCGAGCCAACAGAATTACTTCATACCGGCCGGGGGTAATTTCAATTCCTTCCATAAAATAGATCTCCGGACTGTTATGCCAGGGCTGCGGATAATCAGCGACCATATAATCCATCATGCCTCCCTGACCTTCCGGGCGCAGAACGATCTGTCCTTCCGGTAGAGGCCGGTATTCCGGCATATCGGATGGACGCAACTGTATGGCAACCCGCCCCAGACGGTCTATTGGAACAGGGTCTTCGATCAGCTCCCGGCGAGAGTCGTCAGCATAGGCAAAGCCGTCGATGGTATTCATATACTGCTCGTCTACCCAAACTGCTTTATCCTGCTCCATAGCTGCTTCAGCTATCCGGAGGGTATAGGTCTTTGTTACTGTGCCGTCGGGCGAGGTAACGGTAATGGTGTAGGGTGCATCTGCGAGCTTGAAGCCATCGAGCCTGCCGCTGTAAGAATAACCGCCGTTGATGTTTCCGGAGTACCTAAGTTTGCAATTCACCGTGTGTCCGTTGAACTTCACCGTGCTGTTTACAGTGGAACCGACATCGAACTCCAACTCCTCGTTGCCGATCTCGTCGGGCATACCCGCCGGAAGTGTTATCGTAACCTCGCTGCTTCCCCAACTGTTCGTTGTTTCGCCCACCGGTTCACCGTTCCGGATGAGGCTAGGCCCATAGAGAGTGGCATGGCTGCCATCCGGATTGTACACATCTACGGCGTACTCCTTTGTATTCCCGTCGTCATCGGCTACGGCTTTCAAGGTGACGTCTTTCGTGAAGTCGGCACGAAACGTAAACGTGATTCCATCTTCACCCTCTACACGGCTGCCGTTCAGAAAAAGGCTACCCGCTTCGGTCAGTTCCACTGTTGCCTCAGCGTCGGCCAGCCCGCCGTGCCATTCCCGCGGATACAAGGTAATCGTGTTGCTTTTGTTGCCTATCAATACACTCGACTGGAAATAAGCCGGCTCGTCATCGTCTATGGTGGACAGCCAATTATCCTTGATGGACATGTTCTTAACGCCGATGGGCACCGGCAGCGGGGGGGGATTCCCCACGACGAAATTCCAGAAATAACCGGTTCCTCCAATGTTTCCATGCCGATAATGATAATAAATAGCGTATCGCCCTTCGGGAACCTTGATGGGAAGATCCACGCTCATTTTGCCGTTGGGAGGTATCAGGGTAACCGTCGCTTCATTATATCCTTCTCCATCTATCGGGCCAACCGTCTGCCTGGTAAACATATCTACCAGATAGAAATTGAATATCCACGCGGAAAGTACGAAGCCGTAATGTTGGGCCTCAAGGTGGATCGAACCCGGCTCATTCGGACGTGCGCCTCCCTGCATGCTTTCGAACAGGAACACGTCATCTTGCGCCTGCGCGCTGTTCACCGCGCCGCCGAGCATCATCGCCACGGCCAGCGCAAAAAATAAAAGTCTTTTCATTGAGGTATACATTTAATGGTGTTTGTAAAGAATTATCGCCGTAAAAATATGGAGCTATTTAATGCGTGTCAATTACCCAAAAGGGTACTTTTTCAGAGACTGTTTAAATTTTGCTCGCCTTTTAAACGAACAAGTAAATTATCGAAGTATTTTGACGACATGAAACTTTTACGTTACCTTTGTGGCATGAATAAGCAAAGGACAGTAGTAACATATCGGAATTATTTTACGGATTTTTATGCCGCACAGAGCGAAAAAGTGCAGCATAAAATAGCCAAGACAGTAGAAATTATTGAATATATCGATAGGATTCCCGAACGCTATTTGAAGCATTTACATAATGGGCTTTTTGAAATGCGTGTACAGTTGGGAAGTGATATTTTTCGTGTATTTTGCTTTTTCGACAGTGGCAAACTGGTGGTACTGCTTGGAGGTTTTCAGAAAAAAGCACAGAAAACGCCCAAAGAAGAACTTGAACGCTCCATGCGATTAATGAGAAAATATTTTAATGAAAAGGAGGAAGAAAAATGAATGTAAAAACATTTGATCAGGTGAAAGACGAAGTTATAGGACTTCGGGGAACTGAAAAACGCGATGCTTTGGAACGTGAACTTGAATCGTTGCGTTTGGGTGTACAGATTCGTAATGCCCGCGAGAGGCAAAATATTACACAGGCGCAACTTGCCGAAAGGATTGACAAAAAGCGAACCTTTATATCGCGAATCGAAAATGACGGTGCAAACCTTACCGTTAAAACGTTGCTTGATATTGTTGAAAAAGGACTTGGCGGTAAACTTATCATATCGGTAAATGCGTAAAACGAATTTAAAATAAAAGCAATGTGTCTTTCCTGATGCTAAATACAAAAGGGGCGGAAAATATCCCGCCCCTTCAATATCAACTCTCAACTTACCACACTCAACTCTCCGCTCTCCGCTTGCGAATAATGGATAACGACTCCCGGCAAAGGGCAGTGATCCTGTCCCATTCGCCTGCTGCGATTACTTCTTTGGGGAAGAGGTTGGAACCCATTCCCACGCAGGTGACACCGGCTTTGATCCATGCGCTCAGGTTTTCTTCGGCAGGCTCTACGCCGCCGGTAACCATCAGCATCGACCAGGGCATGGGCGCTTTTACGTTCTTCACAAAAGAAGGGCCGCCCACATTGCCCGCAGGGAATATCTTGCATACGTCGCAACCGGCTTCCTGTGCGTTCCCGATTTCCGAAACGGAACCGCATCCGGGAATATAAGGAATCAGGCGGCGGTTGCACACCTTCACGATTTCCGGGTTAAAACACGGGCCTACTACGAAGTTGGCGCCCAGTTGCAGATACATCGCCGCCGTTGCCGGATCCACGATTGAGCCGATACCCAAGATCATTTCCGGGCATTCCACGGCGGCATATTTCATTAATGCCGCAAATACATCCTGAGCGAAGTCGCCCCGGTTGGTAAATTCAAACACGCGCACGCCTCCGTCGTAACATGCCTTTAAAACATTACACGATGTTTCTACATCCGCATGATAAAAGACCGGAACCATCCCGGTGGAGCGCATTGCTTCTATGGATTGCAGTTTTGTAAATTTCATCTCGACACCCTCCCCGAGCCGTCGCCGGCCATTAGTTTTTCTACTTCATCGACAGTCGCCTGATTGTAATCGCCGTAGATGGTATGTTTCAGGCAGGATGCGGCTACCGCAAACTCCAACGCTTTCCGCTTATCCGCAGGATAAGTGACCAATCCGTAGATCAATCCGCCCATAAAGGAATCGCCGCCGCCTACGCGGTCTACGATATGAGTGATATCATAGCGTTTGGACTGATAAAGAGTTCCTTCCGTATAAAGCACGCCTCCCCATGTATTGTGGTTGGCATTGATCGCACCGCGCAGGGTAATGATTACCTTTTTCGCCCTTGGGAAACGTTTCTGCATTTGCACACAAACCGATTCAAATTCGGCGGCATCCACTTCGCCCTGCGTGGCGGTCACATCGAAACCTTCCGGTTTGATGCCGAATACCTTTTCGCAATCTTCTTCGTTTCCCAGCACCACATCGCAACATTCCACCAGTGCCGGCATCACTTCCGATGCGGTTTTGCCGTATTTCCACAGGTTCTTGCGGTAGTTGATGTCGCAACTTACGTTGATTCCCAGCCTGTTGGCCGCCTTAACCGCTTCCAGACATACATCCGCCGCACCTTGAGAGATGGCCGGAGTGATACCTGTCCAGTGAAACCATCCGGCTCCTTCGAACACCTTTTCCCAGTCGATCATTCCCGGTTCAATCTGCGCGATGGAAGAATGTGCGCGGTCGTACACAACTTTGCTTGCACGGGCTACCGCTCCGGTTTCCAGAAAGTAAATACCCAACCGGCTTCCTCCGTAAACGATATGCTCTGTCCCTACATTATATTTACGCAGATCCATCACACAGGTACGGGCGATGTCATTTTCGGGCAGGCGGGTGATAAACTCGGTTTTCAAACCGTAGTTGGCCAGCGAAACAGCCACATTGGCTTCGCCTCCCCCGAAAGAGGCGTTGAATTGCTGGCACTGATTGAAGCGGAGATAGTCGGGAGTTGCCAGGCGCAACATAATTTCTCCAAAGGTTACTATTTTATTTTCCATTTGATTAGAACCCCTCCAAGGGGCTATTTAAGAGATTAAACACAGAGGCACAGAGAACACGGAGATTTATATTATTCTTCGTTACCAATACAATAAAAACTCTGTGTCCTCTGTGTCTCCGTGTTTAATCTTCATTAGTTGAATTGTTATTAAGATTTTTTGCTATTCCCATTTCCAGTCCACGCAATTCGGCCAGTCCGCGCAGGCGTCCGATGCAGGAATATCCGGGATTGGTTTTCTTATTCAGGTCGTCTATCATCAGATGGCCGTGATCCGGGCGCATGATGATGCGGCGTCCTTCTTTCTGTTCCACTTCCAGCAGGGCTTTCATCACGGCATACATATCCACGTCTCCTTCCAGGTGGTTGGCTTCATAGAAGTCGCCGTCGTCGTTGCTCTGCGTACTGCGGAAATGCACGAAATAAATCCGCTCTCCCCACCGGGTAATCATTCCGGCCAGGTCGTTGTCCTTGCGCACGCCGTAAGAACCGGTACACAGACAAAGGCCGTTACTCTTGTTCGGAACCGCTTCCACGAGTTTGCGGAAATCGTCTTCCGTACTCAATATGCGCGGCAAACCGAGGATCGGGTAGGGGGGATCGTCCGGGTGGATCACCATCATAACACCTGCTTCGTCGGCCACCGGTGTGATTTCACGCAGGAAGTAGATCAGGTTATTGCGTAATTGCCCGGCGTCGATTCCTTTGTAGCGGTCGAGCGCTTCCTGAAACTGCGCTACCGTAAAGCTTTCTTCCGATCCGGGAAGGCCAGCGATAATATTCCGCGTGAGCAACTCCCTTTCGGCTTCCGACATCTGTTCGAAACGCGCTTTGGCTTTCGCCTTTTCTTCTTCCGTATATTCGCTTTCGGCTGCCGGGCGTTTCAGTATAAACAGGTCGAACGCCATGAACGCCGCCCGTTCAAAGCGCAAAGCCTTCGAGCCGTCGGGCATCTCATACAGGAGGTCTGTGCGCGTCCAGTCCAATACCGGCATAAAGTTATAGGTAACCACATCCACACCGCATTTACCCAGGTTACGGATGCTTTCCTTGTAATTGTCGATATATTTTTGGAAATCACCGGTCTGTGTCTTGATATGTTCGTGTACCGGAACACTTTCAACCGCACTCCAGCGCAGGCCGTAAGCTTCGACTTCCTTTTTCCGTTTCATAATTTCCTCCAC
>JAITVG010000119.1 GCA_031285925.1 Tannerellaceae bacterium
TTTCAGGCAGCGATCCGGTGTTTAGTGGCTACCGCAGGCAACGCTTCGCTCGCCTGCGGTTATGAAGATTCAGCCCTCCGGGCTTCTCGTCAATTATTTAGTATGAATAATACAGGCTATAACTACTTTAACTACTTTGACTACTCCTGACTACTTTAACTACTTTAAGGGCGACCGCGAGGGTCGTCCCTACTTGACTACTCTGACTGCTTAAAACAGTTAATGGCATGAATTTTGTAATTAGAGTGGCAGAAATTATTAATTTTGCATATCACTTTGACATATATAAGTAATGAAAAATAAGTATTCAAAAAAGCTGATTACGGTGATAGAATATGGTCGTGAAGAAGCTATCCGTCTTCAAAATTCTTATATCGGCCCGGAGCATTTAATGCTGGGTATTCTGCGCGACGGTGAAAGCGTGGCTACGCAGATCATACAGGATATGGTTATGGACAGCCCGGAAATAATAAAGAAAAAGATTGAAAGTGAAATTCACAATACAGATACGGACGGGGATTTTCAACAGGAAATAGCCATTACCAAAACCGCTGAACGGGTTTTACGCATGAGTGTTCTCGAAGCCCGTATATTTAAGAATGACGAAACCGAAGCGGAGCATCTTTTACTGGCTATCCTGAAAGAAGAGTCCAACGTAGCCGCCCGCATTTTAAATGAGGAAGGAGTAAACTACCGGACAGTATATAATTATATGGTGGGCGGAACCGGATTGGCGGAATATGAAGCGGACGGGATCAGCAACGGTTACAAGGATGACGAAGAGGAAGAGGAAGAAGAGTTCTCCTCTCCGCGGGAAACATCCCGTAGCGGACAGTCTGCGGTTAATCAGCCGAAATCGGCGAACGATACGCCGGTTTTGGACAACTTCGGTACGGACATGACACGCGCGGCGGCGGAAAATCGCCTGGATCCCATCGTCGGGCGCGAAAAGGAAATCGAACGCCTGGCACAGATACTAAGCCGCCGAAAAAAGAATAATCCGGTATTGATCGGAGAACCGGGTGTCGGCAAGTCCGCGATCGTAGAAGGATTGGCGCTGCGGATTACCCAACGGAAAGTATCCCGCATCCTTTTCGACAAACGTGTAATCAGCCTGGATATGGCATCTATCGTTGCCGGCACAAAATACCGCGGGCAATTCGAGGAACGTATAAAAGCCATCCTGAATGAATTATCCAAAAACCCGAATATCATTCTCTTTATTGATGAAATCCATACGATTGTCGGCGCAGGTTCGGCATCCGGTTCCATGGATGCGGCCAACATGCTGAAGCCGGCTCTGGCTCGTGGAGAAATTCAATGTATAGGAGCCACTACGCTGGACGAGTATCGCAAGAACATCGAGAAAGACGGGGCTTTGGAACGCCGTTTCCAGAAAGTGATCGTAGATCCTACAACCGCGGAAGAAACCTTGCAGATATTGAAGAACATCAAGCCCCGCTATGAAGAACATCATAACGTAGCCTACACGGATGCCGCTCTGACGGCCTGTGTCAAATTGACGGAAAGATACATCAGCGACCGCAACTTCCCCGACAAGGCAATCGATGCTTTGGACGAATCCGGATCGCGCGTACATATATCCAATATTACCGTGCCTAAAAGCATGGAAGAACTTGAAGCCAGGATTGAAGAAACAAAAACAGAGAAACTTGCGGCGGTGAAGTCGCAGAACTTCGAGCTGGCCGCAAGTTTCCGCGACAGGGAACGGCAATATCTGCTGCAACTCGAAGCAGCGAAAGCGAAATGGGAACGGGATATGCAGGAGCATCGCGAAACGGTGGACGAAGAAAAGGTTGCCGAAGTAGTTGCCATGATGTCGGGTGTTCCGGTGCAGCGGATAGCAACGGCGGAAAACGTGCGATTGCTTGAAATGGGAGAAATATTGAAGAAACAAATTGTCGGACAGGACGAAGCCGTTCAGAAAATAGTAAAAGCCATTCAGCGCAACCGCGTCGGCTTGAAAGACCCGAACAAACCAATCGGAACGTTCATGTTCCTTGGTCCGACCGGAGTAGGGAAAACACACCTGGCAAAGAAACTTGCCGAATACCTCTTCGATTCGGCTGATTCTTTGATCCGAATCGATATGAGCGAGTATCTGGAGAAATTCGCTGTTTCCCGCCTGATCGGTGCGCCTCCGGGATATGTGGGTTACGAAGAAGGCGGACAGCTTACGGAAAAAGTTCGCCGCAAACCATATTCCGTTGTGCTGCTGGACGAAATAGAAAAAGCACACCCGGACGTGTTCAACCTCCTGTTGCAGGTGTTGGACGAAGGCCGCCTGACCGACAGTTTAGGCCGACGTATAGATTTCAAGAACACGATCCTGATCATGACCTCCAATATCGGCACGCGCCAGTTGAAAGATTTCGGCCGGGGCGTAGGTTTCAGTACAGCCGGAGCGAATGAACTCGACAAGGACTTCTCGCGCGGAGTAATCCAAAAGGCATTGAATAAGGCTTTCGCTCCGGAATTTCTGAATCGCGTAGACGATATTGTCATGTTCGACCAACTGGACAAAACGGCCATCCATGAGATTATAGAAATTGAACTGAAAGGCCTTTACAAGCGCGTTTCGGATCTGGGCTACCGGTTGATCATTACGGACGAAGCGAAAAACTTCATAGCGACTAAAGGATACGACGTACAATTCGGTGCCCGTCCGCTGAAACGAGCCATACAGAAATATGTTGAGGACGAAATGGCAGAAATGATCATCCGTGCCTCCGTGAGCGAAGCCGATGAGATTGTAGTGGATTTCGACAAGGAAGAACAGCAAATCAAAACCAGGGTGGAAAAAAAGTAAGGCCTTTTTGTCGGGAAGACGCCACCGCCTTACACATTTTTCGGAGAAATAAAACAGCTATTTTACACATTTTCCGGACGAATAATCGAGTAATTCTTCACATAAAAAGGAGTTATACAAAGATATATTGAGCATATCATTGTCTAATCGTGTGTCTTTCAGTGAAAAACGAACGCAAATCTTTGGAGAATACTTTTCCCTGTAAATCTTCAAACTTTTTGCTTTTACATTCATTCCACTTTTCACTTCAACAGGAATAATCGTATTTGAGTATTGTACTACAAAATCAACTTCGCTGGCTTCTCCGCCTGTCCAATAGTAAAGCGTATGATTCGAAAGTTGTTGTAATACATATTGTTCTGCTATAAGTCCGTTAAATTCATCAAAAATTGCTGTCTTATCGGCAATTGCATCAAACGGAATTTCAGCGAGATGCCTGAACAAACCGGCATCTACAAAATAAAGTTTGAACGCATTCAGTTCCGAATACGACTTCAACGGTATTTTATTACTACCGGATACCTGCCTGACACGCCTTACAATTCCTGCATCAATCAACCATTCAATTGCAAGTTCATATTCTCTTGCCCTTGCACCCTCTCTAATTGTTCCGTACAGAAATTTGTCGTTCGTCTTTGCAAATTGAGAAGGCAAACTTTCAAAGACCTGACGAATACGCACAGCAGTTGTATTGTCGGGGGCATGTTTGCTGAAATCATTCCGGTAATTATCCAAAATTTCGGCATGAATGTCATTTACTTTCGTAACATCTTTATTTTCAATCCAGTTAGCAACAGCTTCGGGCATTCCTCCTACATAGAGATACTGCTTAAATAAATCATAAAGAATTTCGTTGAATGCAGTTTCAAACAGATTTGCTTTCAGGAAAGTTACAATGTTGTCACGTCCGTTGGCCGTAATAAATTCCTCAAAATCAAGAGGCTCCAATCTTAATGTATTTACCTTTCCCACAGGAAACGAAGTGCCTTTGTGCAGGAAAATTCCAAGCAAACTGCCTGCCATCGCAACATGATATTCGGGGGCATCTTCACAGAAATATTTTAAAGAAGTCAATGCGCGCGGAACTTCCTGCGCCTCGTCAAAGATAATCAGCGTTTCCAACGGTGATATTTTCGTATTCAACATCAGTTCAAGCATTGTAATTATTCGCTGCGGCTGAATAGAACCGTCAAACAAATCAATCAATTTTTGATCCGGATTCTGAAAATTAATATACGCCACATTAGTATAATATCGCTTGCCGAACTCTTTGAGCAACCACGTTTTACCAACCTGGCGCGCACCTTCGAGTATCAGCGGTTTGCGGCGTTTGTCCTCTTTCCATTCAACAAGTTTCAACATTAATTTCCGTTCCATATTTTTCTTCTGTATTTATT
>JAITVG010000145.1 GCA_031285925.1 Tannerellaceae bacterium
CTACTGTCGCTGATGCAATACTTGACCGTATTGTCCACTCGGCACATCAGATTGAATTGACGGGCGAAAGTGTGCGTAAGATGAAAGTGGGTAAAAACAAATAAACTAAAATAAAAATGACCCCGTCGGCCAGGATACTTTGGGGGCAATCTTATTTTGCATCTTCTACTTGGCGCACAGGGGCAACGCGCGCTGGATTTTTCACTGACTAAAAAGTAAAATAACGAATATAAAGCATGGGAAAACGTCGAACAGCACCAATCAAAGGGTGTATTGGTTTGATTTCTAAAATATCGAATTAAAATCTAAAATAAATAGTGTATTATGCTTGGAATTTTGTTGGTTTCTGATTTTTTGACATTGCAGCGATTGGTATCTTTGAGGAGTAAATTTTTTACGTAAATTTTTTACATTGTTTAATCTTTAAATTAATTTGTATGAAAAAAGTATTGAGGTGGCTTCTGGTCAAGAAAATTTGGCTGTGCTTTATTGTGTTTAGCCCCTTGTTCCTTCAAGCTCAAAACTTAACAGTTACCGGCCAGGTTGTCGACGATGTGGGTGAAGCTTTGATAGGTGCAGCTATTCAAATCAAAGGCTCGACAGAAGGTGTGATTACTGATGTTGATGGTAAATTTTCTATCAATGTAAGTTCGGGTAAAACGTTGGTGGTTTCCTATTTGGGCTACCAGAGTGTAGAACAGGTTGTAAGAAACAGTTCTCCTTTGAATTTTAAACTATCTCCTGATAATGTAGAACTGCAGGAGGTGGTTGCTGTTGCGTACGGTGTTCAAAAGAAAGCGACTTTGACCGGTGCAATTACCAGTGTAGGTAGTGATGATTTGCTGAAAGCCTCTACCCCATCTCTGGGTAATGCGCTTGCCGGGAGATTACCGGGCTTATCGACTATTCAATACACGGGGGTTCCGGGAGCTGACGACCCTAATATTTTCATCCGCGGTGTCGGATCATTGAATAGTTCAAATCCGCTGATACTGGTGGATGGCGTTGAGAGAAGTTTTACGCAAATTGATCCGAACGAGGTAGAGAATATTTCCATTTTGAAAGATGCTTCAGCAACAGCCGTTTTCGGTGTTCGCGGAGCTAACGGCGTTATTCTTATTACTACCAAACGTGGAGAAGCAGGCAAAACCAAAATATCGGCATCAACCTCTTTTGGTGCGCAATCTCCTACCCGTTTTGTTGATTTTGTGGAAAGTTATGAATATGCGACCTTCTATAATCGTGTTCAGGAACTGGATGGAATGGCAAAAGATCAGTGGAAGTATTCAGATGAAGCGGTTCAGCATTTCAAAGATAAAGATATGCCGTTATTGTACCCCAGTATCAATTGGGCAGATTATATAATGAAAGATGCAGCTCTTCAGTCACAACATAACGTCAGTTTAAGTGGCGGGAATGATCGTGCACGTTTTTTCACCTCTGTCGGATTATTAGATCAGGATGGCCTGTTTAATACTTTTGCTACGGACAAGAATGCAAACTTTAATTATAACAGGTTGAATTATCGAGCCAATCTGGATTTGACGATTAATAAGATCAGCTCGCTGGCGCTTAATATCGGCGGACGTATGCAGACAAGAACTTATATTGGAAATGGAGATCAGGATATCTTAAGTTATATACAACAGGGAAACCCAATGTCCGGAGCAGGAGTTGTGGATGGAAAATATATTGTAGGTAATCCAACTTATGTAGGTGTTTTCGATATGGACGGAATAGAGTCTTATTATGGATCGGGCTACAAAAAAGAAACAACCAATGTGTTAAATTTGGATTTGGCCTACAAATTAAATCTGGATGCGATTACTCAAGGTTTGAGCTTTAATATCAAAGGAGCATATAACAGTTCATATACAAAGCGGAAAAGCCGTACAACCTGGGATCCTGTAAAGTTTCTTCCCAGATTGGCCGCCGACGGGAAAACTGTCGTTTTGGAAAGATCCGGAGAATACCGACCGTTTGATTATTCAGAGGATAGCTGGTTCTCAAGAGACTGGTATGCTGAGGCCAGCTTGAGCTATGCACGCAAATTCGGTTTGCATGATGTTTCCGCATTGGTGCTTTACAACGAGAGCAAGACCTATTATCCGAATTCATACAGTGAAATCCCCAGTGGTTATGTGGGATTAGTTGCACGCGCAACGTATAATTACGCCTCCCGTTATTTATTGGATATGAATGTAGGATACAATGGTTCCGAGAATTTCGCTCCCGGAAGACGCTACGGGTTATTCCCCTCTGCATCTTTAGGTTGGATTATGTCCGAAGAGGCATTTATGAAAGACCAGAACGTGATTAATTATCTGAAATTCCGTTATTCGTATGGTTTGGTAGGAAATGACAGAATGGGAGGATCACGTTTCCTGTATTTGCCGGGAACATGGGGGATTATTAATGGGCTTGGTGACGCATGGAATTATGAACGCACCCAAGGCTACAACTTCGGAACGAATTCAAACACATTTCGTAATATTGCGAAAGAGTTGACCTCCGGTAATCCATTGGTGACATGGGAAACTGCAGCCAAGCAAAATATCGGTTTGGATATTAGAACGCTGAATAACCGGTTGGGGATCAATGTAGATGTGTTTTTTGAAGATCGGAAAGATATTCTTGTAAACAATGGCAGTATGTTGCCGTCATATACATCCATGAAAGCGACATCTGTTAATATGGGAAGAGTGGAGAACAGAGGGTATGAGATTGTTTTAAATTGGACGGATAAAATCGGAAATTTTCAATATTCCATTTCTCCAAGTGTAACTTTTGCTCGAAATAAAATCATAGAGATGGCTGAAGTTAAAAAGAATCATGACTGGCTTTATGGGACTGGGCATCCTGTCGGTCAACCGTTCGGAAAGGTATTTTATGCATTTTATGAAGGGCAGGAAACGGAAGAAAGATACAAAAAAGATTTTGGAGTCGATTATTTCCCGAGGCAGATTGCGGGCGAATTACGTCCCGGTGATTGCGTTTATGTCGATTTGGACGAGGATGGAATGATTGGCCCGGACGATAATCAAGTTATCGGGTATACAGACAATCCGGAATATACGTTTACATTGAATACAAATTTCTCGTATAAAAGATTTGATTTTTCCATGCTATGGACAGGTGCCACTCATGTTTCCCGTATGTTGGGAGGGCCATTTAGGGAACAATTCGGTATTAAAAATAATTCTGCTCTTTCTCGTTGGGTTTATGAGAACAGTTGGTGGCCGGAAACTGCAGATAAGGCGATTTTGCCTCGCGTAACATTTGTTAATTTAAATAATAATACACAAGACTCCAAAATTTGGCAGGTAGATGCATCATACGCAAGATTGAAAAGTATTGAATTTGGTTATACTTTCAAGATATCTAAAATAAAGGCTTTGCAAAGTGCCCGAGTTTATTTGAACGGATTGAATCTTGTAACGATTTCACCTTTCCAGGGTAATGATCCGGAGAGTAAAGGAGGAACATGGCAGAATGGTATTCGATATCCTTTGACAAAGACTTTTAGTGCAGGATTACAGGTTAATTTTTAAAGAATTGAATTATGAAAGCAAACAATAAATTAGTATTGGTCTTATCCACATTGATTGGACTGAACGTTTTCTTTGGTTCGTGCGTCGATAAATTTGGTATAGGAGACAGTTTCCTAGAAAAACAACCGGGGATCGATGTGACGATTGACAGTATTTTTTCCAATGCGGAGTATGCAAGATCCTATTTATGGGAGAGTTATCGGAGTATGCATAGCGCATTTAACGACGCTTTTGCATTAAACTCTGCAACAATTGAAGCTCTCTCAGATTGCTGGCATTCTATAATGGGGTGGGATGATGCTTGTAGATATTTTTACAATGGATCATTACAGCCAGGTATGGACTGGGCTGACCGCTATAAATATAATAATAGCGATCGAGGGACAGCAGGAGGAAAAGAATTTGGTGTGTGGTATACTACCCGCGCCTGCTGGCAATTTATTGAAAATGTAGATCGAGTTCCCGGTATGGATGCTTCGGAAAAGGCAAGATTGAAGGCGGAAGCAAAAATAATAATTACAACCCGGTATTTTGATCTGTTCCGCCACATGGGTGGCATGCCTATCGTTCGCCGTTCTTACAGTGTGGAGGATGGTGATTATACAAATCCAAGAGCAACAGTTGAAGAAACCGTTAATTTTATGATAGAACTGCTGGATGATGCAATTAATACACCGGAATTACCTTGGCGTATTCCTAATGATGAGAATGCGACTTGGGCAGGCCGTTTGACGAGAGCTTCTGCGATGGCTTTGAAAGCAAAAATCCTTTTATTCGCAGCAAGTCCATTATTCAATAATGACGAACCGTATAGCCGGGAAGAACCTCAGGAATCTGTTGAAAAGTTGCAGGTATGGTATGGTGGTTATAGAGCTTCCTTGTGGAGCGACTGTTTGAAAGCATGTGAAGACTTCTTCCTGGAAAATCAAAAGAATGGAAATTATTATCAATTAGTCCAGCCGGAAAGTAATACGGAAGACGGTTATAGGCTAGCCTATCGCAAAGCTTATATGAATCGTGGAAATTCCGAAAAATTGATTGAAGTCCATGACCATCGGTATCACTTGGTAGAATGGGGACAGCAGATGCCCGGTACGGTATCCCACATGGGCGCTTTTTCTCCGACAGTTGAATTTATGGAAATGTATCCCTATGCCGATGGCCGGAATTTTGACGGGCAAGAAGTGTATAATACAGATAATCCTGATAATGTCGATATTTTTGAGGGTAGAGATCCTCGCCTGTATGAGAATATGGTTGTACAGAAAAAGGGATTTTCCTGGCAGGGCAAGCAAGTTGAAATTTGGCAGGGAGGAAGTATGCATACGACACGCGAACCGGTTTTCATGGGAAATGGTTTTCCTCTCTATAAGTGGATTATGGATTATAGGACTATAACCTTAGAACCTTTCCAGTGGCCTTATTTACGCATGGGTGATTTGCATTTGATTTATGCTGAGGCTTTGGCTGAAACCGGCAATTTACCTAAAGCACTGGACGAGGTGAATAAAGTGCGTTCACGTGTGGGTTTACCGAATATAGAAACAGCAAATCCGCAGTTGAATTTGGCAAGCGATAAAGACAATCTGATTAACGAAATATTACGCGAGAGGGCTTGTGAACTTGGTTTTGAAGATGCTCGTTTCCATGATATGGTCAGACGGAAATTAGTTTCTGATTTTACAAAACCTTTGCACGGAATGAAAATTTATCGCAAGGACGGGAACAACAAGCCCTTGGAAGAAGGCGAGGCTTATCCGACCTTTAGGTATGAGGAATATCAGATAAGTGAATTTGCACGTACATGGTGGAAAGAAGGCGGATGGTCGAACAAGTGGTTATTAAAAACGATTCCGACGGATGAAATCAATAAAGACTATGGGCTTACTCAAAATCCGGGATGGTAATTTGTTACTTTAAAATTTATGAAATATGAAAAACTTATATAAGAGAAATATATGTTTGTGCATGATGCTTTGTTGCCTGATAATTACTTCCATCTATGCACAGGATGGCATAGATGAGAAAAAAGTGGAGTTGGGTTTTGATATAACCCGTTCGAATGAACTGTCTTCCGCATCGACTATGACCATTTATGCAGAGGATTTGATAAAGACAGGCGCTATAAACTTGCAAGATGCTTTATACGGTAAATTATCAGGATTGAATGCCTTTAAAACGGGTGGTTTCTCAAGTGCGGATAATTATGGAGCATCCTTTTCGATTCGCGGTGTTCAAACGGCAACTGAAAACAGCATCTTGATTTTGGTAGATGGCTTTGAACGTCCGATTGACCGGTTGGATATTCATGAAGTTGAATCGGTGACAGTCTTAAAAGATGCGGCAGCAGTAGCTCTTTATGGCTTCAGAGGTGTCAATGGGGTTTTATTGGTCAAAACGAAACGTGGAGAAGAAGGTTTCTCTATCGACGTGGGATATGATCATAAATTTGTGTTCAAACCGGAGTTGCCTCAAATGGTAGATGCCTATACGTATGCAAATGCTTTGAACCAAGCCCGGGCAAATGATAATCTATCCCCTTCATATAATCAATCTGAATTGGATGCTTTCAAAAATCAAACTGATCCGTTTATCTATCCGAATGTGAACTGGGCAGATGAAATGATGAGCGATTTGGCCGCTGAAGATCGGGTTCATTTGGGGATTAACGGAGGAAACGACCGGTTAAAATATTATGCAATGATGAACTATACCGATAGCCGTGGATTGCTGAAGGAAATGGAATCTATTGAAGATTATTCGACTAAACTGCGTTATTCAAAGGCGAATATCAGAGCAAATATCGATTATCGAGCCACGGCTACGACTCAGTTGCAGATCAATGCCGCAGCCGGTTTTATTGAAACAACGCGGCCGGATCAGTTTGCGGATTATGATTTGTTTAATACGTATTATACACTTCCCTCTTCGGCTTTCCCTGTGAAAACAAAAGATGCCCTTTGGGGTGGGAATGCGACTTATGGCGCTGTCAACCCTGTCGCAAGGATTCAAAATAGCGGTTATTTAAAAAATCATGACAGATCGTTGTATGCAGATGCCAAATTGGTTCAGGATCTTGATTTTTTGTTGGAGGGATTGAGGGCCTCTGTACGTGTCGGCTATGATAATTATTCTTCCATAAGTGAGCAAAGAGCGAAAGGTTTTGAGTATGCCAGCGATCGTATTATATTTGGTGGAGGCTGGAACGCTACAGATACGGTGGTTCGATATACAGCCGGTGATAAAATCGGTAATCTGCAATGGAATAGATGGCTGAATCGTCAGTGGAGAAGATCGAACATTGTATTTACCGCAGATTATAAAAAAGAGTTTGACGACAGTAATTTGAATGCTTCTTTCATTTATTCCGCGGAAGCTTACAGTACGGATAACAGATATAATACGTTCAATAGAGCGAATTGGTCTGCTTATGTACATTATGACCGGAAAGAACGTTATATAGCCGATTTGGCTTTGGTATTGTCGGGGTCCAATCGATCATATCCTCAGAAATTTGCTTTCTCGCCGACATTGTCTGTTGCATGGATTGCTTCAAAAGAGAATTTTTTGAAGGATATTGAAGCGATTGATCTTTTGAAATTCAGAATGTCCGGTGGTATACAGTATTCCGATTACGTTCCAAGAGTCGGTATCGGTTTCGAAGATTATTTGGGAACCGGCGATTTCTTCTTCGGTGAGGGCTATTCTCAGCAATGGGGGCATTTTCTTGCTTATGTGCCTAACCCCGATTTTAAGTTGGAAACGGCTAATAAACTGAATTTGGGAATGGATTTAAAATTATGGAAATCCTTATCCTTCAATGCTGATTTTTATTTTCAGAGGCGTTCCAATATTTTGTTAGGAGATGCCGCATTGAATTCTGAAGTGTTGGGTTTGCCTGCCGGTTATATAAACTGGGGTGTAGTCGATAGCAAAGGGCTTGAATTGGGAGTGAACTATCAGAAGTCTTTTTCCGATTTCCGCCTTATGTTGGGTGCCCTGTTTTCATACAGCGACAGCAAATTGCAGGATTGGATCGAAACGCCGGCTTATCCTTATTTGTCGAGAATAGGTCATCCCGTCAATCAAGGGTTTGGGTTTGAGGCTGAAGGATTCTTCAAAGATCAGGCAGAGATTGATAATCCTTCTACTCCAAAACATGAATTAGGCTTTGTTTATCCGGGCGACATTCGTTATAAGGATCAGAATGCAGATGGTGTCATCAATGAAAATGATGTGGTTCCGATGGGAAATCCTTATCCGAAAATCAATTACTCTTTTTCAGCAGGTTTGGGATACAAGGGGGTTGGAATTAATCTGTTATTCCAGGGAACCGGCATGCATAACGGATTTTTGTCTACACCGGGTGTATTCCACCCGATGGCGAATAATGTGAATATGTCACAGCATTACTGGGACAATGCCTGGAAGCCGGGGGGCGATAATACCCAAGCTCTTTATCCTCGCTTAAGCACTCAGCAAAGCGTGAATAATAATCAGCCCAGCACTGTTTGGTTGGCAAATATATCATTCCTGAAGTTGAGGAATTGTGAGGTATATTATAATATCCCATCATTTATGGATAATAAATTTGTAAAATCTGCAAGAATTTATGTGCAAGGGGAAAATCTGTTGACATTCAGTCCTTTTGATGTAATGGATCCTGAACTTATCTGGACAAGTTATCCGATTTTGAAGGCGGTGAATGTAGGTATTAAATTAAATTTCTAATTATTGAGCGTTATGAAAATAAAACAATTAATTATATCTGTGCCATTCTTATTTGCTCTCTCTTCCTGTGTGGATTTGGACTATAATGAATTGGGCTTAAGAAGTGAAGAATGGGTATATGAAAGTCCTTTAGAAGGCGTACAGCGCTTGCAGATAAGTGTGTATACGTATATCCCCTCAAGTTTTGCCATAAATGAACAAGGAGCGTTGTTGTCCTCAGCATGTGATGAATCCGACTTTGTCAATCAGGCATCCAATATACATAAGTATTATAATGGAGGGTGGAGTCCGCTTACTCCTTTCTCCTATACTTGGGATAATGGTTACAGAGCTATTTCGGAAGCAAATATGTTTTTGGAAAAGATAGATAAAATAAGTTTGGAAGAGTACAGGAATAATGTTGGAGGAACTACCGATTATGAATTGCTGAAGCAGAAATTCGCATTGTTCCCTTATGAAGTTCGCGCTCTTCGTGCTTATTATTATTTTGAATTGTTCAAGACGTATGGAGATGTTCCTCTGGTCACAAACACATTGACAACTGCAGAAGCGAATACTCTTGTAAGAGACCCTTATGAAGAAGTCATCCGATTTATCGTTGACGAATGTGATGCCATAGTTGAGCACTTGCCTGTTGATTACAAAACACAGATAAGCAGGGACATCGGGCGCACAAATCAGGCTTTTGTTTTAGCCTTGAAAGCGCGTACTTTGCTGTACGCGGCAAGCCCGTTGTTTAATCCGTCGAACGATAGGGCGAAATGGGAACTGGCTGCTGCTGCAAACAAAGCAGTTATTGATAAATGTGCAGAATGGGGAATAACTTTGGGCACTTATCAAGCGTTGTGGGGAAATGATAATTATTTCAATAAGGAAATTCTTTTTATCAGAGGATCAGGTGTAAGAAATGATTTTGAAATTAATAATTATCCGGTAGGTGTTGAAAATGCAAATTCAGGTAATTGCCCGACACAGACACTGGTAGATGCTTATGAATACAAATCCACAGGAAAGAGCTTTGGTGAAACTTGGGGTTCTTCTCAAACGATCAATATGCAAAACGATAAGCCGTTTGATGATTTGGATCCCCGTTTCTCAATGACTATTGTGCGGCAAGGCGACAAGTGGCCTTTATATAATACGAATCCGATTGACGTTATTCAAGGAGGGCGCAATGGCGCTCCTTTGTTTAATGCCACTACTACCGGGTATTATTTGAAAAAGTATTGTGACGGTTCGCTTAATATTTCTACAAATAACAGTAGCAGTAATCGTCATAATTGGATCATATTCAGATTAGGTGAATTCTATTTGAATTATGCTGAAGCCATGTATTATTCCACCGGCAATGCTGAAGAAAAAGGTGAATTCGAAATGTCTGCCAATGAGGCTATTAATGTACTCCGTGACCGTTCCGACGTTAAGATGCCGCATTTCTCAGGGAATGATGGATTTGAAGAAAGATACAGAAGGGAGCGGATGGTTGAGCTGGCATTTGAAAATCATCGTTTTTGGGATGTAAGACGCTGGAAGATCGGTGAAAAGTTGAGGACTGTACAAACAATGAATTTCAGGAATGATGAGGGAAGTGTTGTAATGGAACGCTCTGTTATTAACAGGCAATGGGAAGATAAATATTATTTTTATCCAATACCCTATACAGAACGTTATAAGAATCCGAATTTGGAACAGAATCCGGGTTGGTAAAGTTTTTATGGGGCTGACTTTGCTCAGCCCCATAAAACGCATAAATACGGTAGTTGTTAAAATGTGTTTCTATATATAGTACGAGCGCGTACTACCCATACAACGGCGCCGTACGATAGGTAGTACGCGCTTGTACTATATATACTGTTTTCGAGGTTACCTTTAGTGTCGATCAATGCTAAATTAATAAATGTTTTACGATGGGGAAAAAAAGATATTTGTTACTGATAGCAGGCTTGTTATATACGGCTTGCAATAATTATTCGAAATTATCGGCTCAGGATTGGTATCCATTCAATGGACAATCTATAGCGCATTCTTCGGTAGTGAATGCAGCTTCCTGTTTGGATGCACCGGCGGGGAAGCATGGTTGGCTCTTAATGGACGGGGATAATTATCATTTTGAAGATGGTACTCCTGTCAAGTTTTGGGGAGTAAACATCTGTAATATGGGTGCATTCCCCCAGATGAAGTTGGCAAATGACTGGAGTAAATATTTAGCTTCGCAAGGGGTAAATGCTGTTCGTTTTCATAAATTCACATGGGATGGGACATCTAAATTACAGGGGTCTACGGTAATTGATCCTGCTCTGTTTGATCGTTTGGATTATTTCCATTTTAAGTTAAAAGAACAGGGAACCTATACGGGCTGGTCTCATATCTACGGACATCGAGTTCGTCCGGCCGACAGTATCCGCATTTTAGCTTACAATGAGATTCTAAATGCAGGTGGAGATCATTTGAAAGGAAGTACAATCGGATTGGTTCATTTTGCTCCGGACTTACAGCAATTATCGATTGAATTGACAGTCAATATGCTTAATCATTACAATCCTTATACGGGCATGCGGTATGCAGATGATCCATCATTAAGCTATGTTGAGCTGCAAAATGAGGATAATGCCTTTTTTCCTACCACTCTTCAGTTTATGGAAGATTGTCCTACTTACAAGGAAATAATCTGTCGGCAATTCTCATTCTGGTTAAAAAAGAAATACGGCACACAAAGTGCTTTGAAGTACGCCTGGGGGGATGTTTTTAATGCATTTAATGAATGTTATCCCAATGAGAACCTGGATAATGAAAATATCAATCCTATGCCTCATCATTGGTATTTTAGTTATGATGGTTTTACGAAAAATCCACAATATCGTAAGCGGCTTTATGATTCGGCGCGGTTTATTTATGAATGCCAACAAGCTTATTATGACAAAATGGTTGCAGCTATCCGGGCAACAGGCTATAAGGGCAGTATTGTCGGTAGCTGTTGGCAAGCAGGAGATCACATCGGACATTATTACAATTTGTATTCGGATTATAAAGTCGGGGTCATCGACCGGCATAATTATTTCGGAGGAGGGGGAGGACATGTTCTGAAAGAAGGAACATTTAACAATATTTCCATGCTTGCACAACCGGGTAGTGGTTTATTGGGAACCGGTATGCAACAGGTAGAAGGGCGACCGTTTGTCCTTTCCGAATGGATGAGTCTTATTCCTAATGAATGGACTGCCGAAGCATCTCCGATTATTGCTCTTTATGGTTTGGGACTTCAAGGTTGGGATGCCTCTTTTTCGTTTGCATCCAATCAACCTTCGATCACATCTGCCGTGAGTGTGCCCGGAGGAAATATCTATAACGCTGACAGTCCCTTGCAAATGGCTTTGTATCCCGCATTATTCCGTATGATTAAGCATGGTGATATTGAAACCGGGAAGAATATTGGTGTGTGCAATTTGCATGTTCCCAGTTTCATGGAAGGAAAGTTGGGCTTCCAATCCGGCATTGAACAGCAGGGAGACCAGAAAAGTTTTGAAGGTGTTATCCCTCTCGAAGCCATGGCTGTGGGCAGAGTTTATAATCGTTTTGTTGATACGTATAGAGAAACGGAAACTCAATCCGATTATTTATCGTATTATGACGAGAAGAGAAAAGAGTATAGAAGTACGACCGGGCAGTTTGTTTGGAATGTTGCGGATAAAGGATATTTTACGATGAATACTGCATGTAGCCGAGCGGTAGTCGGATTTAATGCGGGGGAAAAATTACAGGCCGGCAATATACAGTATCGCTTAAATGAGGCGAATCCGTTTGCGGTAATGTTGCTTACATCGCTGGAAAATGGTGTTTCTTTGGATGAAACTTCTCGTGCATTCGTAACACTTGTTTCCCGTGCAAAGAATACGGGAATGACTTTCGATGAAAAACATTCAGCTTTGCTTTCCAAAGGGGAAGCACCGCTGCTTATGGAACCGGTGAGTGCTCAATTGACACTTCCCCGTCCTGCAAAAATATATGTCCTGGATCATAGTGGTATCCGGACGGGGAAGGTGATTTTACCCGGAAAGGGAAATGTATTTAATTTGGATGGATCGGATCGTGCGATCTATTATGAGATTGTATATTTATGATAAGATAGACCGCTCTGCCTTCGAAAAATCAGGAAAACATCTACCTTTGCCGGCATGAAGAAAAAGGTGTCTTTTTTTTATGCAATCCCGGCAGGATTCATTCTTCTTCTGTTCATCGGA
>JAITVG010000151.1 GCA_031285925.1 Tannerellaceae bacterium
ATTTACCCGGATGTGAAAGTTTCGCTGCGTGCCGGCTACCTGATGCGCGAAGAAACCCCGCGCTACTACATCCACGGAACGGAAGGTTCTTTCGTGAAACACGGCCTCGATCCGCAGGAGGAGTTGCTGAAAACCGGAGCCATCCCTGCGGGCGCCGACTGGGGGAAAGAGCCGGAATCTGAATGGGGCATACTTAACACAAATATACAAGGCCTGCACTGCCGGGGAAAAATAGAAACCCTGCCCGGAAACTACATGGCTTTCTATGACGATATTCATCGCTCTCTCACCCAACACACCCGGCCGCAAACCGACGCGGCATCCGTGCTGCCCGTGATCCGGATCATTGAAGCCGCCTTTGAAAGCAGCCGGAGAGGAGAAGTTATACGTTTGTAATCACATTAATACGTTTGTAATCACCATTAATTTAAGAAAGAATATGAAAAAGATTTTTAGCGAATTTAAGGAGTTTGCCATGCGGGGGAATATGATCGACATGGCAGTAGGTATTATTCTCGGCGGCGCCTTCGGCAAGATTATCTCATCCCTTGTGGCCGATATTATCATGCCTGGCATCGGGCTATTGGTGGGTGGAGTTAATTTCTCCGACCTGCGGATTGTTCTGAAACAGGCAGTCGTAGAGGCCGGCGAAGTGGTTTCCGCAGCTGTGACGATCAACTACGGACAATTCCTGCAAGTGATTTTCGATTTCATTATCATCGCATTCGCCATTTTCCTCATGCTAAAGGGAATTAATGCCTTGCATCGCAAGAAACAGGAAGAAAAACCGGCAGAACCGGCCGCTCCTCCTGCCGACGTCCAACTGCTGACGGAAATCCGCGACCTGCTAAAAGAGGGGAAGAAGTAACATTCTCCCGTATTATTCACAAAAAAGAGAAAAGGAGTTTGCCTCGACAGGCAAGCTCCTTTTTGTTAATATTTTTGGATAGTATACGGGGCGCTCCAAGCCGACCATACCCTGTTTACAATTTGTTGTTATCACATTACTGCTGTTGGTAATGTAATTCCAACCAAGCGACACATTGACATTGCTGTATCCGTCCGTACCGATTCCCAAATCGGGATGACTCCAATCCACACCGGAATCGAGAATAGCAACTTTAACACTTGCACTTCCTGCCGTAATATCCCAAGCGGAATAGGCATTGATACTACCGAGGTACCACTGTTCATTTCTGCGAGTATCATTGGACGTAAAGCTATACTCTCCTATGGTATTAAACTCGACGGTTTCAAACTCACCCCTTTCTTTTAGCATCGACACATATTTTTCAACATCAATATCTTCAGGTACAGAAATGTCGATATAGCCCAATTTATTGGAGCGAATCTCTTTCAAATCTTCTCCGATTTTGTCCACTCCCGGCTTTAGTTTAACGGTTATTACATCCGGGTCGATAGCATAACGATTTCCTGTTTCCTCAATAAACATATCTTCCGTCCCCCTTGTCAATACATAATTGTTAGAGTTATTCTCAGAATCAAACTGTTTCGTACTGCATTGACAGAAAAACATAGCAATACCAACTAATATAAATATATCTTCATGACTATTTCACAATTAAATTAACAGTAATGGTTTTTTGAGGAATTTTCGGGTATAACCCCCAATAGTATAGCGGAGAAAGTACGGCATAAGTTCCATCCGGTTCTTCTATGCTTAAATTCAGTATAATCTCCTCCGGATTGACAGTAATACTTTGTTCAATAATACGGTAAGCGGTACCTGGTGCAATATACTGCCCCATAACAAGTGTATATTTGTCGAAATCTATATCCGGTAATTCAATGGGGGAATACATGATCGCTTTCAATTCATCCATACTATTTATCATTAAGCATCTGTTATCCTCGTCTTCGACAAAGAAATATTCAGAGTCATAAAGGCTGAAATTTGGCGGCAGATACTTCTCGAAAAAAGCAATCAGTTCTTTGTCAGCCTCGCCGACTTCTCCGGCTTTGTCAGTAGAAATAATCGGTTCAATACCGTTCGGGAGTTCATTCTCACCCCCCGAATTGTCATTGCACGCCACCGCCACCAGCGCGAGGCTTGCGAAAAGAAGCATTAGTGTTCTCATAATGGTGTAATTTTATTTTTATTTAAACTTGCCATAAATATATGTATAATACGCGAATTGTACTCATGTCAAGGAGCTTTATTTATCAGAAAATGTTTCCCCGCCTTTCTCACCTCTCCGCAGGGAATACAGGCATCGTGGCAGAAGATGACGGTTTGATTCTCGGTGGCGGCTTCTTCGAGCAGGCGGAGCTTTTCGTTGTAGGAAGTGAGGGGGAAGGTGTCGTAGGCGGATATCCATGCCGGGGAGATGCAGGCGGCTAAAGGGATAACGTCGCCGGCGAATACAAAAGTCCGCTCGGAAGTATGGACGACGGGGACGATTTGCCCCGGAGTGTGCCCGTCGTAAAGGCGAAGGCTGACTGAGGGCGAAAGCATCGTATCTTCGGCAAGCAACCGCAACAGACCGGCATCCTCTACCGGCATCATATCCTCCGGAAAGTAAGAATCCTTTTCAAGCGCATGAGGCGAAAGGAAGTTTTCCCACTGCGCCCGGCCGACCCAGTGGCGGGCGTTCGGGAATGTGACGGACAGTGTGCCGCCACCGGTATCGTCGCAGTGCGTCACACATCCGCAGTGATCAAAATGAAGATGGGTAAGAACCACATCCGTGACCTGCTCCGGGAGGATGTTTCGTGTGGCAAGCACTTCGGACAGGTTGGTCAGATTGAAAAAGCGATAGTAAGCAAAAGATTTCAGATGCTTGCTTCCCGCCCCGGTATCGATCAGGGTAATTCTACCGTCATCATCCGTTATTAACATACTTCGCATGGCAAGGACACATCCGTTCGCTTCGTCCGAAGGATATCGCCGTTGCCAGGCAGTTTTGGGTGTGGCGCCGAACATGGCGCCGCCGTCCGCATGGAAAAACCCGGTTTCTATAAGTTCTATTTTCATCTTGCAAATGTAGTTGAATTACTGTATGGCAAACATTGGCGAAATATTAAATTAGGTGTTCTCCGGTTCACAACATGCTCTCCGTGCCTCTGTGTTTAATCTCTTCTATTGACTTTGACACAACCTCCAAAAAACAGGCCTGCGGCCACTCGCTGCGCTCGCTTCATTGAAAGATGTCTGAATCAGGATTCGCAGGATTTGTTAAAAAGTGTTTCTATATATAGTACGCGCTCGTACTATAGGTACAACGGCGCCGTAGTATAGGTAGTACGAGCGCGTACTACCTATGCTAATATTACATGCGCAAGAGATAGCTTTTTTTGGCATTTTAGTGAGGCGGTATCGGATTAATATCTAATTTTGCAGTTGTATAAACTCAATCTGCATATTTGCATGAAAAATTTAAGGAGCGTATCATTTATAGTTGTATTACTTGCCACCGTTTTTGCTGTGGCGGCAAAAGGAAAAGCGGAAACAGGCAAGGTGGTTACGCTGAACAAGGCGGAGTTCCTGGCCAAAGTATACAACTACGAGAAAAACCGGGATCAATGGGTGTACGAGGGAAACAAGCCTTGTATCATTGATTTCTACGCCGACTGGTGCGCACCATGCCGACAAATTGCAACCACTATGGCAGAGTTGGCCGCCGAATACAAGGATGATATAGTCATCTATAAGGTAAATATAGACAACGAACCGGAACTGAAAAATCTTTTAGGCATCCGTAGCATCCCTTACATCTTATTTGTTCCGGTAAAAGGAAAACCACAAATGGCGATTGGGGCCTTGCCCAAGGAACTGCTTACGAAGCATATCACCGGTATTCTTCTGTCTGAATAGAATATTTTGACGTATAAACCCGGATTAAATCCCAAATAGCATTGCAGATTAAAATTAAGTAGTATTTTTACAGCCTGTTTGTATATCCGGTTTTCGGAAATAAAATAATTTAAAGCAATATTAATGGTAAAATCAAATTCATTTAATAAGAAAGAATTAGAGAAGAAGAAAGATCAGAAGCGCAAAGAAAAATTGAAACGCAAAGAGGAACGTAAAGCTAACGGCGGAGGCCGGTCATTTGAAGAAATGATTGCTTATGTAGACGAAAACGGCGTTATTTGTGATACTCCGCCTGATTTGACAAACAAACAGGATGTGGATGTGGAAAATATCGTGATTTCTACTCCGAGGAAAGAAGAAATAAAAGAAATCTTACTGCAAGGCCGGGTCGATTACTTCAATCCGGGCAAAGGTTACGGTTTTATAAAGGATATTTCGGGTATGGAAAAGTATTTTTTCCATGTCAGTAATGCTCCGGCGGAAATTGCCGAAGGAGATATGGTTACATTTGAACCTGAACGGGGCGAAAAAGGCATGAATGCCGTAAGGATCGTTCCGACAGAAGAAACAGAACAACAACAATAATTATTTACATCAAGAACAAAAAAAGAGATGAACATTTATGTTTCAAATTTGAACTTCAGCACAAAAAGCGAAAGTTTACAGGAGTTATTTGCAGAGTATGGCGAAGTGTCTTCCGCCAATATCATCACGGATCGTGAAACCGGGCGCTCGCGCGGGTTTGGCTTTGTAGAAATGCCTAATGAAGAAGAAGGCCAAAAGGCTATCGACGAATTGAACGGTACAGACTTTGAAGGCAAGACAATTACCGTAAACGTTGCCCGTCCCAAGACGGAAAGAAGCGACGGTGGTTTCAATCGCGGAGGCGGATATAATCGTGGCGGCGGCGGATACAACCGTGGCGGCGGCGGCGGATATAACCGTGGCGGCGGCAGAGATCGCTATTGATCCGGTAAAGGTATTTAAACGAAGAGGGTGGAGCGCGAAGAAAAGTGGCTCCGCCCTTTTTTTCTTCTCTATAATTGTTTGGATGAAAGGCTTTTGTTTCTCCAAAAAATCATTTAGATGCTTTGAGCAAACCATTTAGACGGCTTTAAAAATCATTTAGACGGCTTCGGTAAAACATTTAGATGATTTTATGGCTTGATTTACAGAGAATATACCTTATCTTTGCTGCCGGAATTGACGTGGATAGATTTGTATTGCTTGCAACCACAGGAAAAAATGCTAAAAACAAGCTTCTCGTTCTGCTGCCGTCCGGCAATCTATTCTTTTCGCTGTCGATTCATTACATGTTTTACATATATAATTATCATATAATAAAAGTAAGTAATGAGTTATTTATTCACCTCCGAATCCGTGTCCGAAGGGCACCCCGATAAAGTAGCCGATCAAATATCGGATGCTTTGCTTGATGAGTTTTTAGCGTATGACGAAAACTCCAAAGTAGCTTGCGAAACGCTTGTAACCACCGGGCAGGTAGTTGTGGCGGGAGAAGTAAAGTCGAATGCGTACGTCGATGTGCAGGACGTTGTACGTTCAGTGATCGAAAAGATTGGCTATACGAAAAGCGAATATCAGTTTGAAGCAAAATCATGCGGCGTATTTTCGGCCATCCATGAGCAAAGTACAGACATCAACCGCGGTGTAGAGCGCGAAGATCCCATGAATCAGGGCGCAGGCGATCAGGGAATGATGTTCGGCTATGCCACGTCGGAAACCGAAAACTATATGCCCCTGGCACTCGACCTTTCGCATAGCCTGCTGACGGAACTTGCATCGATCCGAAAAAATGAACCGCATCTGATGCCCTATCTGCGCCCGGATGCAAAGTCGCAGGTAACGATAGAATATGCCGACAACGGCACGCCTCTGCGTATCGACACCATAGTGGTTTCTACCCAGCATGATGAATTTGTCGGAGCGCTGGGTATTTCTCAGGAAGAAGCCGACCGGGCGATGCAAAAACGCATCGCGCAAGATGTGCGGAATATACTTGTTCCGCGAGTGATGAAGCAATATCCCGCGCATGTACAGGCACTGTTCAACGACGCGATTACATACCATGTGAACCCGACCGGCAAGTTTGTCATCGGCGGCCCTCATGGCGACACGGGATTGACCGGGCGGAAGATCATCGTAGATACTTACGGCGGAAAAGCCTCACACGGCGGAGGAGCGTTTTCGGGTAAGGATCCTTCCAAAGTAGACCGTTCGGCAGCATACGCCGCCCGCCACATTGCCAAAAATCTGGTAGCCGCCGGAGTAGCCGACGAAGTGCTTGTGCAGGTATCATACGCCATCGGCGTAGCCCGTCCGATGAATATTTTCGTAAATACCTACGGACGTGCGCACGTGGATCTGACCGACGGCGAAATAGCCCTTCGGATACCGGACATTTTCGATATGCGCCCGAAGGCAATAGAAGAACGCCTCAAACTGCGAAACCCGATTTATCTGGAAACTGCCGCCTACGGCCATGTGGGAAGAACGCCCGAAACCGTCACCAAAGTGTTTACATCCCGCTATCAGCCGGATCCGATCGTCCGGAAAGTGGAATTGTTTACCTGGGAAAAGCTGGATTATGTGGATACCGTAAGGAAAGCGTTCGGAATCTGAGAAAGGGGCTGTGTTAAAAGCCCAATAATCACAATTAAACACAGAGGCACAGAGGACACAGAGTTTTTTATTTTGCTCATTATCATTATCAGAATAATAAAAAAACTCCGTGTCCTCTGTGCCTCTGTGTTTAATCTCTTTTTAATTATGCCGTGTTTGCGGCGAAATCAACCGACTGTAAAACCGTTTTCCTCGAATAGTTTTTTGGCTGAAAGAGCATCGAAGTTGAGCCATTTCCCCGAAGACGGCCGGCTATCTCTGGGAATGGCACCCGTTTCGACAACTACCACGTTGGCGCCGCTTTGCACTGCCGCCCCGGATGCGGGGTGCACGCAGATATGACGCACGACGCTGCCGCCCGACAACCGGAGTACGGCCGTTATCTTGGCAATTTCATTGTCACTCAACTGCGGAATATCCCCCAGTGGCGTTCCCTTCACGGGGATACGAGCCATAACTCCCGATATGTACGCGCCATGCTCCACCGCGCAGAGAAACCGGTCGGCGATTTCTCCGTAGCTATGCTCCGGGCCGACAGGTTCAACCAGATGTATCAGGTTGAGCGGTGAGCTTTTGATGGCCGAAAGCGTCTTTATCCGGTATTCGGGGCGAAACGGCGTGTCTGTTCCTTCGCGTAGCCTGATGGCGTGGTATACGCCGTTTACACCGTTTTCGTACAGATTGTTTGCCGTCTGCAGATCAAAATCGCCGGGATTGACAATCAATTCGTAGTCGCCCTCCACCTCTTTCCGTATCGCACGGGCGAAAGTTGCCAGCGCATCGAGCGGATAATATTGCGTGGTGCGGAGAACGATAAAGTGTACTCCCGATTCCACGTATTCCCTTGCCTGTGCAATGATCTCGGGAAGGGTATAAATCCTTTCGCCCTTTACAAGTCCCCATTCCTTTCCGAAGGAGCAAAACCGGCAACTTGCGGCGCAACCGATATAATCCACGCCCACGGCGCCCCACAGGTACGCTTTGTTTTGCGTAACGATGCGGGCGCACTCGCAGGCCTTTTCACGCAGGTATGCACATTCGTCCGAATCGGTATCCATGCCGAGCAGTTCCACCATTTCGGATTTACCAAGGATCGTGCCCGAAAGCATTTTACGGGCAGCGTCGTCTATTTTTGCAAACATCTGTTTCGTTAAAGCATTTCGTCCAGCAGGCTACATGCCGTGCATACCACTTTCGGACAAAGCGTGAAAAGAAGATTCTTTTCCATGATCCGGTTCATGTCTTCGGGTTTACTCAAGTCGAGGCCGCCGAGAATATCGCGACACACAACGCTTCCGTGCACTTCGGAAAAGCGTTTTTCAAACTCGGTCTTTTTAGCCAGCAGGCAATTCTTTTGCTCGGTCATGCCCGGTTCGCTGTAGCCGTATTTGAGACCAAGTGCCATCAGTGCGCCGCTCACTGCCCCGCATGTACGCCCGCACCACATGCCGCCGCCGAACGCTGCCGATACTTTAAGCGCATCTTCGCTACTCATTCCTACTTTGCCTGATGTGGAGGCATACCCCATCACGATTTGCGAACAGTCGATTCCTGTTTTGAAACACTCCGTCGCGAACTCTTCCGTTACTTTTTTGATTTCCATACAAATGATTTTCCGGTTATTATTATTGTTACTAGAAGCTGTTCTAACCTGCATTATTCATACTTAAAGGAGCGAAAGGCACTTTCGCGAGGCTCTCCTCCTTGGATAAGGAGGAGTACGGCGAGGTACGAGCCGGGAGGTGGTTGGATAATTAACAATTTATAATTAACAATTATCTCTCCAACCACCTC
>JAITVG010000195.1 GCA_031285925.1 Tannerellaceae bacterium
CCTCTGTGTTTAATCTCTTTAAAACGGAGCAAAAAAATGAAAATTCAGCGAAAAAAGAGCGAAAAAGAAGCATTTTTACCCTGTTTTTTGCATTTCCGCGCCTGAAAAAAGGCGAAAAATGAAAAAAAGCGCAACTTCGGATGCCGCAAGGTTGTTAAACAGCGCGAATCCGTTGTTTAACGTATATCCCCCCGCTGTTTAACAGCAAGGGGTATCGGAGTGTACACGGGGCGCAGCCGTGTTAAACAACTTTCCGACCGTGTTTAACACGAAGGATTTTTTCCTTAATCAGAGAAAAAAAACACCGACCATGCCGACCGGATTTGTCATTCCCCGCTTCCGTTTTTTTCTAAAACACGGAATTTTATGAACGCAAATTTAGCCTTTAATCTACTGTACCTGATCACATTACGGTGTTTTTTGACCTCTTTAGAACGGCCTCCGCACGATTTTTTTCCTTTCGGGCGAAAATACAGTCCTATTTTAGGGTTAAAAAATAGAGATAGTGGTTACAAATTGGTAGGGGCGCACCTGTGTGTACACCCAATATATCGGCGTATGCGCCCAATAATGTATATTTTTTTACACAATATATTTGGTTTTTAACTTTAAAACACTATTTTTGCCACTGGCTACTTATAAAAAGGACAAAAAGCACATAAAAAGACAAAAAGAAATAATATTTTGTATTTTATTTTTATTTATTTATTCATTCATCTATCTATTATGTTCTATGAACAGATTTTGTAAATTTTTACCGGCTCTATCCGCGTTAATGATCGCGGGAGCAACTTATGGCCAAAACGTCCCGCGGCAGATTTCGGATCCGTCGGGAGGCGCTGCGGTGGAGGTCGATCTGTCCCGGCAGGATGCCGGATACTGGACGGCCGATCCCGGCGACGCGCAGCAATCCGAAACAGTTGTAATCCACTTCCGGGTGAACAGTACCGTGCTCGAACCGGGCTACATGGACAATGCCCGCGTACTGGCGATCATCGATCGCACCTTCGCGGACAAATCCCTTGCGGAAAACCTCGACTACGCCACCATCATCGCCACGGCTTCGCCCGAAGGCAACACGGTGCACAACGAGGAACTGGCCACCGGTCGCGCACTTGCCCTGCGCAGCCGCATCGCTTCGAATCATTCGCACATCGACCGTGCACGCATCGTCCCCTTTTCGGCGGGCGAGGACTGGGACGGCCTGCGGCGCATGATCGCCAACGACCCGCGCACGCCTTCGAAGCAGGAAGCGCTCGACGCGCTCGACCTCTCGCTTTCGGGCGACGTGCTGCGCACGCGGCTACGCGCCATCTCCGGCGGAGCGACCTGGCGCTACATCTCATCCAACATGCTTCCTTACCTGCGCGGAGGCGTCGCCTGCATGATCTATCTCAAGCAGAAGCCGGGCAAGGAAACCGTGATCACCGAACAGCAGACCGATACGGTCTACGTAGACCGCGTGAAGGAAGTCGAACGGATCGTGGAAGTTCCGGGTGAAAACCGCTTCCGCCTCGACGTGCGCACCAACCTGGTGCACGACGCCTTCCTGCTGCCGACACTCGGACTGGAATGGCGCACCGATGACGACGCCTTCGGCATAAAGCTCGACGGCGGTTACAGTTACTGGGGAAGCAAGCACGGCAAGGTGCAGAAGATCTGGTTCCTCAATCCCGAAGTGCGGTATTACATGGCCGAAGCCAGGCGGTTCTATCTCGGCCTAGGGGCTACCTTCAGCGAGTACAACGTACACCGGTTCCCGGTCGGCGGCATGTTGAAGGGCGATTTCGGCCATCAGGGTTCGCTCTGGAACGCGGGCATTACGGCGGGCTACCGCCTTCCGCTGGCCAAGCGGCTGGCGCTGGACTTCAACCTGGGGCTGGGATACACCTCGTGCAGCTACGAAACGTTCGAAATCATCAACCATACACGCTACTACGGCGAGAAGAAACTCTCGAAAGACTTCTGGGGGCCGACACAGATCGGCATAAACCTCGTTTGGACAATTGACAATTAAGTCGCTTAAAGAGATTAAACACAGAGGCACAGAGGACACAGAGATTTATATTTTCTCCGTTATCAACATAAAAAACCTCCGTGCCCTCCGTGTCTCTGTGTTTAATCTCTTCCGACAACTAATAACTCATTCAAATTAAATATTATGAAACATCTTATCAACATACTGATAGCCCTTCTGGCTATTACGGCGATATCGGGCATATCGGGGTGCGTGTTCGACCCGATCTACGATCCGGGTTCCGTAACCATCAAGTACATCGACGCTGAAACGGACAAGGAAATCCGGGATGCGAAACTCCACGACAGGCTTCCAGCCGCAAAATACACCTACGAACATCCCGAGATCGAGGGCTACGTGTTCAACGCCCAGAAGAGCGATCCCGGAACCGTGGAGCTTGCCCTGAGCGAAAAGGCTACCGTACGCTTCTACTACAACCGTGTGAAGCAGTCGGTTACGATCCGTTACCTCGACTCCGAAACGGATGAAGAAATCCGTGTCGAAACGGTTCACTCCGACGTTCCGGTCGGAAAGTACACCTACACGCATCCCGCCATCGAGGGCTGGGCGTTCAACGCCGAAAAGAGTGATTCCGGTACGGGCGATATAGAGCGGGGCGAGAACATTGTGATCCGCTTCTATTACAGTCGGCAGCAGCAGACGATTACGGTTCGCTACCTCGACTCCGCCACGGACAAAGACATTCTTAGTCCGACGGTCTACACCAACGTGCCTGCAGGAGAGTACAGCTACACGCCGCCCGCGATTGAAGGCTGGGCGTTCAACGCCGAAAAGAGCGATTCGGGCACGGGCACGATCGGCTGGGGCGAGAGCATCGTGATCCGCTTCTACTACGACCGCATGAAGCAGACGATCACCATCCGCTACCTGGATGCCGCCACGGACAAGGAAATCCAACCTGCCACGGTGCACGACAACGTGCCGGTCGGCGCATACAGCTACACGCCGCCCGTCATCGACGGCTGGAAGTTCAACACCCAAAAGAGCGACCCGGGCACGGGAACGATCGAGGCGGGACAGGACATCGTGATCCGCTTCTACTACGACCGCCTGCGGCAGTCGATCACCATCCGCTACCTGGAAAACGGTACGGACAGGGAGCTTCGCGAAACAACGGTACACACCGATGTGCCGGTCGGAGCGTACAGCTACACACCGCCCGCCATCACAGGCTATACCTTTAACTCCGGAAAGAGCGACCCGGGCGTGGGCACGATCGCGGCGGGACAGAGCATCGTGATCCGCTTCTACTACGACAAGGTAACAGCGCCGCCGCCACCACCCGAACCGCCCACGCCGCCCGTTGTCACCCCCAAGCAGTCGATCACCATCCGTTACCTCGCTACCGGTAGTACAGATGAAGAAATCCAACCACCCGTAACCTACAAAAACGTCCCTGTCGGGGCTTACAGCTATACCGCCCCCGTCATCGAAGGCTACGCATTCAGCGCGGCCGACAGCGATCCGGAGACAGGAACGATCGGAGCGGGCGAGAATCTCACCATCACATTCCGCTACCACATTGAACTTACGGTAATTCATATGCTCGAAAATGATAATGGAGATTACGAAGAGCGTTATACGTCGAATCCGCTTGCATCCATAGGAGATTTGATTGCCTGCTCCAACTATGCTTATAAAATCCCGGGATATACATTCGATCACTCTATACCTGTTCAAATTGCGGTTTCAAAAGAGGAGAAAACAATTACCCTTTATTATACAAGGGAGAACTCTTGATGATAATTGTTCCGGGCGGCGGAGATATTTATATGCCGCCTGTCAGTAAAAAGGAGGGTGTGTCAAAAGTGCGACACACCCTTTTTTTGTTTTTTTGCTTGTTACTCTCCGCGCCTTTTCTGCTAAAAAAGGACATACAATGCGTCATCGTCCATAGTTATGGATATTTTTCCTCTTACTTCTGTTATGTTTTCTTTCCTTTGTCGTCTAATGAATAGAATGGAACTTGAAACGTTTAAGGTAACGGTGGCGCCTTTGCGCGACAAACTGCTGCATGTTTCTCTCCGGTTATTGAACGAACCGGCAGATGCGGAAGACGCAGTGCAGGAAGTGCTTCTGAAACTTTGGCAGATGCGCGACCGGCTGGACGGCTACCGGAATGTGGAAGCTTTGGCTGTTACGATGGTGAAAAACCTGGCGCTCGACAGGATCAAACTGCGCAAACCGCGAGCGGACGAGGCGGAACTTGCCTGTCTGGATTCGCCGCAGGCGGAAAGGCCGGACGTGAGCCTTGAGGAAAAAGACGCGGTGAAATGTATCGGAAGACTGATCAAACAGCTTCCACCCTTGCAGCAAACGATCATCCGGATGAAAGACATCGAAGGCTATGAACTTGCGGAGATTGCAGCCATCACGGGAACACAGGTGGAATCCGTTCGCTCGAACCTGTCGAGAGCAAGGAAGAAAGTGAGAGAAGAATATATGAAAATGGTTAATTATTAATGATTAATTATGAAAGAGATAGAGGAATTGCTGGAGAAATATTTCGAGGGAGAAACCTCCTCTGCCGAAGAAAAGATGTTGCGGGAGTATTTTACTTCCGGGGAAGTAGCGGAACATCTTCGGATACATGCGCCGCTGTTCCTTTATTTTAAGGAGGAGATCGGGAAAGAAAACGTAACTGCCCCGGAAATAAAGACGCCGCAGGCGCGGAAGGTGCTTTTATGGGTTTCGGGCGTGGCTGCCGCAATTTTGCTTCTGCTGGGGATCGGACAGGTTTATGTCTTCCGCGGAGATCTGTACTGCTCGGATAACTATGTGGTGATCAACGGCCGCTGCTACACCGATCCGCATACGGTCAGGGAACATGCGCTGAATGCTTTGCAGGAGGTTTCGGCGACGGAAAAGGACGCGGTGGAAACTCAGTTTCGGGAGCTGGGTTCTTTTTTTACAGACGACGAAGAATAATAAAAACATGCGGAATGAAATATATACAGTGATGAGAAAGATTACATACACAATGGCGTGCTGTCTGGCTTTATGCTTCCTGCTTCCCGTCGGCGCCGCCGCCACGGAGCTGCAAAGCGGCCTGAAGATAGAGGATGTATTCGGCAGATACGGCAAGCGAAAGAACGTAACGATGGTAGAGCTTTCGAAGGAAATGCTTGAAACGTATGGAATGGTTCGCTACAAGAGTATCACGATCAAGAACGACGACGAAGCGTTGCGCTTCACACGCCGCTGCCTCGAAGCCGACCAGAAGGGAGCGCGAAAGATAAAGGAAGTGACCGACGACGGCGGGATAGTTTCCGCCTACTATCAGTTGCCGAGCGTGAAGGAAGAACTCAACCGCTTCGTCCTTTTTAAAGTAAACAAAAAAAAGATCATTACTTTAGTCTATATCGAAGGAGAGCTGGACAGCGAAGACCTGATCACCCTGCTTTTCGCAAATGATTTGTAAACAGTAACACATTATAATATATTACGAAGATGAAGAAGATGTTATGTATCGCGTGCATTTTGATGCCGTTGGGATTATGGGCAAATGAGGTTGAACCTGTCGCACCGGACACTACGGTGTACATCGATGGCAGGAAGATTGAAGTGAAAGAAAGCGATGAGCGTTTGAAGGTGCGCGTCTACGAAACGTCGCCCGACGGTAAACTGCGCGAAGACGAGTTGATCTTTGAAGGCCACTATAAGGATGGGCAGAGCCATGAGAGAAGGAAATACGCCAAGACGATCACGATCCCGTTGCCTACATGGAACCGCGATTATGATCCGCACTGGGAAGGTATTGGTTTGGGATTCGCCAATGTGGCCGACGAAGGTTTCCGGGTGAACGATATCGACGGAGTATCCCTTCGCAGCGAGAAATCATGGGAGTTGAATATAAACTTCTTAGAGAAAGACTTCCGCCTGTCGAGTCGTTACGGATGGGCGCTGGTCACGGGAATGGGGATCCGTTGGGATCGTTACCGCTTGGATGGTAACCGGCGCTTTGAGCGGGCCGATGGGAAAACCCGTCTGCTCGACGCGCCCGAAGGTGTAACATATACAAGTAGCCGCTTGGGGATTACGAGCCTCACTGTTCCGCTGCTTCTCGAATGGCAACACGGCCGCCGCTGGGATTCCGACTTTTTCATCTCCGCCGGGGTTGTGGGGTTAGTAAAGACAGCCTCTTCGTCCAGAATAAAATACAGGGATGATGCCGGCGGGAAAGGAAAAAGGAAAATAGATGAAGGGCTTTACCTTCGCCCCGTAAGCATGGATTTCCTCTTTCAGGTAGGATACGAATCTGTCGGTGCATACCTGAAATATTCCCCTTTCGAGATGTTCGAGAGCAATAAGGGGCCGGCCATTCATCCGGTGTCTTTGGGCATACATCTACATCTTTGATTGCCGCTTTCGCTCATTCCTGCCTTTTGCGCGTATAAAATACATCTTAGCCTTCAGTTTTTCATCTTATTAACATGCCTTTTACACACTTTTACTCTTAATTTGTATCTATAAGAGAAAGATCATTGTTTAAAGCATAAAGGATAACAGATATGAAAAAGAATGCAACCCTTATCGGCATTATGGCTGTTTGTGTATTGGTACTGTTTGGCGCGTGTGGCGCCGCCCAATCCAAAGAAGAACAAAAGGAAACAACGGAAAGCCCGGCGGCTTATCAGAACAACCCGGAAGAGATCAAAGAATTGATCACCGGGATGAAAAGCGCACTGGAAGTGGACAACGAGCGGTTTACAGACCTGATGCAGGAGATGGAAACCAAAGTCGCCACTCTGCCGGAAAGCGCCGACAGGGCAGTTTTGCATTCCATGCTCGCCGAGATGTACCACCGGTATTTGCAACAGAATCGCTGGGTGATCAACGAACGGACTGCGATCAGCGGATATACGCCCGACGATATACGGGAATGGAGCGCGAACCTGTTTGAAGATAAAATAAATGAACACCTGACGGCATCGCTCCAACCGGCCGAACGATTACAAACCACGCCGGCCGCTTACTATGAAACCATCATGGAGAAAGGAGAATCGTCGGCCGAGTTGCGTCCTTCGTTGTATGATTTCCTTGCCGGGCGGGCAACTGCGATCCGTCCTTCCAAAGAAATTTACGCCGACTGGCTCGCATTCCGAAAGAGTTTGGAAAACAAAAAGGCGGCTTTGATGGTTGAACTTGCCTCACTGGAGTATTCCTATACATCCAACCGCTCGGATGCTTCCGGGCAGGCATACCGTCAGGCATTGGAAGAATTGCTGAAAGAATACGAAGAGTATGATTTCTCTACGGATATCCGGATTGTTCTGGTAAGACTGCCGGATCATTATGCAGGTAACGACATAAACCGCGACTCCATCCGGACAATTAAATACAATCTTCTCAGGGAAGGCATCCGCTTATATCCGAACTACGAACAAACCGCCGGCCTGAAAAACACACTGGCCGCAATGGAGGCTCCTTACATAAATACCCGGATAGCGCAAACGGCTTATCCGGGAAAAGACATCCCCTTATCGGTAGAGTACACGAATGTGGAACGCCTCACCGTCCGCATATATGAAAGTTTGCAGACGGCAGTCGATATCGCCCCTTACCAAACGGTTAAAGGAAATGCACGGGAAAAGGAAAAAGGGAAACTGATCCGGGAAATCAACTATCCGCTGACAATACCCAACACTTATACTCCGCAGGATACAACCCTGTATATTCCCGCCGGAGAGATGGGTTTGTATGAATATGTAATAACCGTTCCCGGAAAGGATATAAAAAACGAACATATACTTGGTGTCAGCAAAATAGCGTCGGTATTCCGGCTTATCGGAACAAACAGAGAAGTGTTGGTTACCGATTCGGAAAGCGGCAAACCGATTCCCGGCGCTACCGTTACTTATTACGGAGGCAAACGGCAGGCTTTGGAAGCAACAGGCTCTGCCAAAACCGACAAAGACGGCCTGGTTGTTCTTCCGGCGGATAAGCAAAGCGGAATACTGGCGGCACAGGCTTCCATGCCCGGTGATGTTGCCGGTCGCTTAACCGCTTTGTATCCCGAATATGAGTCGGATTATTCCGATACGGAAAAGTCGTATACGGAAATCGCACTGTTCACCGACAGGGGATTATACCGCCCGGGGCAAACCCTGTTCTTCAAGGGAATCGCTTATCAATGGGATAACGATCGACCGAAAGTCGTAAGCAATCAAACCTATACGGTCGTTCTCCGGGATGCCAACTACAAGGAGATTTCTACACAAAAGCTAAAGAGTAACGAGTTCGGCTCGTTCAGCGGGGAATTTGTTTTACCCAAGCAAACGCTCACCGGCAGTTTTTCCCTGTCGGTAAATGAATCGTCGATTTCTTTCAGTGTGGAGGAATACAAAAGGCCGACATTCTCCGTCGAGTTCCAACCGGTCAAAGAGGAAATAGCTTTTGGCGATCAGGTAAATATCCGGGGGAAAGCACAAACTTTTTCGGGAGTGTCTTTGCAGGAAGGTAATATCGAATGGCGCATCATCCGCCGCCCTTACCTTTGGCGTGCGTATTACAAACCTTTCAGGGAAGAACAAGTGGCCGGCGGAACTACCACGGTTGGCGACGACGGCAGCTTTACGCTTTCTTTCCGTCCGGAAAAGGAAACATCCGCCTCTTTCTTTCCGGTTCAATATTACAATTATGAAGCAATCGCAACAGTTACCGACAGTAAGGGAGAATCGCAGGAAGCCCGCTTTTCCTTTCCGGTAGGCGATACAAGTTTTATATTGAACGCCGATGTGCCGGCAAAGTCAGACAAATCAAAAGTAGAGCTAAAGATCAACGCCCGATTCCTCAATGGAGAGCCTGTTACGGTTAAGGGAAATTACCGGATCGTATCGTTGATAAGCAAAGATGAAAAGGCAGTTGAGCCGGTTTACACGGAAGGGAACCGGGTAGCTTCCGGTGAATTTACATCGGGCGAAGCCTTGCCTTCCGAAGTATTTACGGCTTTGCCTTCCGGAACCTTCCGTATTTTGCTTGAAGCGAAAGACGGTAAAGGCCGGAAAGTTACAGGCGAGCAGGATTTTGTTCTTTACGACAAGAACGATAAACGTCCGCCGGTATTTAGCCGGGAATGGCTGATTACGGAAAAGACCGACTGCCTGCCGGGAGAAGAAGCGGAGTGGATATTCGGTACATCGTTTGAAAGCACGTATGTATTGTATGAAGTATACCAAGGCAATAAGCAGATTATGCGCCAACGGATCGTGCTGAACAACGAGAACCGGACATTCAAACTTCCATTCAGGGAAGAGTACGGAGATGGCGTAATGGTCAGCTTCACCTACATAAAAGAAGGTGAACTTTACGTGACGCAAATCCCGGTTAAAAAGAAACAGCCTTCCCGGAATCTGTCCATCCGACCGGAAACTTTCCGCAACCGCTTACTGCCGGGGAACAGGGAAACATGGACATTCCGCATCACAGACGCCGACTCGTCGGCCGTAGCGGCTGAGGTTTTGGCCGGCATGTACGATATGTCGTTAGACAATATCTTGCCTTTCGACTGGTATTTCTCTCCCGAAAGACATATATATATACAGTCCCCCAATTTTATTATGGGCGATGGATTCGGGCAAACGAATAAATTCGGAATGATTCACCCGCAAGCGGTAGAAACGAAAGAATATCGGTACGACGATCTGGATTGGCAGGGAGTATTCATGTTCGGCAACAGCCGTAACCAAGTATTCGCAGCGCGAGGCGCCGCCTCTGTGGAAGAGGAAATGATACAATATGCCTCTGCCGAAATGGAAGACGCCGCTTCTGCTCCAATGGCGAAAAATGCGGTGGCTGATGAAGCAGATCAGGCTGCGGATACCCGGCAGGAACCAAACATCGCTCCTCCCGTGCGGACAAATTTCAATGAAACCGCTTTCTTCTTTCCCGTTCTCCGCACGGACAAAGAGGGGAACGTGATCCTTAACTTCACCATGCCTGAAAGTACCACAACCTGGAAACTGCAAATGATCGCGCATACGAAAGAGTTGAAATACGGACAAAACACACAGGAGATTATTACAAGTAAACCCCTGATGGTAGTGCCCAACCTGCCGCGCTATCTGCGCCGGGGAGATAAGGTAACCTTGTCGGCGCTGGTCATGAATCAATCGGAAAACGGGATAAAAGGAGATGTCCGCCTGGAATGGTTCGATCCGGCAACCGATAAGGCCGTCGCAGAGATGAACATGCAAGCGAAAGCCTTCAAACTGTCTGCCGGAGAACAAACCACAGTGCAGTGGAGCACGACCGTCCCTTCCGGCCATGAATTGATCGGATGCCGTATCATTGCGGATGCGGATGCGGGAAGCGACGGAGAGCAGCATATCCTGCCTGTCCTATCCGACCAAATCATGATCACCGAAAGTACTCCGTTCTACCTGACCGGTGGAGAACAGAAAATAAATATCAACCGGCCGAAGAACAGCCACCCGGTACGCCTTACGCTGGAAGTAAGCGGGAATCCGGTGTGGTATGCGGTGCAGGCTTTGCCGGTACTGTCCAATCCGGCGAACGACAACATACTGTCGTGGTTCGCTTCCTATTACGGAAATACGCTGGCAACGTCTATCGCCCAAACCTTTCCCCGCATACGGAAAGTCATTACCCAATGGACGGCGCAGGGAGGAGATGCAAACACTTTGGTATCTAACTTGGAGAAAAACGAAGAGTTGAAAAACATACTGTCGGAAGAAACGCCGTGGGTTATGGAAGCTCAAAACGAATCGGAGCGCAAACAGCGCCTGTCCCTGCTGTTCGATATAAACCGGAGTAACAATCTGAGGGAAACGGCGATGTGCCAGCTCTTAGACCAACAGCAGGAAGGCGGCGGATGGGGATGGTTCAAAGCCTTTTATCCCGACCGGAATATTACGCTCTCCATAATGAAAGGAATGGCGCAATTGGTGCAGCTCAATGCAGTGCAGTACGGCCGGGAAGAAAAGGAAATGCAAATGCGTGCGCTTCGCTACCTCGACACTTCCGTGCAAAATGATTACGAAGCGCTGAAGAACTCCAACGCGAACAGGGAAGAAACCCTGCCTTCGCCGCAACAGCTTGAGTATCTCTATGTGCGCTCCTGTTACAGGGATCTGCCGGAATTGAAAGAAGCTCGCGAAGCAATCCGTTTTTATACCGCTCAAGCGGAAAAGAATTGGGATAAACTTTCCCTCTACGGAAAGGGACAGACTGCCCTGCTAATGCAGCGGAACGGAAAGAAAGAGGTAGCCGCCGAAATTATGGCATGGCTGCGAAAAACGGCTACGACGTCGGAAGAATCGGGAATGTATTGGGCGAACAACCGGAGAGGCTCCGATTTCTTCACCTCGCCGATAGATGTGCACACCCTGTTGATGTTCGCCTTCCGGGAAATTGCACCGGACAAAAACGAAACAGATCGAATGAAACAATGGCTGCTCAACCAAAAGCGGACGCAGGACTGGGAGTCGGTTCCGGCAACCGTAAACGCCATCCACGCCCTGTTATTGAACGGAAGCGATTGGCTGAATGAAGATAATCACGTCAGTATCCGGTGGGCAGGCAACACTTTCCGCACGACGGCCGGAGAAACAGCTACCGGCTATATCAGGGAATCCCTAACGGGCAACGACATTACGCCGCAGGCGCAATCGCTTTCCATACGAAAAGAAGGAGATGCCCCCGCATGGGGCGCGGTTTACAATCAATACTTTGCTCCCATGGATCAGGTTGCCGCCCGGAAAGGCGTGTTGAATGTGGAAAAGAAACTCTTCGTGGAAATCAACAACGGAAAGGAACGGCAAATCATTCCGGTGACGGAAAGCAAGCCGATGAAAGTGGGCGACAAGGTGATTGTCCGCCTCACGATCCGCAGCGACCGCGAAATGGATTATGTCTTCCTGAAAGACCTGCGCAGCGGAGCATTTGAACCGGTCGGACAAATGTCGGGAAGCGCCCGGCGCGACGGGCTTTGGTTTTATCAGTCCCCCAAAGACGTGTCGGAAAACTTCTACTTTCAATGCCTGCCACAGGGCACATTCGTAGTGGAATATCCCGTATACGTTTCGCGCAGCGGAGAATACGCCGGCGGCATCAGCACCATACAGTGCCTCTATGCCCCCGAATTTATTTCCCACACGGCAGGCGAAAGAATAGTGGTGGAGGAGTCATAAATATTTCTTTTATACCGTTCACTTCCTTGCTCTTTCAATTCCGGAATCCAAGCATTAGTGAAATAATGAACGGCATACGCTTCTTGCAGGCAGTTCTCCAGTTCTTCATTCTCTATGCCTGCTCTTACCTGCCTAATTTGTATGGAATCAAAAGGGGTTACATATTTAGCGGGAATTAAATGCATGTTTTGGAGCACAGCCCATGAGAGCACTGTTCAGAAAGTATTTCACATTATATAATTTACAATGTGAAGTAACGTTTTAAAAATAACTTGGTAACTTTGTGTGCTTCATATAGATTATATTCCTGATGATAACTGATGACGAAATTAGATATTATAAGCAATTGGACGAACGGCAGCAACGTTTGTTTTTGGGTATGAAAGCCAAGTGTTTCGGTCGCAGTGGTGTTCGTT
>JAITVG010000210.1 GCA_031285925.1 Tannerellaceae bacterium
GAAATTACCTTCTTCTACGTGCTTCTTTGCATTATCCCAGGCGCCACCGGCATTGGCCATAAAGATTGCCAGGACAAAACCGGTGCTTAATCCTCCGACCAGCAATCCCATAACCCCCGTCACGCCCAACAGTAAACCGGTAACGACCGGAGTGGCAATGGCAAGGAATGAAGGCACGATCATTTCCCGCTGTGCCCCTTTGGTGGAGATTTCCACGCAACGGGCATAATCGGGTTCTCCTTCGCCTGTCATGATTCCCTTTATGGTACGGAATTGCCGACGCACTTCTTCCACCATATCCTGCGCGGCACGCCCGACAGCGTTCATTGTCAGTCCACAGAATACAAACGCCATCATGGAACCGATAAACATGCCGGCCAATACTTTCGGGTTCATCAGTGTCACTTCATAATAAGACATGAAATCGGTGAAACCGGCGGCTTCTATCTGTTCAACTGTCAGAGAGATCGAGTCGGTCAGCTTAACCATGCCGGTTTCCGCTCCATGAGCGATACGCGCCAGCGCTATTTTTATTTCTTCTATGTAAGACGCCAGCAGCGCAAGGCCGGTCAAAGCGGCAGAACCGATAGCGAAACCTTTGCCCGTAGCCGCCGTTGTATTTCCCAATGAATCGAGAGCATCCGTTCTCTTGCGTACTTCTTTTCCCAAACCGGACATTTACGCGTTGCCGCCTGCATTGTCGGCAATCGGGCCGTAAGCGTCGGTAGCCAGCGTGATACCCAGCGTGGAAAGCATACCCACGGCGGCAATACCGATGCCGTAAAGCCCTTCGCCCACATTTGCAAAGTTAAAGCCGGAAGCAAAAAAGAAGGAAAGAATCACTCCAACCACAACGGCCAGTACCGGAATAGCGGTAGAGATCATCCCCAGTCCAAGGCCGGAAATAATTACCGTGGCGGGGCCTGTTTTCCCTGATTCCGATACCTTTTGTGTCGGTTTATACGATTGAGAAGTATAATATTCCGTAGCCTGCCCGATCACGATACCTACGAGCAGCCCGATCACGATCGAACAGGAAATCCATATCCAGTTAGGCATGTCCAGCATCCACATGATAAAGAATGTAGCCACGATAATCAGTGCCGAACTCAGGTTCGTGCCGAACGACAGGGACTTCAACAGCGTTTTAATCGTAGCATCTTCTTTCGTCCGGATGGCGAATATGCCGATAATGGAAAGAATGATACCCACCGCGGCGATCAGCATGGGGGCGATAACCGCTTTTACCTGAATGTCGCCCTGCCCTACGAATGCCGCAGCCCCCAAAGCCGCCGTGGCAAGGATGGAGCCGCAATAGGATTCATACAGGTCGGCACCCATTCCGGCCACATCGCCTACGTTGTCGCCCACATTGTCCGCTATCGTAGCCGGGTTGCGCGGATCATCTTCCGGTATGCCGGCCTCTACCTTACCGACAAGGTCGGCGCCCACGTCGGCCGCTTTCGTATAAATACCTCCCCCTACACGGGCAAAGAGAGCCTGAAGGGATGCACCCATTCCGAAAGTCAGCATGGTAGTCGTGATAATTGTCAGTTTATTATCCCCCTCGATCAACCTGTCCAGCAGTAAATACCAAAAGGAAATATCGAACAATCCAAGTCCGACAACTACCAGCCCCATCACAGCCCCGCTACGGAAAGCAACCTGCAAACCGTTATTCAGCGAGTTTTTTGCCGCATTGGCCGTACGCGCGGAAGCGTAAGTGGCCGTCTTCATTCCGAGAAAACCGGCCAACCCGGAAAAGAAACCTCCGGTCAGGAAGGCAACAGGCACCCAGGGGTTCTGAAGTCCGAAGTAAGCCATTACAGCAAAGACAACAACCAGTACGGCAAAGACCATGAGGACTATTTTGTACTGTTGTTTGAGATAAGACATCGCCCCCGTGCGAACATGTTGGGCGATCTTTTTCATTACATCCGTGCCTTCATCCTGCTTCATCATCCATCTGAAGAAATAAAAGGCAAACGCAAGCGCGACTATCGACGCGACCGGAACAATCCAAAAAATTGAAGTAATCATAACTTAGAGTTTATTTAAAGGTTTCATAATAATTTTCAACAAACCCCGTAAATATAGTAACAATTATGATATACAGAGGTGCTTTTTGCGGTGAAATATTAATTTGAGGCGTTCTTTGGGGTAAAAAGTAGTAGTCAGAGTAGTTAAAGTAGTCAGAGTAGTCAGAGTAGTTAAAGTAGTCAGAGTAGTCAGAATAGTCTGACTACCTATAAGAACCTGCTTGAATTTTCTCCATAAGCGACCGTACTTTATAGCGTTGTGCATTAAAGAATTTCAATCGCTCTTTCTCCATATTGCCCGACAACATGGAAGCACGTTCGAACAACTTGTTCAACCAGCTTTCCACTTCATTGCAAAATGTTTTGTCAAGCACATTTAAGTTATTTATAGTAAACAGTTTAACGATGCAATTGCTTACTCCCGTCGCCCGCTTAATTAATATGTATGTATTCCCCAAGTCCATTTCACTTAGATAGAATTTGAACGGCGTGGCATATTCGCCTTTTTCTCCCTTTTCCGTCCATTCCTGTAATTTGTTTAAAATGGACATCACCTGTTCACATAGCTGCAACGGCAAACCCTTATCCGAAAAGTTTCCGGTTTCTACATTATAGTCGATCAGGGTAAGAGTACTCATAATGGTATTTCCTGTCCATATCTCTGCAGAAGGAATCTGTTCGTAAATATTGCCTAACCGGATATGAGCATCAGCAAGCTGTGATGTATCTATTTCTTTCATAAAATCATTCATGGTGCCTTTGTACTTGTGAATGCATTGTATCCAGGTATATAGTTTGAAAATCATCAATTCTTTCCGAGCAATCAAATGAAATATCGGAATATCCAAAGCCGATGTATATATACTTGAGTCGGAATCGTTCTTTAGTAGTCGGATTCTATCCAGTAATGTATGCATGTAACGGTGGTATTCTTCCGGCATGGAAACATTCACCGGCTGGTAAACGCAATCGAACTTGTGGAAAATCCTGTTTCCCATAAGTTCATCAAATGATATACGGAAATGTTTGCATAGTGTACAGACTTCTTTTATAGTCAATGGCTTTTCACCGCGAATCCGGCGGTAAGCCGAATCTCTGGTTATTTCCAAAACATCCGCTATAAGATCGACCTGTAAGTGTTGTGAAGAAATATTTTTCCGGATTTCTTCAAACAGCAACTGCTGTATTTCAAAATTGTTTTCCATGACTTGTATATATTTACTAAACGTTTTTATCCTACATTATTCATACTCATTGCTAGCCCAAAACAGAGTAAAGTTCTGCCTTTTAGGCATAACCCGCAGCCTGTTCTCTACCGCAGGCAACGCTACGTTCGCCTGCGGTTATGAAGATTCAGCCCATTCGGGCTGGCGATCAGTATGAATAATTCAAGCTATATGTACTAACTACAGGGAGTTATGTTATTTGCCGAATTTCCCAAAAGTCATGTCCGACCTTATTTTATTTTGGCAAAAAATACTTTTTCTTATCTCTGAATCAGTATTATCTGCAAAAGTATCGAAAATATACGGGACAGTAAAATGTTTTGCTGAAGAATGTAGTAAATTTTACT
>JAITVG010000213.1 GCA_031285925.1 Tannerellaceae bacterium
ACGGCGGCGGGATCCTCGGCGGGCCCAGCGCGGGAGACTACGGTACAGGAGGTCGTGGCATCGTCGCCGGCGGAGACGTTACGCTGAACGGCGAGAGACGGGTGGTGGAGGGCAGAAACCTCTGGTCATGCTACGTCCGTCCGGGTACGGGTAATTATGTCCCGGGTGTCCCGTTCGTATTCTCGGGCGACGAGAACAGCCCTGCACGGACGCTGACCGCGAACACGGCGATGATTAGCGGTCAAAGCAGAAACACCAACATAACTCCTCCCGACGGAGGTTACGTCGCCCCGTGGACGATCGAGTTGCAGGCCAACGACCGCGCGATCCTCGACGATTGCCAGATCGGCTGGTATTCCAACATTCCGATCTTCAGCGGCGGCTGGTACAAGATCACCAACCCCTTTGTAAACACGTGGGGAACGTTCGATAACGCTACCGAACTTCCCTGATAGAAAGAACCTTTTCATTGATGCAGCTACCCCCGCCCTCCTGCTCTGTTTCCCCATCGGGCAGGCAAACAGTTTGGCGGATTCTTCCCCCATTTTATCCGCAATATCGGGGATGGCGGCATCGATGTTGAATGACGGCGTCTCCGGTTAAACGTGCGGAGTAGGTTCATCGCTACGTTCCGGATGAATATTCGTGCGGGGAGGCGCCCAAATTCACCCTTCCATTCAGTGACGCAAGCATTTTCACGCAGGTTTTTGTCGTTGCGTTAGCAACGCAAGGGGTTTCCAAGAGGTTTTTTGTCGTTGCGTTGCTAACGCAACGACTTCAACAGAGGTTTTTTACCCTTACATCGGCGACGCAACGACTTCAACGGAGGTTTTTTACCCTTACATCGGTGACGCAACGACTTCAACGGAGGTTTTTTACCCTTACATCGGCGACGCAACAACGAAGATTAAACACAGAGGCACAGAGGTTCCGTGCCTCTGTGCCTCTGTGTTTAATCGCTTTAATCCGCCGAGGGTGGCGGCGATGCTATTCCCCAAGATTTGTTGGCTACCGAGCCCATTTCAAATTCGAGCACGCCGCCCTGCGCGATGTCCGCATGGTTGAACCATGCCTGATCCAGCGGTTTTCCGTTTATGCGGGCGGATTGAATGTATTTGTTCTCTTTCGAGGCGTTTCGCGCTTTTATTTCCAGCAGTTTTCCGTTGCCCAGATCCATTCTTGCTTCGGTGAATTGGGGCGAACCGATGTTGTAGGTGGGCGAACCGGGCGTTACGGGATAGAATCCCAACTGGCTGAACACGACAAATGCCGACATGCCTCCACCGTCTTCATCGCCGGGAACACCCATCGGGTCGTTGCGAAACCACTGTTCCAGCAGGGTGCGGATGCGTTTCTGCGTTTTCCACGGTTGTCCCGCGTAATTGTATAAATAAGGAATGTGGAGACTGGGTTCGTTGGCCATGGAGAATTGTCCGACATTGCCGGTATGATCCGGCAGCGTGGCGTAGAACTCCCATTTGGATTTGCCCAGCGGTTCGTTGAACATCCGGTCGAGAGCGGCGGTGAATTTTTCGTTTCCGCCGATCAGCGACACCAGATCGCCGATGTTGTGCTGCACGTCCCAACGGTATACATAGCCGTTGTTCTCATCATAGTAATCGCGTGCGCCGAGTCCGCCGGAGTAGCGATAATCCAAATCCGGGATAAAATTCCCGTCGCCGTCCTTCGGATGGAAGAATCCTGTTTCGGGATTGAATACGTTACGGTAATTGCGAGAGCATTGGAGGTAGTAGGCAGCCTCTTCTTCCCTGCCCAACTCCAGGGCGATTTGGGAAAGACACCATTGGTCGTAGGCCGTACCCAGGGTGACGGCGATCGGCTGGCGTTTTTCCCAGGAATGAACATTGGCTACCGTTTCCTTTTCGCCCGGTTTCAAGGCCGGGAAGTAACCTTTCTCCCTGTAAAACGTATCCAGTTCCCCTGCGGGAACTTCTACCCAGGGGATAAGCGACTTCGTTTCCAGCGCAGCCTTGCAGGCCAGGTAGGCTTTTTCAAGTTCGAAGCCTCTAAGGCCTTTCCGGTAAGCATCGATCACCATGGATACCCCGTGATTTGAGTTCATGCAGTGTGCGTCGCCGGTTATTTCCGGGAAAGTAGGCATCCAGTTGGTGCCTTTTTGTTCGGCCATCAGGAGGTAGGAGTGTATGATGTCGTTTTGCCGTTCACCGTCGATCATTATCCGCAGGGGATGGGTAGCGCGGTAGGTATCCCAAATCCAGTCGTCCGTGTAAAAAGGGCGTCCGTTGTCTTCGTGTACCTTCCCGTCGTAAGCGCTGAAATAGCGGCCGTCTTCGCTGATGCATACGGGGCGTTCAAAGCAGCGGTAGAGGGAAGTGTAGAACACGGCTTTGTCGTCTTCCGTTCCGCCTTCCACCTTAATCTTGCTCAATGCCCTGTTCCAAATGTCGCGGCCTTTGCGGGCGACTTCATCCAATTGATAGTCTTGGATATCGCGATTCAGGTTCTTCTTCGCCTGCTCCACGCTGATAAGGGAAATGCCATAGCGGATACGCACCTGCTCTGTGCCTTCGCGAAACGAAAGGACGGCCGCCGCGTTTCTGCCTTCCATTGAAGATTGGGCGAAGTCGGGCTTTCCTTCTTTCAGGATGCCGTTCTTCACCGGAACTTCGTCTGTTTCGGCATAAACGTACAAACGGGTATTCGCCGCGATCTGCTGGTAGCCGCTGACGGTGTTGCCGGCGCTTTCGATTTCCCCGTTGCGGCTGCAAAACAACAGGTAAGGAGCCGCTTTGTTCTCAAAACGGAAACTGTATACGGCGCTTTGCACAGACGGCGCGAAGGCTACCTCGATGTTGGCATCGTCCAGGTAGACCTGATAGTAGTACGGAAGTATCTTCTCCCGGTCGTAGCTGTGCGACACCACCGGCGACATATCCGTCTCCGCTCCCTGCCGGGGACTGACCAGAAACCCGGAAGCCCTCCGGTGGTTCGTCACCATCAGGGGGAAGCCATTCAGCCGATCGCCGGTGAAATCCCCGCGGGAGGGAAACACGCGAAGCATACTGTTGGGTAATTGCACTGTCGGGTAGGTTGGTACGAGCAGGTGGCTGATATTTCCCATGTAGGGATTCACGTAATCAACCGGTTCCTTTTCGCTTGTGCAGGCTATTAAGCCAAAAGCGGCTAATAATAGAAAGATGATTCTTTTCATGGATGTGTTTCGTTTATTGAAAATGAATAAGGCATATCTTCAGGGCGGATGCCGCGTTGGGTGTTCGGAGTGGCTTTCATTTCGATATTTATCGTTCCGCCCTTCATAATATCTTCGTGGAGCAGATAGTTCTTTGTATATGCAGCACCGTTCAGCTTCACTGATTCCATGTAGATATTGTCCGCATTGTTATCCGGCGCACTGATCACGAGTGTATTTCCGTTTTCAAGATGCAGAGTTGCTTTCTTAAACAGGGGAGCGCCCATGACATACTGTCCGGTTCCCGGACATACGGGATAGAAACCCAGGGCGGAGAATACGTACCAGGCCGAAGTCTGTCCGTTGTCTTCGTCGCCGCAATAGCCGTCGGCCTGGGGCGTGTACATGCGGTTCATTACTTCGCGCAGACGGTGCTGAGCTTTCCAGGGTTCGCCGGCGTAGTTATACATGTAGATCATGTGCTGTATCGGCTGATTGCCGTGCGCATAGTTGCCCATGTTCATCACCGTCATTTCGCGGATTTCGTGAATCGGGAAACCGTAATAGCTGTCATCGAACAGGGGCGGCACGGTAAACACGGAATCGAGCATGTTCACAAACGATTCCCTTCCGCCCATCAGGTCGATAAGCCCCTGCGGATCGTGGAATACCGACCAGGAATAATGCCAGCTGTTGCCTTCCGTAAACGCATCGCCCCATTTCAGCGGCGAGAAAGGCGACTGGAACGTTCCGTCCGCATTGCGCCCGCGCATCAGGTTGCTTTCCTTGTCGAATACATTCTTGTAGTTCATCGCCCGGCGGGCAAAGAGGTCGATCTCGCTTTGCGGACGCTTCAAGGCTTTCGCGATGGTGTAGATGCACCAGTCATTGTAGGCGTATTCCAAAGTACGGGCGGCATTTTCATTAATCTTCACATCGTAGGGCACGTAGCCGAGCGTGTTGTAATACTCATGTCCCAGACGGCCGGTTGAACTTACTTCCGGATGCACATTTTCGGTTCCGTGGATCAAGCCCTCGTACAGCGTTTCCACATCTTCCACCTTTACGCCCTTCATGTAAGCATCGACCAGCACGGACGCCGAATTGTTGCCGATCATACATCCGCGGTGTCCCGGGCTTGCCCATTCGGGGAAGAATCCGCTTTCCTTATATGTGTTGATCAATCCTTCCTGCATCTTCAGGTTCATGGACGGATACATCATGTTGAGAAAGGGGAACAGGCAGCGGAATGTGTCCCAAAAACCGGTGTCGGTAAACATATACCCCGGCAGCACCTGCCCGTTGTAAGGGCTGTAATGGACAACATTACCGTCGGCATCCGTTTCATGAAGCGCACGCGGGAAAAGAACCGAACGGTAGAAGCAGGAATAGAACGTGCGGATCTGATCCGCATCGCCGCCCTCCACTTCGATCTTGCCCAGCACCTCGTTCCATGCCTTTTTGCCTTCGGCCATCAACGCCTCGAAACTCTTTCCGCCGAGTTCTTTCAGGTTTAATTCCGCCTGCTCGAAGCTGATAAAGGAAGAAGCCACGCGGGCATGTACCTGTTCGCCCTTGCGCGTTTTGAAACCGATCACACCTCCCGTATGTCCGGCCTGCTGTTCATGGGCGCCTGCGTGCAGGGTGGAGTCGGCGAACGTGGCGGTATAGGTAAACGGCTTGTCGAATTCCACCACAAAATAGTTCTTGAAGTTTTCCGGCACACCGCCGCTGTTGCGCGTAGTATAGCCAATGATCCTGTTCCGTTCCGGAATTACCTTGATATACGATCCCCGGTTGAACGCATCGACCACTACATAGGACGCATCGCTTTCCGGGAAAGTAAAGCGGAAAAGGTTCGCGCGTTCCGTAGGCGTGAACTCCGTCAGCACGTCATGTTCCGCCAGATATACCTTATAATAGTAAGGCTTCGCCACCTCACCCTTGTGCGAGAACCAGCTCGCCCGTTTGTCTTCATCAAACTCCGGCGCTCCTGTCACCGGCATCAGGGAGAACTGCCCGTAGTCGTTGATCCACGGACTTGGCTGGTGGGTCTGCTTGAAGCCGCGTATTTTATTATGCGTATACACATACGTCCACCCATTGCCCATTTTGCCGGTTTGAGGTGTCCAGAAGTTCATACCCCAGGGACGGGCAATGGCCGGATAGGTATTCCCCGTGGATAATTCAAAGGTAGAGAGCGTTCCCATCAAAGGGTTTGCATATTCTACCGGATCGAAAACATTTTCCGACTTTACCGGATTTTGAACGCAAGAAATTAAAAACAAGCCTGATAACAGGCAGAATGCGCTTGCGAAAAACAGCGCGGAATACTTAGTGCCACACATGGATTCTACAGATTTAGAGTTCAGCCGGCAATTTACTGAATTTTTTTACATAGATGATGGTTACCCGGTTCAATTTCATGGCAAACAGATGAAATGTTTTTTTCTCCTTTTCTTTCTCCTTTAAATATGGCATCATTAGGGTTGTACCAATTTTTTGTAATGCACACGCACAACGTTAAAAAGTGTTTCTATATATAGTACGAGCGCGTAGTACCCATACAACGGCGCCGTACTATAGGTAGTACGCGCTCGTACTACCTATAAGCGAAAAAGAAGAAAGGAGTTGTCCGTAAGCCGGGCAACTCCTTTCTGTTTTGCGTATCTTGGAAGAAACTGTTTTGAATTTATATCCTGCTAAAATTTGACGGTCACAGTGTTGCCTTCCTTGATATTTTTATTAAAGATAGTCTTGTTATTCCTGCTTATGCGAATATTCAACAGTTCTTTATCACGGGAAATCTCAATATCAAAGTCATCGTTAAACGCTTTCACTTTCCGCAAATTCATATAATCCCAACCGACAGGCAGGCGGGGTGTCAGTGTAAAGGCGTGGAGCCCGGTCGGACGGATGCCGAACATACCTTCGGTAATGATCCGGCAGTACAAACCGCTCTCCGCAGACAAATGACGCTGATTCCCTTCCGGCCAGGCTTCAATTGCGTATGGAACATGCTCGCCCAGCAACCGCTGATTGGAGTAATACGACAGATAGTCGATCCCTTTCGCTGTTTCGCCACATTCAAATACACCTCTGAGAGCATACAGCGTTGAACGATCCCAGAATGTTTCGCTTCCGGCTTGCGTTAATAAACCATCCCGTGTCCACAAACGGGGAGAGAAGAGCGCCTTGATCGTTTCCTCTTTCCGGTCGTAGATGCCCACCGTGAGCGGCATACATATCCAGGAACGCAAAACGTCGTTGCCTTTATAATACTGATAGGTATCAAATCCTTCTACCGTTCCCCCGAAATGAAGGTCGATAGCTTTGCGCAGATTGCCGGCCTGTTTTGTGTAGGCCGATAATTGCACTTTCGATTTGCCAAGTTCTTTGCCAAGGTATACGGCCGAGATCAGCGCATCGTAGTAAAGGGATGAAGTACACAGATTGGCATCACCGGCAGGAAAACGGTTCTCCAGTTCGTCGGAATCGGAAGTTACAACTCCATCTTCGTTCAAATTCCTGCGGCAATATTCAAGACACCATTCCAACAACGGCCATAATTCCAGGGCTTCTTCTTTATCACCTCTTGAGAGAGAATAACGGGCTACTCCGTAGGCTATCATGGCAGCATCGCCACGGTCGCCTGCCCCGTTCCAAATGTCGGTACCTTCGGCAACGATCGAACTCGGTATCGGCTTGTAGCCATCATTCATAAAACGGGCGAAATGCTTATACGAATTGTATGCCGATTTGTTGCCGGTATCATATCCAAGGTAAGGAAAGAACGGATTGATATACTCTGCCTGGTCGTTTGCCCAAAGAGCGGCGTAGTAGGATTCGCCTCCGGGGCCGTGCATGTAGCCTCCCTTTGTTTTATAAATGCTTTCGGCGCCGCGAATCTTGGCAAAGGCAAACATGGTGTTGATCGTGCGGTTAGGAGTTTCGAGTATCAGGTTGCCCCAAAATCTACCGATCAAGTTTTTCCGTGCGGAGAGTTCTTTTTCAACATCTATTGCTTCCGTTTGTTCTCCTTTTCTGAAAGCTTTGAAATCCGCGTAAAAAACGACTGATTCACCCGGTGATACTGTGCGTCCGGCAATTCCGCCAACCAACGCTTCTATTTCATACTCGCCGTCTACTCCCTTTTGAGGATCAGTCTTTGTTATGGAACGGGCTTCAGGCACTTCGATCACGAACGGTTGTTGTCCCGCGTTGGTGATTGCATATTTCTCGCAATAAGCAGCCTTTTGGGTAGAGGGGAACAGGTAACGGGTCAGTTCGATCTTTCCGTTGCGAGGCAACTCAAATTCACTTACTACCGTCATCACGCCGTCTAATGTGATACTTTTTACTTTTTCATCGGCAACTCTTCTGCCGTTTATCGTCAGCATGTCGCCGATAATATTCCATCCGAAACGGCGCATCAAACTGGCATGTGTATTATTCGGTATCGTGCGCAGCATAGGCCAAACGAAACTTCGCTCCAGCGTAAAAGCTCCTTTTGCATCAACACCGTACCTAAGGACAGTCGATATTCGCTCACCGCTCATCTCTATATGATCATCATGAGGGATCCGCGAATCGATTGTCCACGTGATACTGCCCGAGTCGTCGATTTTCCAGCGGTTTGCCGTCCTGTCGTTCTGTGCATTACCGACCGGGAAAAGAATGGATAAAAACAGGATTAAAATCTTTTTCATGAGGTTTTCCATTTAAAAATTAGTATGATATATTATCAAGCCTGTCGATCTTGTCGGCCTGAACAGATGTGCCGAAAAGTGTAGACAGTTGTTCGGCTGTTAATTGGGTAGCCGGTTTGAAGTTGTCGGAATCCATATACGACAGTATGCTCGAATAGAGCTGGCGTGCTTCCGGTTTGTCCATGATTGACGGGAGATCGGACATACATACGAACAATTTTCCTCCGTCTACCTCTAACTCGAACATCAATCCAAGTTTATGGTTCCTTTCAATGTTGTCGATTACTTGCACTATCGGTGTATATCCGGCAGGTAACTGATCCATAATGAAAGGACGGCTTTGTTTGATCATTGGAAACCATTGCCAGTTTGTATGGAAGTCTGTCGGAAAATCGTTGAAAACAGGATGTCCCGGATTCGTGAGGATACCCAGTGTTCCGGGCGAAACGGGTTTTCCGTTCCCTTCACAGATCGATTTGAACATCCGGTAATTCCAATAATCGGTCTGAAACAGTCCTCCGACGGTTACATCTTCATATTCCGTATGATTTGGAAACCATAACACCTTTTCGCCCTTGCGTAATGCGTCTGTCATACGGGTATCAAACTTCGTGGAAACCATCACTTGCGGAATTTGCTTTACTTCGTTTTCGGAAGGATAAACCCACAGGGGATAAGAATTTTTATACTCCGTCCCTGATATGCCTATCGTGAGCAAAAACTGCGATGCCTTCTTAACAGATGAAAATACCGAACTTACGGTTCCCACTTCAGCCAACACGCCTTGCTCTATATCTACCGGCATAGACCCGGAATCAATAATAACGGAGTCATCGCGCAATATCCATTCCAGCAGTTTCCCTTTGATCGGGTTTTCCGAATAATTAGCAATCTTTACCTCACCTGCCAATTTTTCATCGGATGTATACGTAAATTTCTCTGTACAGAACAACGGTACCACTTCCGAGCAGAACTCCCTCCACTCTTCAGGAGTAATCAATCCTTTGCTTTCCATGAACGCATCCAGTATTCCCACGTATGCCGATCCCTGCCCCGGATAGTCTTGCAGATCAAGTAGCTGAAATCCGCCGAATCCTTCCGTGCGCAGATCCATCTCTATCTCCGACCGGTACAGGAGCGCAGACAATTTGCCGGAAGCTTTAAAGAAATCGTCGGCCTGTGTAGCCATTCCGGCTTTTTCCAAACGTTGTTTGAACACTTCAAAGTTTCGCGGTTTCAGCACGCCGGTATATTTTTCCATCTCCCGGTAGTTCGGATAGATTTGGAATTGTCCGGTTTCATGGCTGATAATAGGCACAGGAGAGATAGAAACGGCTGTATCGAAATTCATGGTCGAATTCGGATAAGTATGGTTGATATATCCTCCGTCTTGCGCATCGGCGAAGGAGAACGAAGCGCGTGCATGTGTATTGAAAGTTCCGGATGTTTCCGCACCTACACGGCATGTTGTGTAGTATTCGTCCATCTCGGCCGGCCCTCTGAATCCGAGGAAATTGTTGGAACCTGTCGCGTAGATATGTCTGTCATCAATATCTTTAAATGTGCGTACCAGGTTGTTGTGGATATCACTTTCACCACCCAACTCATTTCCAAGTGCAAACATGACGAACGAAGGATTGTTGCCGTATTCCTTTTGAATGGTGATTCCTTCGGCAGTCAGAAAACGGATCAGAGTACTGTCCTGTTCTCTGAGCGATCCCCAATAAGGCAATTCGGGCTGCAAATAGATTCCTTCGATATTTGCGGCTTCAAAGCAGGCTTCCGGCGGACACCATGAATGGAAACGGTAATGATTGATTCCGTAAGATTTGGCTATCCGGAAATAATTGCGCCACGATTCTACATCCATAGCCACATGCCCGGTCAGCGGAAATACACATGCATCGTGCTTTCCGCGCAGGAATGTTACCCTGTCGTTGATTTTGAATTGAGTTCCCTTAGCAGTGAAATCTCTCAAACCGAAGGTCGTTTTCCTGAAATCCTCATATCCGCTTCCTTTCAGAGATACAGTCAAGGAGTAAAATGCAGGATCAAACTCATCCCACAAAATGGCATCGTTTCCCATTTCCAGCATGACTTCCATCTCGTCTTCTCCAAATTCTGCTTCTTGTGTCTTTTTCACACTGTGCTTCCTGTCGGTATTGCACACTTCGGCGTTGAGAGTTATCTGTGGTGTTTCATTATTTCCTGCCGGCCTGTTCAGAAGGATTTTCACCAACGCATTTCGATTTTTCGCACTGGGATACACCTGTATGTCGCGAATATGAAATGTCGGCATCGCCTCAATCCTCATTTTCCCAATAATCCCGTTCCAGTTGGTTTGAGTTGATTCCGTGTAGGCATGTGAACTTCCCAAAATTTGCCGGGGCACCGACATGCCGTTGTCTACCATGATGGTGAGTGTATGCTTGCCGGGTGTCAGTTTGCCGGTCAGATCATATACCTGCGGGATGGATATTCGGTCGGAGCTGCCTGCATATTCTCCGTCTATCCAAACTTTAGCAGGTTTTGTCCGTTCCAGTAACAATTGCAGCGTTTTGTTTTCCCAACCGGCAGGAATATCAATTTCTTTTTGATACCAGGCTTTCCCTCTGTACGAATACTCTCTGGAAAGATAAGTCGTTTCATCAAAGTTGGTATTCAATATTCCTTTTTTATTTGTATCGGTTGTGCCGGGCAGGTTTACATCTTCTTCCAATGATTTGTTATACCATTGTTCGCTTTCTCCTTTATTGAGGGAATCAAGGGCGAATTTCCAGGTTCCCTGCAAGGAGATATAGTCGCGCTCTGTTTCCTTACTGCACGAAAAGAGTAAACATGCAGAAAAAAGAATGCTAATAAATCTATACATATTATTATATTTTATAGATGAAAAACAAGGCTGTCCGAATATATCCGGACAGCCTCAAAAATACTTTACAAATTATTACCAATCCGGATTTTGTTTGATCCGTTTCGTCCTGTTTGCATCCAAATCCATTTCCCCCAGAGGTATCGGCCACCAATAGTATTTATCGGTAAGAGGAACTCTTACGGTACTTGGCCCGGTATAGGGAGCATTCAGGGAATTATTTCCATGAGGATCCTGTATGTAATAATGCACTTTCATCCCTGCGCTTGCTTCATCTTCGTTCGGATAATAACGATATTCAGCTCCTCCGACCGGTTTGTTCATCACATCCAGCAATATTTTCCAGCGGCGGATGTCGAACAAACGAAGCCCTTCCTGTGCCAGTTCAATACGTCTTTCATTGCGAACCATGTCGAGCAGATTCCCTTTATAGGTTCCGGCAAGCGCAGTTTCCAAGTCGTTTGTATTACCTGCGCGGTCGCGAAGCGCCTTAATTAGCGATTTGGCTTCATCTACGCTGCCACCGGTTTCAACCAGTGCTTCGGCTCTCAGTAAATAGGCTTCCGCATAGCGCAGTAAGGCTAACGAATTCCATGGACTCCATGTTACGGGTTCGTTGTAATACTTCATGTAGCTAAGCCCGGATGGAGTTTTATTCCACTCGCCGCCACCGGCTTCTCCCAGTACGTCGCCGTGTGCCACTTCTATATCCTGACCGTAATAGTCACCATAATCCTGTCCGGTTTTGAAGTAGGTCTTTCCAGCTATTACAACCGTATTATTGTGTATCGTGTTGTAATATTTACCGCGGAATATCATTCCGGGAGCCAGAATAGTACTGTAAAAACGAGGTTCCTTGTTGATATACGGCATATTGGGTACCTGCTCTCCGATATATTCAAAAGCATCCACAAGCGCTTTGGTTGGGGTAGTAACGCAATAGCCGCCGGCGGAATTATTATACCAGTTACCGAAGTCGTTTTTCGCTACTTCGGCATAGGTTTTAGCTAGGATGACTTCGGGGAGACTCTCATTGCCGGTTTTGAACAGAGCATCAAAGTTGTCGGCCAATTGAGCCGTTTTCATCAATTCGGCCGTTTCGGAAAGTACAACCGTCCAATAACTGTCGTCGCTCAGATAACCCGCAGCGTAAGCAGCGGCACGTGCACGAAGCAATCGCGCGGCAGGTTTACCTATTTTAGAACTGTTAGCCGGAGAATCAGGAAGTCCGGCAATAGCTTCGCCAAGCTCCTTGATAACGAAATCGAACACCACTTTCGGTTCTACTTGTGGTATCTGATCTGCCTCGTCCAGCGTTGCGGGGTTTGTTTCATAAAACAGAATATTGCCGAAAAGACCAGCCAGTTCCAGATAGAAATAAGCACGCAATGTGCGGGCTTCTCCCAAATATTGGTTCCTGGTGGCATCACTTGTTCCGCCTGGCCATGCGTACGTATCAATATTGGTAATTATGTTATTGGCACGCTGGACGGATATATATCCCCAGTTCCATCTGTTCGATGCAAGTCCTTCACTCGAATTGGCTGTGCCGCGAGACAACTGAAAACCTTGGTTCCAACTGTGTGTCACCACTCCATCGTCGGTAACGCCGTCTAACCATTGAATGCGAGATCCCCCGTCCCCGGTGTTTAATCGTGCGTACACCGAGTTCAGGGCATTATCATAATCATTCGGAGTTGTCCAGTAATTCCCTGCTACGATTATACCTTCGGCATCCAGATCAATATTGCTGTTACAACTTGTTATTACAGCAGTTGTAATCAATGCAACAAAGCAAAAAACATATTTTTTTAATGTATTCATCACAAGTTATGCTTTAGAGTTTTAGAATGTAAGATTAACTCCGAGGGACACTATCTTGATCGGAGGGAAGTTTGTTAGTCTTCCGTCCGGATTTTCAGGATCCATGGATTGGAAAAGACTGTCGAACGTCAAGAGGTTAGAACCGGAAAGATACACCCTGAAATTTTGTATATTCATCCGGGAAGTGATACTGCCCGGTATGGTATATCCGATCGAAGCATTCTTTAAACGCACATACGATACATCTTTGAGGAAAAATGAATTGGTCGTAGAGTTGTTCCTGTTGTTAGCCGCCTCCATACGGGGTACAAGAGCGTTTGGATCCTGGTTCTTTTCTGTCCAGCGTTCACGATAGTGAAGTCCGGTAAAAGCTTCATAAGCGGGGCCTTCCATCACTTCTCCGTAGATAAACTTATTGGCCTTTGCGGTTCCCTGGAATTGCAAAGACAGGTCAAAGCCTTTATATTCGGCATTGAACGTCAAACCGTAAATAAAATTAGGAACCGTCGACGAAAATATTTGCCGGTCGGCTGCATTGATTTCGCCGTTGCCGTCGGTATCGATCAGCTTAACGTCGCCGGGTTGCAATACGGTGATACCTCTCGGATCCGATTTGTATTTGGCTTTATATTCATCCAATTCCGCCTGGTTGGCTATCAGGCCGTCGGCCGCATACATGTAATATGAGCCGAGCTCTTCTCCTTCCCGTTCGATATTATAGTCGTGCGTATTGTTATTGTCGCCCTGGCGATCTATCCATTCGTTGTGGTTGTAAGAGAAGTTTCCGGTTATGGAGTACTTGAAATCACCGTCCGATTTGCGGTAGCCCAACATAACTTCTACTCCGGAGTTTCTAACCGCTCCCACATTCCGGTAAGGGGCGTCCAATCCGATGAACCGGGGAATACCCAGATTCAGCAGAATGTCTTTGGTGTCTTTAATATAGTAATCGAACTCTCCGTACAGACTGTTGTCAAGGAAACCGAAATCCAATCCTATATTTGTTGATTCCACTTTCTCCCACGTGAGGTCAAATGTCGCCATTTTACTTTGATAAATGCCGGTGACCAATGCTCCGTCCATAATTACGTTGTTTTCGGTGCCATATTGAGGCATGTAAAGGAATTTACCCACATTGTTCGGAATACTTTCATTACCCGTTTGTCCCCAGGATGCTCTTAATTTCAGGTTGGAGAGCCAGGTCTGATCTTTCATGAAAGATTCTTCCGAAATACGCCACGCTGCCGAGAACGATGGGAAAACACCCCATTTATTACCTCTCGCAAACTTTGACGAACCGTCTGCGCGAATGTTAGCTTCAAACAGATACCTGTCTTTATATCCGTAGTTGATGCGTCCGAAGAACGAGTTGATTCCCCATGCCTCTGGGCCTCCATTTGCAAATTGGCTCGCGGCCGATCCCAGATCAATATCAGGCATGACGTCGGATATCAGATTCCTCCGTTCAGCTCTTGAGAAGTAATTCCGGTACGACTCCTGTTCCGCTCCCAGCAATACATGGAAGCTGTGAACACCTGCAAATGTTTTCGAATAATCGGCCAAGAAGCGCAATTGCAACTGATAACGATTATTACGATCGTCTCTCACGGAATTGGGACTCCTCCATTCACGATCGAAAGAGCCGTCGGCTTTATAGAATTTATAATTTCTGTTGTGCGTTTTTTCTCTGTCCCATCTACCATTCAAAGATGCCTGCCCGGTGAAAACCAAACCTTCGATCGGTTCGATCTCTATTTTAGCCTGTCCGGTGAAATTATCTCTTTGATAGATTTGTTCGCCCGACACATTCGGATCGCCGGATGCTATCGGGTTTGTCCCCTGATCGTCCAACCGGTAACTTCCGTCTTCCCACCGCGAAGGCGTTGTAGGCACAAACGACCAGGCACGATACTGAGCGTCGCCCAGTCCGGTAGGCCATGCGCGGTCTGCATGACGATAGGAGAATGTACTGCCAAACCGGACGTACTTGCTGATATCGATATCCATGTTCGCGGAATACGTATATCTCTTATAGTTGGTGTTTTTGACCACACCAGGCTGATCCATATAGTTGAACATCGAAGAGTATCGGATGCTTTCGCTACCTCCGGATATGCTTAGCGTATGCTCGGTAATGCTTGCGGGTTGATAAACTTCACGAACCCAGTTGTGGTATGAATACATGGGATCGTTTCCCGACAATACTCTATCGTAAATATCTTTTGGATATAGTTCCGTGGCGCCTACATTTTCCGCCGATTCGTTCACCATATCCATATACTCTCGTGCGCTTACCTGTTCAGGAACCTTAGCCAGATCCTGTATGCCTACATATCCGTTGTAGGTTACTATCGGTTTGCCTGCTTTACCTCTTTTGGTAGTTACCAGAATAACTCCATGAGCCGCTCTCGATCCGTAGATAGATGCAGATGCAGCGTCTTTAAGTACGGAAATGCTTTCAACCTCAGAACTGGGAACCATACTTAAACTCATTTGAACACCATCGACAAGAACCAGCGGTGCGTACGAACCTGTAGTCCCGACACCGCGAATGTATATATTCGGATCGTCGCTTCCCGGTGCGCCTCCACGGTCGATAACTGTAATACCCGCTGTCAGGCCGGTAAGTGCTTTTGATGTATTCACCACAGTTGTTTTTGTCAACTGATCGGCCGATACGGAGCCAACGGCGGCGGTAGACGTCAGTTTACGCTGGGTTCCATACCCAACCACAATCACCTCATCCAAACTTTGGCTGTCTTCTCTCAAAACGATGGAAAGCTGACTTTGGTTGCCGACGGTAATGCTTTGCGACAGATAACCGATATAGGAGATCTGAAGGGTGGCGTTGTCCGAAACGGATAATACGAAATTGCCGTCAATATCGGTGGTTACTCCGTTTGCCGTGCCGCTTTCGATGATATTCGCACCGATAACCGGATCGCCTTTGTCGTCAACAATTGTACCGGTTACAGTCTTCTTCGCCTGTTGCGGCGACAGAATCGTTTCATTCGTTGCGTTTTTCCGGTCGGAAAGCAATATATGATTACCGACCATCTCGTAATTCACATTCGTTCCTTCCAGAACAGCGTCAAGTATCCTGCTTACCGGTTGGTTGATAACCCGGACACTTGCAGTGCGATTTACGTCCACATTCTTTTTGTTATAAAGAAAAAGGTACTCCGTCTGTTTTTCTATCTCGTCTAAGATATCGAGCAGAGTAGAGTTCTCTTTATTAATAGAAACCTTAGCATTCTGTGAGTGCGTGTTCTCGGCCAACAGCGTGAACACGGCACAGAAAAACAAAATAGAGGTTAACTTCATAATACGAAATATTTTGCCTTTTCTGTGGATTATCTCACAGGGATAAGGCTTGTCAAATTCTTTTTCCATAAATTTGTGATTGACTTATTGTTAATACTGTAAAAATTCTCTGGTATTGACAAGTTACAACCGGGGGGTGGTTCCAGCACTCTCCGGTTTTTGTCTTTTCATGGTGTCATATCTTCATAGGCAGCTGATTTAATTGTTAATTATATTATATAATTATTGAATAACTATCTCGTTTCGTTCATTGTCGCGCGTATAGCTGAATTTCATTTCAGCCTGCAACACCTTCAAAGCGTAGTCCACTCCATCGCTTTGACGAAATTTTCCGGTACAGCGGTAATCAAGAAGTTTTTTATTCTCGATGATGATCCGGATATCGAAATAGAGTGAAAATTTTTGTACCAAATCTTCAAAACGTTCATCGTCCAGACAAATCAACCCTTCTCTCCAGCGGAAATGATCCGGATTGTCGATAGCGGAAACCAGGAGCCGACCGTTTGTTTCGTGTATTCTTTCATTTGGTTTCAAAGTCGCTACCGGGGTATTCCGCACAGGCGAGTTTATCTGTACACTCCCGTTCAACAGGGATGTTTCAAAAAAATCATGGCCTTCATAAGCCAACACATTGAAACTTGTGCCCAAGACCTCGATATCGTATTTGCCGGTTTGAACGATAAAAGGATGCTCCGTGTCTTTTTCCACATCAAAATAAGCTTCTCCGTTGAGTTTCACCGTGCGCTTTCCTGATACGAAAGTCGCAGGAAAAATCAGCGTAGAACGCGAATTGAGCCAAACCGACGTGCCGTCGTCCAGCGTAATCTGCGCCCTTTGTCCGGGCGGAACCCATATCGACTGCCATTTCTCCGCAGGTTGTTCTTCCTGAATAAACCGTTGGGAGAGAATAAACAATAGAGCGAAGGAAGCGGCAACGGCAGAAAAAATCCAAATGCGGGACGTTTTTTTCTTTGTTCCTGCTTTGAACGGATCAAATTCCCGGTCGGTATTAACCAGCAGGGCATTCCAGCATTTCCTTTCTTTCAGATAAGCCTGATAATTTTCAGGATCGCTTTCAGCCCAGTCCATAAGCTGTTTTTCTTCCTCTTCACAGGTTTCGCCTGCAAAATATTTATACAAAAGATATTTGTCCATCATTGAATATAACACGCAACTTGAACGATACCCTAAGAATCGTACATGCTTTTTTACATGTTACATAATGGATGAAAATCCCGGAAGGATAAGCGGAAGATAGTCTTTCAAGTTTGTGCGGAGAAGTTTCAGGGTTTTGCCGATGTGGTATTCCACGGTTTTGATATTGATGTGCAATTCCTGTGCGATTTGTTTGTTTGTCTTGCTTTCATAACGGCTCATAAAAAATATTTTCCGGGAGTGTTCGGGCAGATCACGCAATGTATTGTCGATGATCCGGCGAATTTCTTCGGCAAAGAGTTCGCCCGGTTCGCAGTCTTCAAGCGAAGATATGCGGAAATTCAATTCCCTCTGTCGGTGATCGGAAAGGAATTGTCCGGCATCGTTTCTCACATTTTGCTGACGAAGGGAGTTTAAAGCCCGGTTTTTAATTGCAGTAAGCAGATAAGAGGAGATATGCAGGTTATCCGGCAATTCTTTCCGGTTTTCCCAGAAACGCATCATCGTATCCATATAAATATCTTCTGCCTCATCCATATCTTTGACATACGAATAAGCAAAAAGTATGGCAGGTTTTCTGAACCGTTCAAACATGGATGAAAAGGCATTTAATTCGCTCTCCATAACACCACTTGTCCTTTCCTGTAGATTCTTGTTTTTCAATGTCAAAAGTAGGGAAAAAAAATGTCAGAACAGTGATTTGTCGGCGAAATTATTGAATAGAGTTTATGTAAATTAGTTTTTGTACGTCCACGATTAGTGGCTCACACAGCTACTCTTAGTGGTTTGTTCATATACTTTTAGTGATTTGTTTAGGTACTTTTAATATTTTCACAGCTGTGAAACTTTCTCTTCACAGCTGTGAAGTTTTCGTTTCACAGCTGTGAAAAGATAAAAAGTATACGTACAAAGCAACAAAACATCCAGCCTGCATTATTCATACTCTTTTTTTCAGTGAGCGTAGCGAGTGGCCGTAGGCCTGTATTTTGCCGGTTTCAACCGACGGTTTTAAAGATGGGGGCGAAGTCTCAACCTCTGCGGGTTTCAATCCCTTTACACCTCACCCCCGACCCCTCTCCAGAAGTAGAGGGGAGAAAAGACAAGGGGGTTGAAACCCACAGAGGAACCGGCCTTGAAGCCGGAAATAATTAACCGTCAGCTAAAGCCGGACGGCAAAAAACAGGCCTGACGGCCACGAGCAACGCTCGCTGAAAAAAAGA
>JAITVG010000208.1 GCA_031285925.1 Tannerellaceae bacterium
GAGTTGGCTACAAATTGTAGTCAACTGAAAATGCAGTCGGCCGACGGCAAGTTTTACAAGACCGACGTAGCCGACGTGGAGCAGCTTTTCCGGTTGATACAGTCCGTGCCGTCGCCGAAGGCCGAGCCGTTCAAACAATGGCTGGCGCAGTTGGGGCGCGAACGCCTCGAAGAGATCGACGATCCCGAACAGGGCATCGAGCGGCTGATGGAATACTACCACCGCAAGGGCTATTCGGAATCATGGATCAACCAGCGCCTCAAATCCATCGAAGTGCGCAAGGAACTGACCGACGAATGGGAGCGGCGCGGCGTGCGGAAAGGACAGGAGTTTGCCACGCTCACCGATATTATCACCCATGGATGGTCGGGCATGAGCACGAAACAGTACAAACAGTACAAGGGTTTGAAAACCGAGAGCCTGCGCGACAACATGACCAACCTCGAACTGGTATTTAATATGCTCGCAGAAGCCTCGACTACCGAGATTTCCAAAAAAGAAAATCCCATCTCATTCGATGACAGCAAAAAAATAGCGCAAAAGGGCGGCAAGGTAGCCGATGTGGCACGAAAAGAACTGGAAGAACAAACGGGTCAAAAGATTATCAGTCCGCTAAATGCGAAATCGCTCGGCAACCGGAAAAAGGAAATCGAAGAAGAATAGCGGGAATTTACAATTAACAATTCTTTCTCCTATCTTTGCCTCAATTAAAAACACCCCATGAAACGTACCGCTCTTTTCCCCGGAACATTCGATCCTTTTACCATCGGGCATCAATCCCTGGTAGACAGGGGGCTTCGTCTGGTAGACGAAATAGTGATTGCCATAGGCATTAACGACAAAAAACAGACTTACTTCAGCCTGGAAAAGAGAATAGAGGCCATAGAAAAGCTATACAGGGACAACCCGTGCGTACGTGCCGTATGCTACGATTCTTTGACCGTCGATTTCGCCGCGGAAGTCGATGCGCGGTTTATTCTTCGCGGGATCCGCACGGTAAACGATTTCGAGTATGAGAAAAGTATCGCGGATGTGAACCGGGCGCTTACCGGAATAGAAACTTTTATACTTTTCACCGAACCGGAACACACCCACATCAGCTCCAGCATAGTGCGCGAACTGCTGCGCTACGGCAAAGACATATCCATGTTCGTCCCGAAAGAGACGGAATTGTATTGACAGACAAATTTATGATTAAAACGAAATGAAGAAAATCCTCTTACCATTACTCCTCGGTGCGATCGTAACCGCACTGCCGGCAGGAGCGCAAAACAACAGTAACAGCGACGCCCGGAAATTGCAAATGGCGCTTTATGCCGTTTCAAACCTGTATGTGGATTCCACGGATCAGCGCAAGCTGGTAGAAGACGCGATCGCAGGCATGCTGGAAAAACTGGATCCGCATTCCAACTACCTTAACCCGGAAGAAACAAAGGAAATGACCGAGCCGTTGCAGGGAAACTTCGACGGGATCGGCATCCAGTTCAATATGCTGACCGACACGCTTTACGTGATACAGGTAATTCCCGGAGGCCCGTCGGAAAGAGTAGGGTTGAGGGCCGGCGACCGGATCATTCAGGTGAACGACACGGTAATTGCAGGCGTGCAAATGAAGACGAACGACATTATGAAACGTCTTCGCGGCCGGAAAGGGACGGAAGTAACGGTGAAGGTATTGCGCGACAAGGGCGCTGAGATTCTCGATTTTAAGATCATCCGCGACAAGATACCGGTGTTCAGCCTGGATGCAGCTTACATGGCGGATAAAACGACCGGATATATCAAACTGAACCGTTTCGCCATTTCCTCCATGGATGAATACCGGGAGGCTTTCGAGAAGCTCAGAAAGCAGGGAATGAAAAACCTTGTGCTCGACCTGCAAGGCAATGGAGGCGGATTCCTGAATATCGCGATCGACCTGGCCGATGAATTTCTTGCTAAAGGAAAACTGATCGTTTATACCGAAGGGGTAAGCCAACCCAGAGAGACTGCAACGGCAACCGGTAAGGGGAATTTCGAGCAGGGGCGCCTGGTGGTGCTTGTGGATGAAGGTTCCGCCTCGGCAAGCGAGATTGTTTCGGGGGCGATACAGGATTGGGACAGGGGAATTATCCTCGGGCGGCGTACCTTCGGCAAAGGCCTTGTTCAGAAACCGATCCCACTGCCCGACGGTTCCATGATCCGCCTGACCGTTTCCCGTTATTATACCCCCAACGGCCGTTCCATACAGAAACCGTATGAAAAGGGAGATGCCGATTCGTATCAGCACGACCTGATCGACCGTTACAACAAGGGCGAGCTAATGAGCGCGGACAGTATCCATTTCCCCGACTCCATGAAGTACAACACACTCACTGCCGGGCGTGTGGTCTATGGCGGCGGCGGTATCATGCCTGACATCTTTATCCCGATCGATACGACTTTATCGTCCCCTTACCACCGGCGCCTGATAGCGACGGGTATCGTAAACCGCGCGGCGATGAATTACCTGGATGAACATCGTGCGGAAATGGTTCGACAATACAAGAATTTCGACAAATACAAAGCCGGCTTTACCGTTCCGGAAAGCCTTTTGCAACAGGTCGTCGAAATGGCCAACGAGGAAAAGATCGAGTACAGCGAAGAGCAGTTCAACCATGCGAAGCCGTTGCTCACCCTTCAGCTAAAGGCATTGATCGCCCGCGACATGTACGAAATGAACCAGTATTTCCAGATCATCAACGACATCAACGACAGCCTTAAGGCAGCCCTGCGGATCATCAACGATCCGGCTGCCTATTCATCTACGCTGGAAAAGAAATAATGTACTGGAACCTGTTCATCACCTTTTTCAAGATCGGGACTTTCACCGTCGGTGGAGGATATGCCATGCTGCCCCTGATCCAGCGTGAAGTGGTGAATAAGGGTTGGATTTCGGAAAAGGATTTTATCGACCTCTTTTCCGTCGCCCAATCCCTTCCGGG
>JAITVG010000002.1 GCA_031285925.1 Tannerellaceae bacterium
TTCCATGCTGCGCTGATTTCCCTTTGCCGTAGCTACGTTGTAGTCTGCCTCTATCTGACGGCGGAGAATGTTTTTCGCAAAAGCGTTATTCTCCAGCGCCATGCCGAGCACTTCCTTATATTCAAGTTCAATGTCGGGTGTAAACTCCGGCAATGCAGGTTGAATAACCTCCTGTTCGCTTAGGCCGAGAAAGGCGCGAAGCTGAAACATGTTTGCGTTTAGGTTTGATTGGGCAGAGGTTAAGGATGATTCCGCCTGGAGCGCCGATTGCTTCAGCCGCATCAGTTCCATTTCGGAGATATGTCCGATCTTTCTTTTAGCAATGGCGATGTCGTACAGTTTATTGGCGTTTTCCAGATTCTGCTGTGCGTTGCTCAGGCTCACCTGTGCCTGTAAGAGTTGGAAAAAATAATTGATCGTTTTAATTGTCACCTCTTCCGTGCTTTCCATGTAGGCGGCTTCCGCTTCCTTGTAGCGCACGGGTTCGATGCGTCTTTTCCACTTTTGATGATTGGCGCCGAAGATGGGCTGTGTGAAGGTTAGCCCGATCGGTACGCTCATGTATTCATTAAACGCTCCGCTTCCCAATTGCCGGGTCAGGGATAAATCGGAATTGAGCGAGATCTGTCCGCCGGTCAGTGCTATGTTTTGCGTGATGGACAGTTGGCCGTTAAGTTCCAGCGAGTTATTCTTTACAAAAGTATACGAACCGTCTTCTTTCTGGTATTTATTGTATCGCTGGTAATAATTGGGCAGGCTGCCGGTGAAGTTTACTTCCGGAAGCTGGTCTGCTCGGTGAGTACGGTATTCCCAGTAGGCGGTTTTCAACTCGTTCAGCGCCACGGCGGCATCCACCGATTGCGACTGCGCCAGATGTATGGCTTCCTGCAGGGAAAGTTCGACGATCAGGGTATCTTCCTGCGCTTCGCCGTGCAGCGGGAGAATAAGCGCAAGGATTAGAAAACTGCATATCCGTTTCATTTTGTCATATTGTTTTCGATGAACAGGCAAAAGCTGTGCCACAAAGCTAAGGCACTGATTTCACGGAGTATGCGTTTTCTTTCAATGTTCGTAAATGAACACTTTGTCCGTTTTTAAGATGAAAGGAATGCGTTTGATTCTGTTTCCAAACACAACTATGCTTTGAGAAAGATGTCGTTACTCAAACATCCTGTCTATTCCGCCCAGGTCGGGAGGAGTTACCCGGGTTTCGGGGAGCGGCGTTTCGGTTTCGCTGCACGGATCAATGTACTCTTCGGGGATATCGAACTTCTCTTCCTCCGAATATCCCAGCGTTTTGTCGGCATATACCTTTTGCATGTAGAGTCCGTATATCGGTAAGGCCATGTTGGCACCCTGCCCTTCGGTCATCCGGTCGAAGCGGATGGAGCGGTCTTCGCCGCCAACCCAGCAACCGCCCACCAGTGAAGGCGTAAAGGCCATGAACCAGCCGTCGGAATGGTTCTGCGTCGTGCCCGTCTTGCCGCCCATATCGGCGCGGATACCGTAACGCGCACGAACACGTGCGCCTGTTCCTCCATTGATCACGCTGCGGAGCATGTAAAGCATCTTGTAGGCGGCGTCTTCCGGCAGCATATCAGCCATTTTCGGTGTAAACGTGGCTACGGTGTTGCCGTAGCTGTCTTCTATCCGGGTGACATATATCGGGTCTACCCGCAGCCCTCGGTTGGCAAAGGTGGAATAGCCCGTCACCATTTCGCCCACCGACACGTCCGGCGTGCCGAGGCAGATGGATACCACCGGATCCATTTCGTTCATCAGACCGTAAGAGTGCAGCAGGCGGACAAAGGTGTAGGGCGACAGTCTGCTCATCAGGTAGGCCGTGACCCAGTTCGACGAGTTTTGCAGTCCCCACTTTATCGTTACCCTCTCGCCCACGTTCCTTGCGCTGGAGTTCTTCGGCGTCCAGGCCTTACCGTTTTCATCGCGGAGGGTTTGCTCCACATGCAGCATCTGCTCGCACGGACTGATGCCTTCCAGCATGGCGAGCGAATAGAGGAACGGCTTGATCGTGGAGCCTACCTGCCGGCGGCCGCCGTTGATCATGTCGTACTGGAAATAGTTGTAGTCGATCCCGCCGACGTAAGCCTTGACGTTTCCCGTACGGGCATCCATCGACATGAATGCCGTGCGCAGGAAGCTTTTATGATAGCGGATGGAATCCATCGGCGACATGAGTGTATCCACAGCCCCTCCCCAGTTGAATACCCGCATATCTACCGGCGTGGCGAAGTCTTTCCGTATATCGTCTTCCTTCATACCGGAGGCTTTCAGACCTCTGTAACGGTCGGACTGCTGCATGGCGCGTATCATGATCGTATCCACCTGGCCGGCACGCAGTTCGCGGGAGAAAGGGGCATAGCTCCGTCCCTTTTTTTCCTTGAAAAATTCCGCCTGCAAATAGCCGCCGATGTGTTCCCTTACGGCCTCTTCGGCATACTGCTGCATGCGCGAGTCTATGGTAGAGTAAATCTTCAGGCCGTCCGTATAGATATTGTAAAAGGAACCGTCGGCTTTCTTATTCTTGTTACACCAGCCGTAGAGCGGATCGTTTTCCCAGGCCACCGAGTCTTCCTGGAACTTCTGCATCTGCCATCCGCGATAGTTCTTCTTGTCGGGCTTCTTTGCCGTCAGCACCATCCGCAGGTATTCCCGGTAATAGGGAGCAGGGCCTTCCTTATGATCCATCCGCATAAAGTAAACGGTGAGAGGCAGTGCCTTCAGCGAATCGCAGTCCGCCCTCGACAGATAGTCTGCCCTGCACATTTGCTCCAGCACGACATTGCGTCGCCCGCGGGTGCGTTCGTTCTGGCGTACCGGATTGTAATAGGAAGGATTCTTACACATGCCTATCAGCGTGGCGGCTTCTTCCGTTTTCAGCGTCTGAGGCGTTTTGCCGAAATATACCCGCGCCGCCGACTGTATTCCCACGGCGTTGTAGAGAAAGTCGAACTTGTTCAGGTACATGTTGATGATTTCTTCTTTGGTGTAGAAGCGTTCCAGCTGCACCGCGATTACCCATTCTATCGGCTTTTGCAACACCCGCTCCAATACGTTCTCGGCGCCGGGTGAATAGAGTTGCTTGGCCAGTTGCTGGGTGATCGTACTTCCGCCGCCGCCGCTCTTCTGCATCAGTATACCCCTTTTTATAATGGCGCGGGAAAGGCCGATCGCGTCTATCCCGCTGTGGCGGGCAAAACGGATATCTTCCGTTGCGACCAAAGCCCGCACCAAGTCGGGCGAAAGGTCTTCATAATTGACGAGGATACGGTTTTCCATACTGTGCGCGTAGCTACCCAGCACCTTCCCGTCGGCCGAAATAACCTGCGAAGCATATTTGTCGATCGGGTTTTCAAGCTGTTCAATCTTCGGCATGTAGCCGATAGACCCTTTCGCTATCGCGGAAAACAGCAGGGCGATAATCACTATAACTGCTGCGAACAGCGCCCACGCGGATGTAATTATGATTTTTGTTGTCTTTGAAGCCATCGTTATTTTATTCTTTATTTATTTCCGTACATTCGCTCATAGTATTCCATATAATCGCCACCGGTTATTTCTTCCACCCAGTCCCGGTGATCGAGATACCAGCGAATGGTTTTCACAATCCCCTGTTCAAACGGAGTTTCCGGCATCCATCCCAATTCATTGCTGATCTTCTGCGGATCAATGGCATACCGGCGGTCGTGCCCCAGGCGATCTTTCACGAAAGAGATCAGACTTTCGTTGATCCGGTCGATTGCAGCATCCTTGTCGGCTTGCTTCAACGCCCGGCAATATTCCGGTTCTTCGGTCAGTATGCGGCGAACGGTTTGAATCGTAAGCCTTACGATCTCTATATTCTGCTTCTCGTTATGCCCGCCGACATTATATATTTCGCCGTCTTTTCCTTCGCGCACCACAAGGTCGATAGCCTTGCAGTGATCTTCCACATACAGCCAGTCGCGCACATTCGTTCCGTCGCCATACACAGGCAGAGGTTTTCCTTCCAGAATATTTTTAATGATCAGGGGGATCAGCTTTTCCGGGAAATGATAAGGGCCGTAATTGTTGGAGCAGCGGGTGATGGTGACCGGCATCCTGTAAGTGTCGAAGTAAGCCTTCACGAAAAGGTCGGCGCTTGCCTTCGATGCGCTGTAAGGGCTGTGTGGATCCAAAGGGGTTGTTTCATGGAAATAACCTTCCGCTCCCAAGCTGCCATACACTTCGTCGGTAGACACCTGATGAAAGCGTACTCCCTTGCGCCAGACGGGATAACCGGCCTCGTCCTTTCCCTCCGTCCAGTACCGGCGGGCGGTATCCAGCAGGTTCTGGGTACCCAATATGTTGGTGACGAGAAACAGCTGCGGGTTTTCGATGCTCCTGTCCACATGGCTTTCCGCCGCGAAGTTGATCACGTAATCAAACGCGTATTCCTCGAAAAGGCGGCCGATCAGGTGCCTGTCGCCAATGTCGCCTTTCACGAAGAAGCATCTTTCGTTGTCGATCTCGTCGGCAAGCGTTCCCAGATTGCCGGCATAAGTCAGCAAATCCAAAACCACCAACCGTATTCCGGCGTGAGTCGCCAGCATATATTTTACAAAATTCGCGCCGATAAAACCGGCGCCACCGGTGATAAGATATGTTTTCATACGTTCTTCTGTTTGTTTTAAACCATCAGCCGTTTTTGATTTCGCTTAACAAAGGTAGCGATTTATCCTTCTCCGAGAGGATAATCTCTTCGTCCTCGCCTATATTCCATGCCACTCCCACGGCAGGATCGCTGTACAGAATACCGGTTTCGTGGTCGGGTTTATAGATATTGTCCACCTTGTACTGAAACAGGACATTCTCGCTAAGTACCTTAAAACCGTGTGCGAATCCGCGGGGAATAAACAGTTGTTTTTTGTTATCGCCTGTCAGCAACACCGCCACATGCCTGCCGAATGTCGGTGATCCGCCGCGCAAATCCACGGCAACATCCAGCACTTCCCCCTCGATCACCCGCACAAGTTTTGCCTGCGCATAGGGTTCCCGTTGATAATGCAATCCTCTCAACACTCCCTTTCCGGAGCGGGATTCATTCTCCTGGATAAAATTCATGCACCCCACATGCCTTTCAAATTCGGCCTGTTTGAACGACTCCATAAAATATCCGCGCTCATCCCGGAACACTTTCGGCTCGATAATCCATACTCCGGGGATATCCAATTCTGTAAATAACATACACTAAGCTTATATTAGAGGGCAAAGTAAGCTATTTTTACTGAATTAATCTTCGTGTAGCAGCGGCATTGTTGCATGTCATCATGGTTTTCGCCGTCGGCGATAGAGGGTCGCAGACAAAGAAACCGGTATTTTCTTTTGTTTTCGATATGAAAACTTATTGTTAGCCCAAAGAAACTTTTGGCGAAACAGTCTTCAATTACTACGAGGTAAAATAATCTTTTGGCGAAACAGTATTCCATTACTACGAAGCATAATAACCTTTTGGCGAAACAGTCTTCCCTTACTACGAGGCATAATAATCTTTTGGCGAAATAATCTTCCATTACTACGAGATGTAATAACCTTTTTGCGAAACAGTCTTTCCTTGCTACGAGATGTAATACACCTCTCCCCCGTCCCCTCTCCCCCGAAAAGGGGTGAAAATCCCCTTTAAGTATCTAAGCCCTCCCTTGTGGGGAGGGTTTGGGAGAGGTATAAAAACGCTGTGCCTCTGAGGCTCTGTGCCTCTGTGCCTCTGTGTTTAATTGTGATTGCCGGATTTTACTATGAGCAGCGAAGAGTTCTTCCCAGACGCAGGATTGTAGTGCGGGTGATGCCGTTGAGTTGGCAAAGTTTTTCTACCGTAGTGCCGTATTTAACGGCGATAGCTCCCAGGGTGTCGCCCGATTGTATTTTATGGTAGGTGGGATTTCCCTGCACGCTAACCCCGGAGGCGCCCGCATCCTGTGCGGAAGCGACTGTGGCGGAGGTTGCCGTTACGGTCGTGGCCTTTTCCTGTTTGGGTTGTGTTTTGGCTTTTATCTGCGTAGCTTTTTCAGCACTTGCGTTTACGCGGATCGACTGGCCGATACGCAGTGTGGTGGTGCTTTTGATCCCGTTCAGGCGACAAAGTTCATTGACGGAAGTGCCGTAAATGCTTGCGATTCTGCCCAGCGTATCTCCCGACCTTACACGGTAATAAAACATCCGGTCTTCAGACGAGGTATAGATATTGCTCTTGCGTCCGTTGATCTTTACGTTTTGGAAGACGTACAAATCCTTGTGGGGAACTCCGTTGGTGAAGTCTATAATCTCCGCCGGATTGATGGCCTGTCCGAGGAAACGGGTTTCAAAGTGAAGGTGTGAGCCTGTGGATCGCCCGGTGTTTCCTCCCAAACCGATCGGCTGGCCGGCGCGTATGATGTCGTTTTCATTGACGAGGAATTTGGAGAGATGGCCGTAGATCGTTTCCAGTCCGTTCGGATGGCGGATGACGACATAGTTGCCATACCCCCGGCGCTCGTAGGAGCGGATGCGGATTTTCCCGTCGAAAGCGGCGCGGACAGTATCACCGACATGCACTTTCAGGTCGATGCCCCGGTGCATACGCCTGCGGCGGGGGCCATATTTGGATGTAACTTTTATATTGGAATCTATGGGAAGGATGAAAGAGGAACAGTCGATGGCGAAAGAATCGGGGAAGTCAGCCTTGGTTTCTCCGCGGAAAGGGTCTACCCATTTGTTGTCCCAGAGTGAGCCGTAGAGTTCGTCGGCCGGAAATTTTAGTGCTTCGTTGAAGAGTAATTGTGCTTTTTCGTTGCTTTCGATAAGTTCTTTGAGGGCTATGCTCCGTTTAGTCGGTACACGGTCGGCCATAAGCTCCGACACTCGCGCTTCCATCACGTGGGAGTAGTTTTGCAGCAGTATACTTTCCCCTTCTTCCCGGGTTTGTGCGCAAAGCGCTGTTGCGAAGAAAGAAAAAGATAGCAAGCTTAGCAGTATTCTTATATTCATTTGTTTCATTATTTATTTCCTGACTTTTGTTTTATAAGGAACTTTTCTTCAGAAAATCCTGATACTAAGCGAACAAAGGTCGCTAAATTGATGAAAAAGACAAATTATACCGTACAAAACTTTCCTAAAGGAAGAAAAAGAGGCGGAATAAAGGCGTTGTAATGTGCAGAAAATCAATGTGGTAATCGCTAATATGTTTTACAGCATATTAGCTGATCATACCCCAGTTTTTCCGTCCGGAGAAGAGAGTTTTCAGCCTTTCGTTCAATATCAGATTGGTTTCGGCTTCCAGATTGGGGTCTTCGTTCAGTATATCCCGGGCAATTTCCCGTGCATATTGAAGGATTTGTCCGTCGGCGCCGAGATCGGCTATTTTGAGATCGAGGCCGTCACCGCTTTGGCGTGTTCCTTCCAGATCGCCATGTCCGCGCAGACGAAGATCCGCTTCGGCAATCTCGAACCCGTCGGTGCTGTTCACCATGATCTCCAGCCGCTTGCGCGTGTCGTTGCTCAGTTTGTAGGAGGTGGACAGTACGCAGTAAGACTGTTTCGCACCTCGACCGACGCGTCCCCTTAACTGATGAAGCTGGGACAATCCGAAGCGTTCGGCGCTTTCGATAACCATAACCGAAGCGTTCGGCACGTTCACGCCGACTTCTATCACGGTGGTCGCCATTAATATATGCGCTTCGCCGGAGATGAACTTCCGCATTTCGGCATCTTTATCCGCCGCTTTCATTTTGCCGTGCACCATACATACTTTAAAATCCGGGAAAATCTCCTTGTATAACTCAAACCCTTCTTCGAGATTTTTGTAATCGCTTTTCTCGCTGCCCTCTATCAACGGATAAACCACATAAGCCTGCCTGCCTTCGTTTATTTCCTTGCGGATGAAGTTGAAAAGTTCAGCCTTTTTATTGTCGTAACGGTGAAGTGTTTTGATGGGTTTCCTGCCCGGCGGCAGTTCGTCGATTACGGAAACATCCAGATCGCCGTAGAGCGTCATGGCCAGTGTGCGGGGGATGGGAGTGGCCGTCATAACCAGGATATGAGGCGGGACAGGGCTTTTCGACCATAAGCGCGAGCGTTGTTCCACTCCGAAACGGTGTTGCTCGTCGATAATAGCCAGTCCAAGCGAGGAAAAGGAAACGGTTTCCTCAATCAACGCATGTGTGCCGATCAGTATCCGTATCTCTCCGTTCGCAACGGCGGGAAGTATTTTATTGCGTTCGCTTTTCTTTGTGGAGCCGGTGAGGAGCGCCACCGGGATGTCCATATCTTTCAGAAATCCCATCACTGTTGCGTAGTGCTGCGTGGCTAATATCTCCGTCGGCGCCATCATACAGGCCTGGCAGTTGTTATCTATGGCCAGCAGCATGGCAAGTAGCGCAACGAGCGTTTTCCCGCTGCCCACGTCGCCCTGCAATAAGCGGTTCATTTGCCGTCCGTTTCCCATATCTCCGCGAATCTCGCGCACCACTCTTTTCTGCGCTCCGGTGAGTTCGAACGGAAGATATTCCGAGTAAAACTGGTTGAAAGCATCTCCAACCATGGAGAATACGATCCCTTTCAGTTTCATTTTACGCAGGCCGGCGGTGCGCAGTATATTTAATTGTATATAGAACAGTTCGTCGAACTTCAACCGCAACCGTGCCAAGTTAAGTTTATCGGCGGATTCGGGAAAATGAATGTTTTTGATCGCCTCGGACAACGGCATCATTTGGAGTTTCATGCGCAACCGGTGCGGAAGCGTTTCCTGCACTTCCCAACTGATCGCGCTCAGCAGATTGTATTGGAGTGTTTGGATCGCGCGGGAGTTAAGAAAAGACTTCTTCATCTTTTCCGTCGTGTGGTAGAAGGGTGATAAGCCGCCGGCAACCTGTCCTGCCTGATCCAGCGGGTCGATGTCGGGATGAGGAATGTTGATTGTCTGCCCAAATTCGTTCGGTTTGCCGAAAACAATATATTCGACACCCGTCCGTATCTTGTCCGTCACGTAGCTTAGTCCTTTGAACCATACCAGATCGATCACTCCGCTACCGTCCGTAAACTTGCCGATCAGCCTCTTGCTGCGCCCCTCTCCCACCGTGTCGAAATAAAGGATACGGCCTTTCATCTGGATAAACGGCAGGTTGGCGTTGATCTCTGCTACTTTGTAAAAGCGGCTTCGGTCGATATATTTGTAAGGGAAATAATACAGCAGATCTTCAAAGGAAGCAATCCGGAGTTCCTTTTTAAGCATATCCGCCTTGCGAGGACCTACTCCCGGCAGATAGGTGATACTTCTTTTGTCGAGATCAATCAGCATCGCTGTTACGGCTGTACGGGCAAAGCGCTTTGGCTACCAGCAGGTCGAAAGGGGTTGTTATCTTGATGTTCTCCCGGTTGCCCGGAACGAGGTGTATCTTTTCGCCGGAGGCTTCCACTACCGAAGCGTCGTCGGTAAACAAGGGAGAATATTCCCGACGGTAGGCGCGGATTAATATATCGCTGTGGAACACCTGTGGCGTTTGTACCGCGTAATATTTGGAACGGTCTACCGGACGATTCCCCTCGTCGGCTACCACCCGGATAGAATCGACGACAGGTACGACCGGAACGGCATTCCCTTCCTGCCTTGCACTGCTGAAACAGTTCGCAATCACTTCCGGCGATGGAAACGGGCGTACACCGTCGTGGACTGCAATCCACCCTTTTTCCTTTCTTTCCGGAGAGATTCCCAGTTCTTCTGACAGGTATTCAAGGCCGTTTCTGACCGAATGAAAGCGGCTTTCCCCTCCGTTCACAATATGATGGGAGATCGTACAGTTTAATTCTCGGCACAGCATGTTCCAGTATTCCTGATGCTCTTCGGGCAACACCAGAATAATCTCAATGGAAGGATCCCACCGGTAAAACGCTTCCATCGTACGCATCAACACGGGCTTGCCGTCGATCGGAATAAACTGTTTCGGCAGGCCTTCGCCCATCCGCAGGCCTTTACCTCCGGCAACAATGATCACGCAGTTTTCCATCACTCCAACTCTTCCAGGATTTTCTTTACTTCTTCGTCGGCTTTAAAGAGTTTCTCTTTACACAGTTTGATCAGTCGGGTAGCTTCCCTGACCTTTTCCGATAACACATCGACATCCGGATCATTGTTTTCAATATCGGTAATGATCCTTTGCAGCTTTTCTATGGCTTCTTTGTATGTTTCCATAGGGCAAAGATACAATTCCATTATAAATTATCCATTATTTTCCTTAACAATCGACTCCGCTTCCCCGTCGGAGAAACGGGAGATGATAATATCGCCGGCTTGCAGTTCCGATGCGTGCTTGATGATATTCCCGTTCTTTATCGTGAGGCTGTAACCCCTTTTCAGGATATATTCCGGCGATGCAAGTTTGATGAACTGTTCGGACAGAAGCAAATCTTTTGCCTTATTGGAAAGCAGGGCGGAGGTGCTGTTCTTTATTCGGTTGTTCAACCCTTCGAGCGAGAGGGTGTAAGCGGATAGTAATGAAGTGGCAACGAGAGGAAGGCGGCCGACCAGGTTTTTTAATGTACTGCGATTACGATCCAGTCGGCTCGATACGATAGTAGTAAGGCCGGCGCTCAACAACTGAAGCCGGTCTGCAGTCGATTGCATTTTCCCGATCAGGAATTCGGCCACAGCCGTTGGGGTTTTCAAACGGGTATGGGCAACCATATCCACAACCGTATCGTCGCGTTCGTGCCCGATTCCGGTGATGACCGGCAAAGGAAACTGTGCGCAGTTGGCCGCCAGCAGATACGAATCGAAACTGCTCAGGTCGGCCGCAGAGCCTCCGCCGCGGATAATGACGACGGCATCGAAATGTTCTACATTATTATATATATGGTCGAGTGCCGCGATGATCGACATTTCTGTCTTCTCTCCCTGCATAAGTGCGGGAAAAAGGCGGATATAAAAAGGGAACCCGGCCTTGTTCTCTGTGATCTGTTTAAGGAAATCTTCATATCCCGCGGCAGTGGGGGAGGTGATCACGGCAATTCGTTGGGGCAGGGTAGGGAGTTCCAGTTCTTTGTTCAGGGTAAAGATTCCGTCTTCCTGCAATTGCCGGATAATCTCCATCCGCTTGCGCGCCATATCCCCTAGGGTGTATGTGGGGTCGATGTCCAGTACCGTCAGGTTGAGGCCGTAGAGTTCATGATAATCGACGGCAACCTTGACAAGCACTTTCAGTCCGGATGTAAATTGCCGCCCGGTTTCCTGTTCAAAGTAAGGTTTAAGCATCCGGAATGTTTTAGCCCAGATCGTACCTCTTGTCTTGGCGGCCAATTGCCCGGTGAGTGGATTTTTTTCGATAAACTCCAGATAACAGTGCTCCGATGATGTGTGGATGCGCACGTCGCTTGTTTCCGCCTGTACCCAGTATGCTTCGGGAAAGGTTTCCCGGATGGAATCTTTTATTCTCCGGTTTAATTCCGAAAGGGAATAAACAGGATCGTGTCCGGATATTTGCGTGTCAATCGGCATTTCTCCTTCCTTTTTTGTATGCTTTGTAAATATCGGGGATTCCGAATCCTTTTTCCGCGTCGGGACGTCGGGACTGGCTGGCGGTGCTTTGAAGCAGGGCGATCAACTCTTTATTGGTCAGTTGCGGAAGGGCTTCCCACAGGCAGGCGGTAAGCCCGGCAATGATCGGTGCGGAAAAAGAAGTTCCGCTTGAGTATTGAATATCTCCGCTCCAACCGATCACGGCGCAATCCGAACCTAAGGCGACAAGATCCGGTTTTACGCGGCAGTCGGCGGTAAAGCCGATGGAACTGAAACTGCTCTTTTCCTTCTCTTCCGTAATTGCGCCGACGGTTAAAATATGAGTGGCATCGGCAGGGAATGTTATTTTCTCCCAGTCGTTATTCCCTTCGTTGCCCGCGCTGCTGACTACAAGAATGCCTTTTTCCGCAGCGATATGGGCGGCGCGGCTGATAAAGGCCGTTTTCCCGTCTAACAGATCCGCGGAATAATTCATCTCTTCCACATCGAAAGAAAAGTAACCCAAGGAACTTGCGATAATATCCACTCCGGCGCTGTCGGCAAATTCAATCGCAGAGACCCAATAGTCTTCTTCAATGGGAAATTCGCTTCGGTTGTCTTCTGTTTTCAGGAGCCAGTAGGTAGCTTGCGGTGCTGTGCCAACCATGATACCCGGTGCGCAGGCGGCCAGGCAGGATAATACTTTAGTGCCATGGTCATCTCCCCGGAATATGGATTCTCCGGGCGACACAAAGTTTTTAGTACCGGCAAGGCGCAGGGAACGGAAAGCGTCCATGCGGTTTACGTTGGTAAATCCGGCATCCGTTACGGCTATGCTCAAATTCTTTCCGGTATATCCTTTATCGTGCAGTTTCTTGCCGTTAAGCATCTTGATTTGAGGTTCGGCATAACCATATAAGTTAGATGTAGTTTCTTTTTGCGGTTTGAGCAGCGAGGTATCTCTGTTGAGAAAAACGGATTCGGCCTGTTCCCTTTCCCTTTCTCCTTTCCATACTAATTTGACCGAATCGACGATCTGAAGCTGCTCTATCCGTTCGGCTATCAAACTGTCCGTGCTTGCGATAACTACCGTCGATAGCCACTTGCTTTGCGTTATGATTTCTCCTCCCCGGTCGGCGAGCGTGTTGATATAGGCCGGCGGGATCGGCAAGTCGGAAGAAGTGATGGCGATGTCGTGCTTTGTTCTCCTTTCGATAGCTCTTTGGGAAAGATATGCTTCGGAATTATCCGGCAGACCGGCGGCGCCTTTATCCGTCAGGTAAACGCGAAAACAATAAGTTTCTCCCGCCTGAAGAAAAAACAGGGGAGAGAACAGAACGGCCAAAAGCAGTATCAGTTTTTTCACACTCTATATGGGTATTAAACACAGAGGCACGGAGAACACGGAGGTTTTTTTACACCTCTCCCCCATCCCCTCTCCACAAGAGAGGGGTGAAAGAAATCCCCTCTTGAGTATCTAAGCCCTCTCTTGTGGAGAGGGTTTGGGAGAGGTGTAAAAAAACCTCCGTGTTCTCCGTGCCGCTGTGTTTAGTCTATTAAATCGACTTTGTGATTATGGATTATTCCGCGGCAGCTACGATCTCCAGCAATTCCACTTCAAATTTCAACATGCTGTTAGGCTTGATGTCCTGTCCCATTCCTCTTTCTCCATAAGCAAGATCCGAAGGAATCCAGAAAATATATTTTGAACCGACCGGCATGATTTGCAAGCCTTCCGTCCATCCTTTTATCACCTGTCCTACGCCGAAAGTAGCCGGTTCGCCACGTTCTACCGAGCTGTCGAATACGGTACCGTCGAGCAATGTTCCCGTGTAATGTACTTTCACATTGTCGGTTGCTTTAGGCCTTTCGCCTGTACCTTCGGTGATCACCTGGTATTGCAAACCGCTTTCCGTGGTGATTACGCCCGGTTTAGCCTTGTTTTCTTCAAGGAATTTGTCGCCTTCTCCTTTTGCTTTGGTAGACATTTCGGTTTGTATCCGGTTGAAGTATTCCTGAATAAACGTCTGGGCTTCTTCCATGGAAATTTTTGTTTTTGCGCTATCGGCACGCAATGTTTCTTCAAATCCGGCTAAAAGCATGTCGATGTTCAATTCTCCTCCGGGCACTCCTGTTTTAATGTTTTGTCTGAATCCGCTACCGTTAAGGATACCGATTGCATAACTCGCACTATCCAGTCCGTTGTTTAATTTCACACTCTTTTTGAAATCGCAGGAAGATGCAAATATTCCGGCCATAAGCGCCACTACTGCAACTAATAAATTCACTTTTTTCATTTTAACTGTTTTTTTATTTATATTACTCTACAATGTCCAATAACTCTACTTCAAATATCAATGCGCTGTTGGGTTCGATAGTATCTCCCGCGCCTCTTTCCCCGTAGGCAAGATCCGAGGGAATGAACAGCCTCCATTTTGAACCGACCGGCATTAGCTGAAGCGCTTCGACCCATCCGGCGATTACCTGCGAAACTCCGAACACAGCCGGTTGTCCTCTTTCTACGGAGCTGTCGAAAACGATACCGTTTATTAAGGTGCCGTGATAATGGCATTTTACCTTGTCCGTAGCTTTGGGCGTATTTCCCGTGCCCGGTCTTAGTATTTCATATTGCAAACCGCCGGGTAGTGTAGTTACGCCGTTTTTATGTTTATTTATTTGCAGAAATTCTTCTCCTGCCTTTTTGTTGTTTTCCAATTTCTCCGATTGCAGTTTTAGGAAGAAATCATTTATGATTTTCTTGGCTTCATCGTAGGTGACTGCCGGTTTTTTATCGTTTAAAACATCATTCAATCCTTGCAGGAAGTCTTCCGGATTGAACTCTTTGATGCCGGAACTTTTGAAGTTATTCCCAATACTCAATCCCAGTGAGTAACTAATTTTATCCATTACTATGATTATAGAATTTAATGGGCACAAAAATAGTGTTTTTATCTGAGCTGCAAGTATTATTGAACTTTTTTTAAGGGCAAGCGCATGAAAATACTGTTGTGTGGTTTGTGTCGCAGGCTGCTTTGAATCGAGCGTAGTTTGTGGTCATAAGGCCTTATCAACCTAACCCGCACACACGCAGCGCATTGCGAAATGTAAAAAAGTGTTTCTATATATACTACGCGCTCGTACTATAGGTACAACGGCGCCGTACTATAGGTAGTACGCGCTCGTAGTACCTATAGTGTTTTTCTGGCGAATATTGTCAATCAAAGAAACATCTGTATCTTTGTCCTTATGGATTACTGTTTAATTTTCTAAATTTAACACCGGGTTTTTATGACTGATTTTTATAAAGTAAAGCTATTTTTATTTCTTGCATGCGGGATAACCACTTTTTATAGCTGCCAACAATCCGAACAGCATTTCCCCGTATTAAAAATCGAAGCGGATATGACTTCGAACGCAGAGTTGGAATTATCCGAATATTTCGAGAATTTTCGACTGATCAAACTGCCATCCGATACCGTAATAGGTGAAATAAAAAGAATCAGATACGGGAACGGCAGGATATACATATCCGACGGGAATGCACTGTTTGTTTTTTCTGACGCCGGGGAGTTGCTAACCTGTTTTAATAAAACGGGTAAGGGGCCGGGAGAATATACCAATATTTCGGATTTTACGGTAAACGGAGAAACAATTACCGTTTTATGCCGGTCGCTGCGAAAACTGATTGACTACAATCATTCCGGAGAATGTGTTTCGAGCCGTGACATTGCGTATTGGGCGAGAGCCGTTTCACCGACTGTCGAACAGTCATATTTTCTGTATTGCGGCAATGAATACGGAGAAAATGAACGCCACAAGGTTCGCCGGATAAAAAACGGACATGAAGATGCCACGTATTTGCCCATCGACCGGAATCAGGCAAAATATCTGCATATAAGTTCGGAACATAATTTTTATCGCCATAAGGAATGTATTTATTTCTTCGAAGCATTCAACGATACTGTTTACAAATCGGTAGACGGCAGTGGAATAAAACCCTCTTTTTATGTTGATTATAAGGGATATAACGTACCTAAGTCTTTTTATGAAGAGGAATATACCGATGTTATGAATTTCTTTCAGGAATTTCATAAAACATCGTATGCGTATGGCGTTTTAAATTTTGCGGCGAACGACCGATTCTTCATGTTCAACAGTTTTTATCAGAAAAACATAAAACTGACTGTTGCCGATCAAAAAGGGCAGGCGACGAATACATACGCCTCAGTTAAGGATAATGTATATTTCAATGGTTTAACCATTCCGACAGCTGAATTTCCCTTCCATGCGGACAAGCATATATTCGTTCCGCTGGAAGCATACGCAGTGGTAGAATGGAGAAATACACATATTCCGGCAGAACAATTTAAGGAGAAGATCAACGCAACAAAAGAGGAAGACAATCCATTACTTTTGGTATTCGATTTCAAACAATAGAATGAAACGTTTTTTCTTCTCATCCTGAATAACTTTCAACTTTCAACTTTCAATTTTCAACTATCTTTGCAGCCTGAAAAGGAAACACATTGAATGGAAATAGCAGCATTGGTATCCGGAGGAGTCGATAGTTCGGTAGTCGTGCATCAGTTGAAAGAAGCCGGACACGACCCGGTTATATTTTATATCCGGATCGGAATGGAAGATAAGGACGGATATATCGACTGTCCGGCGGAAGAGGATATTGAGATCACATCCTATATCGCCCGCAAGTATGGTTGCCGCATGGAAGTGGTGTCCTTGCACGAGGAATACTGGGACAAGGTTGTCAGTTATACGATCGACTCGGTAAAGCGGGGATTAACGCCGAATCCGGACATGATGTGCAATAAATATATCAAGTTCGGCTGTTTTGAAGAACGATGGGGAAATGATTTCGACAAGATCGCGACCGGCCACTACGCCACTACGACCGAAATAGACGGCAAGGTTTGGCTTTCCACTGCCAAAGACCCGGTGAAGGATCAGACGGATTTCCTGGGACAGATCACCAACCTGCAAATACAAAAGCTAATGTTTCCGATCGGACATCTGATGAAGTCGGAAGTTCGCGCGATAGCCGAAAGGGAAAAGCTTCCCAGCGCCCGGCGGAAAGACAGCCAGGGAATCTGTTTTTTGGGCAAGATCAATTACAACGACTTTATAGAACGTTATCTGGGCAAACGCACGGGAAAGATCATAGAGATGGAAACCGGAAAAGTGCTCGGACAGCACAACGGCTACTGGTTTCATACCATCGGGCAGCGCAAGGGTCTGGGGCTTAGCGGCGGGCCGTGGTTTGTGATCGGGAAAGACGTCGAACGGAATATTATCTACGTTTCCAACGGATATGATCCGGAAACGCAATACGGCAAGACCATCAACCTGCAAGGCTTTGATTTCATCACGGAAGATCCTTGGGGAGAATTTGACGACACCAAGGAAATCATGTTCAAGATCCGCCATACGCCCGAATTTACGCAGGGAACCATCCGCCGTATCGGCGACCTTTACCGTATAGAGTCAGCACACCGGATACAAGGAATAGCGCCCGGCCAATACGGGATAGTATATGACCGGGCGCATCACTTGTGCCTGGGAAGCGGAATGATTTTCTAAATTACGTAGAGCGAGCTGATCGACTCGTTGTTGCAGACCCTGTGGATGGATTCGGCAAACATATCGGCTATCGACAATACTTTTACTTTCTCGCACTTCTTGGCGTAGGGAATGGAGTCGGTGAATATCATTTCCTCCAGCGCCGACTGATCCACACGCATGGACGCCGGGTCTGACATTACCGCATGGCTGGCAACCGCACGTACGGAACGGGCACCGTTTTCTATCATCAGGTTCGCCGCTTTCGTAATTGTTCCGGCGGTATCTACCATATCGTCTATCAGGATCACGTCCATATCCGTTACATCCCCGATAATACGCATCTCGGCCACCTCATTGGCGCGCAGACGGGACTTGTGGCAAATCACCATCGGACAGCCGAGATACTTGGAGTAGGTACTCGCACGCTTGGTGCCGCCTACGTCGGGAGTAGCGATGCAGAGCGTTTCAGGATTGTATGTGCTCTTAATGTATTCAAGAAAAACAGATGAGGCGTAGAGGTGGTCTACCGGAACATCAAAGAAACCCTGTATCTGGTCGGCGTGAAGATCCATCGTGATCAGCCGGTCGATGCCGGCAGTGCTGAGCATGTTCGCGATCAGCTTTGCCCCGATAGACACGCGCGGCTTGTCTTTCCTGTCCTGGCGCGCCCAACCGAAGTAGGGGATCACCGCGATAATGGAATTGGCCGAAGCGCGCTTGGCCGCATCGATCATCAATAAAAGTTCCATCAGGTTATCTGAATTGGGGAATGTGGATTGAACAAGAAACACATCGCGGCCGCGGATAGACTCTTCGTAGGATACGGAAAACTCGCCGTCGGCAAAGTGTTGGATGTTCATTTGTCCCAGCGGACAGTTCAGGCTGTTGCATATCTTTTCTGCAAGATAACGTGAGTTAGTGCCCGAGAATACCAGGAAAGGAGTGTTTGCGCTCATCGGTTTTTGTACTTGATCTTAAAATGAATA
>JAITVG010000023.1 GCA_031285925.1 Tannerellaceae bacterium
GCTCTACGAGGGTTTCACCCGCCGCCTCAACGAACGCATCGACATGATGAACGACGCCCTGGCCATACGCCGCGGCCTCGCCAAAGCGGAGAAGGCCAAAGAGGAGGCCGCCGCCGCTGGCGAAAAGTTATGACCTATTGGTTAACACGTTTAAAACATTATCTTTGCATCAGTAATATTAAAACGCAAGGATTATGAACAGCATCGTGAAAGAAAAACTGCCGCAAATAGTGGAACTTTGCAAGAAGTATCGCGTGGTGCGGATGTACCTGTTCGGCTCGGCGACGAGGGACGACTTCGACCCGGAAACGAGCGACATCGACCTGCTGATTACATTCAGCACCGAAGTGAAACTGCTGGAACTGGCCGACACCTATTTTGACCTAATGTTCGAGTTGGACGACCTGTTCGGGCGCAAGGTCGATCTGGTGACGGAAGACACGCTCCGCAATCCCTATTTTATCGCAAGTGTGGAACGCTCAAAACAGTTGCTCTATGTTGCCTGAAGAAATCCGCAAGTCGCTGTTGGACATTAAGGAGTCCATCGACTCCATCGAGGGTTATCTGGCAAGATTCCTCGGCGAGCGGCGCGACTTCAACGTCTATATGCAGGAAAAACATCTGCGCCGCAGTGTGGAGCGCGAATTGGAGATCGTCGGCGAGGCGACGAACCGTATTCTCAAGGTTGTCCCGGACTTTCCGATCACCTACGCCCGTAAAGCGCAACCGCGTCATCCACGCTTACGACAGCGTCAACGACGGCATCATTTGGGGTATCGTGCTCAATCATCTGCCTCCCCTGCGCAAAGAAGTGGATAAGTTGTTAGGATAATTCCACCGCCCGCAGGGGCTTTCCGTAAGAAAACAAATTAAACGTGTGAACCAACAGTAACGGTTTGCACGTTTTTTTGTGCGTGCAGGCCTAACGCCACGCCCGTCATTGCGAGGCCGTCATTGCGAGGAGGCAATACCTTCCGGAACAGGCTTCCGATTAAACTCACCTTTCTTTCCGGGAAGCATCCAGCCGCAGGAAGATAAACAGCAAAATAGTGAATCCCCAAAGGGAAGAACCGCCATAGCTAAAGAAAGGAAGAGGGATTCCTATCACGGGCGTCAGCCCGATTACCATGCCTATATTTATCGCCACGTGGAAGAAAAAGATGGAAGCCACGCTGTAACCATACACGCGGCCAAACGCATTACTCTGCCTTTCGGCCAGTACGATCAGCCGCAGTATGAACGCGGCAAAAAGGATTAAAACAATAGCAGCGCCCCAAAAGCCCTGCTCTTCCCCTACCGTGCAAAAGATGAAATCGGTATCCTGCTCGGGAACGTATTTAAGTTTGGTTTGTGTTCCGTTCAAAAAGCCTTTACCCCAAAAGCCGCCCGAACCGATCGCTATCTTCGACTGGTTCACGTTATAACCGGCTCCGCCCGGATCGTCTTCCAATCCTAAGGACACTTTGATACGGATTTGTTGATGCGGTTCAAGTACATGATCGAATACATAATCGACAGAGTATAGAAACGCAATGGAGCTTAGGGCGAAAACGGCAATCAGCGCATAAGGCCACACCCACTTTTTCAGGGACAGAAACAGCAGGTAAACAGACATCGCCCCTGTCAGCCCCATTGCAACCGAAGCGTAATTTACCGGAAAAAAGAAAGAAACAATATAGGCGCCGGAGAATGTTATGGCAATACCGGCCAGTATTACGTATGCACATTGCCTGTCTTTGACTGCAACTCCGGCCAGCGCCGCGGACAAAATCAATACGATACAGGAAACGATCAGTTCGCCCAACGGCGTGATGCCCAGCATTTCTTCCTCATATTTCATCCCCGTCACAAAATAGACTACGGCGCAAATACCGGCCAGTAAAATATATCCCGACATTCCTTCCCGGTAGAGCACAAGGAAAAAGGCAAGGTAAACCAATGCCGAACCGGTTTCCTTTTGCAGAAGGATGCAAATCATGGGCGCCAGAATAAGCAGCAGTGCGATGGAGAAGTTTTTGGCCGTATCCAGTTTGAAGCCGTATCCATTCATAAACCGCGCCAATGCAAGTGCGGTAGCGAATTTCGCAAATTCCGCCGGTTGTATGCGCACCGGGCCGAGAACCAGCCACGAACTCGATCCCTTAATGTCCGGAACAAAAGGAAGATGGGCCATCGCTCCCACGATAGTAAGCAGCAGTACAAGAATAACAGCCCCGTAGATCAGATAGGCAAAGATGTCATAGAAATCACTTTCCAGCAGCATAAGGACAAAGATGAGTACAATGGAAGTCCCGATCCAGATCAATTGCGACCCGGGACGGCCGGAAGGATCGAACAGGCCTGCGCTGTCAAAATCATAACTTGCCCCGCAAACACTGAACCACCCTGCAATGACTAATAATGCGAAGATGAGTATCGTGATCCAATCGACCGTTTGCCACAAGCTAATCTTCCTGTACCGCATACCGTTGATGGATTGAAGATGAATTGATCATCCGGTCTTCAATAAACTTGCCTTCTTCCGAGATCGTTTGGTTCAGGTATTTTTCCATCATCAACCGCCCGATCGGCACTCCGTAGGTTGCACCCCAACCGCCGTTTTCCACATAAACCAGCACCGCTACTTTCGGATTTTGATAGGGAGCAAAACCGATAAAAGCCGAGTGGTCTTTCCCGTGAGGATTTTGCGCCGTACCGGTTTTGCCGCACACTTCGATGCCCGGAATGGCAGCTTGCCGGCATGTGCCAGTCAATACGGCCTGCCTCATGCCTTCCGCTACCAGTTCATAATGCTCGCGTTTGACGGTAGGTACACGTCTGGTTGTATACGCCGTGTCGAGAGGGGTTTCTTCTATTTCTTTCACCACGTGGGGAGTATAAAAATATCCGCGATTGGCGATCGTCGCCGCCAGATTACACATTTGCAACGGAGTGGCCGACGCTTCTCCCTGCCCGATCGCAATCGAGATGATCGTACTGGAAGTCCAGCGCGAGTATATCCTGTCGTACGTCGCACTGTTGGGAATGAATCCCCGTATCTCTCCCGGCAGATCCACGCCGAGTTGGTAGCCGTATCCCATGGAAACCAAATGGTTTTTCCATACTTCAAAGCCTTCCTGTATGGTCGGATAACGCCTCCGGTTGTCAATCATATCATGCAGCCCCCAGCAAAAATAAGAGTTGCAGGATTGAGCCAGCGCGGGGATGAGGCTAAGGGGCGAGGCATGGCCGTGACAGGCCGGTTTTCTATTCTCCCGGTAGGTATAGCCGTAGGCGCAGGTATACATCGTTTGCGGAGTAATCACGTCTTCTTCCAGAAAGATCAACCCCTGTGTCGGCTTGAAGGTAGACCCCGGCGGATAATACCCCATGATCGAACGGTCGAGCAACGGGCGCAGCGGATCTTTCTCCAGCATCGTATGATTGGCGCCCCGTTGACGGCCTACCAGCAAACGCGGATTGTAAGTCGGAGAAGAAACCATGCAGAGGATTTCTCCCGTCGAAGGTTCGATCATCACGATACTGCCCAACTTGTTTTGCATCAACGCCTCTCCGTAGGCCTGCAATTCCATGTCGATCGAGAGGGTGAGGTTTTTCCCGGAAACGGGAGCCACGTCGTGCGCCCCTTCTTCATACTTTCCTTTTATACGCCCATGCGCGTCGCGCAGCAGGATTTCCACCCCCTTTTCTCCACGCAAAATCTCTTCATACGAGCGTTCCACTCCGGCGCGTCCCGAATAATCGCCTTGCACATAGTAAGGGTCGTTCTCTATATCCCTTCGGTTTACCTGCCCTACATTGCCCAGTAAATGCGCGGCGCCGGGATATTCATAATCCCGGATCGTCCGGTTCTGTATATAAAATCCGGGAAACTGATAAAGCTTTTCCTGCAATACGCCATACTCCTCAACCGAAAGCTGGCTCATAAATACCTGAGGGACATAAGAGGAATAGCCGGGATTCAAACGGCGGTCTTTCATTTCCACCATACGCCGGTCGAAAACCTCTCTGGTAATGCCCACCGTATGGCAAAAATCGAGCGTATCAAAAGGTTGCACCTCGCGCATGATCACCATCACGTCGTACGCCGGCTGATTGAATACCAGCAAAGTGCCGTTGCGGTCGTAAATCATCCCCCGCGACGGATGAATTGTCTTTTTCAGAAAAGCGTTACTGTCTGCCCAGGCCTTGTAGTCGTTATCCGTAACCTGGAGGGTAAACAGGCGGACAATAAAGATAATAACCAGAATAACCACAGCTCCGGAAATTACATATCTTCTGTTTTCAAGCGTGTATTTACTGTTTCTCTCCACTTCGCTGCGATTCTAAATTAAATGCTTCCGCGGCAAACACCAGCAGGATCGTCACTGCCATGCTGCCCAAAATCCGAAGGGCAAGGGACAGGGGATCAAAAAGAGACAGGGACTCTATCCCGAACAAAATAAGATGATGGATGGCTACGATAAGAAAAGTATAACGGAAAAAACTTCCGTAGCCGAAAGTCCGGAAAGAAGGGTACAATCCTTCCGGCATATCCTTGCCGATCAGAAAACGGATCAGCGGCTCACGAACAAAACCGGCCAGCGTACATGCCGCCGCGTGCATCCCCGGAGTATTCGTAAAGGCGTCGATTGCCAATCCGGTGATAAAAGACAGGAATAGCATTTGCGACCGCGACATCCCATACGGTAACTTCAGGAAGAAATAAACATAAAGAAACGGTGTCGCCATGCGCAGAAAATGTATATGGTTCAGGAAAAGCACCTGAATCGATACAAACAGGATAAAGTAGATCAAGTTACGTACAAAGTCATTTATCATTTTTCAGCGCCTCCTTTTCCAGCTTCCATTGTTCCGCCTGTTCTTCATTCATAAGAACTCTCACATAATCCAATGCCTGAAAATTCGTGGAGAGTTCGATTTCCAGCGTATAAAAATTATCATCGTGCTCCCTGCGATAGTCCGAAACCGTACCGACCTTAATTCCGGCAGGGAAAATGGCGGAATAACCGCTCGTCACTACCGTATCTCCTTTCTGAAATTCAACGTGGCGGGGAAGTTCCATCAATTGTGCGTAGCGTGCATTTCTTCCGTCCCAGGCCAAAGAACCGGCATAATTGCGCCCCAATACTTTACAGCTTTGCCGGAATTTCGGATTCAACACGGGTAACACCACAGAAAAATGATCGCCAACCAGCGACACCACTCCCACAAGCCCGCTTTCGGAAACTACGCCCATTTGCGGAGTAATACCATCTTTCTTCCCTTTATTGATCGTGATGTAATTGGACAATTGAGTAACACTGTTGTTCTTCACCTGTGCCATTATAAACTTGTAGGGGAAAACCCGGGCAGAATCCGCATAACCGTCAAAAGGAACCTCCCGGGCTTGCAACTGCCGGATCTCATTCTGCAACTGCAAAAGCCGCATTTCCAACTCTCCGTTCTTCTCCGCCAGTTCACGATTGATCGCCCTCATATTGAAATATCCCGACACGTTTCCCACCAAAGAGGCGATATTGCCGGTTACAACATTGGTGGTACTGATCAAAACAGTCCGCTGGTAAGCCGAATTTTGATAGATCAGCACCAGGCAAACCACCTCCAGCAGAATAAAGAGAAACCAGTGCCGCTTAGTGACAAGAAATTCAAGGAGCCTGCGCATACAATTGAAAATTGAAAATTGAAAATTGAAAATTAATTCATTGTCAATTTTCAATTTTCAATTTTACCGTATTAAGAAGTTAAACTTGTCTATATTCTTCAGTGCAATTCCCGTACCTCTTGCCACCGCATGTAATGGGTCTTCGGCTACATGGAATTTAATATTTATCTTATCCGTCAAACGCTTATCCAGGCCACGCATCAAAGCCCCGCCGCCGGCAAGGAAAATTCCGTTGCGCACAATATCCGCATACAATTCGGGCGGGGTCTGTTCCAGTGCGCTGAGAATGGCCGCTTCCATTTTGGAGATAGACTTTTCCATGCAATGCGCTACTTCCTGATAAGTTACGGGCACCTCCATAGGCAACGATGTCATTTGATTAGGCCCGTGTACGGTAAAGTCATCCGGCGGGTTATCCAGGAAAGTAAGCGCCGAGCCTACGTTGATCTTTATTTGTTCTGCCGTGCGTTCGCCTACTTTCACATTATGCTGGCGCCGCATGTATTCCATGATATCCGCCGTCAGGTCGTCGCCGGCAATACGGATCGATTTATTCGATACGATACCCCCCAGCGAGATCACCGCTATTTCCGTTGTTCCGCCGCCGATGTCCACGATCATGTTTCCCTCCGGCGCTTCCACGTCGAGACCTATTCCGATAGCGGCTGCCATAGGTTCGTAGATCATATAAACGTCGCGCCCGCCGGCATGTTCCGCAGAGTCGCGAACGGCACGTATCTCCACTTCCGTACTTCCCGAAGGAATACAAACGACAATACGCAAAGAGGGCGAAAACCACCGGCTCCTGTTATTGATCATTTTTATCATCCCCCGTATCATTTGTTCGGCAGCAAAGAAGTCTGCGATCACGCCATCGCGCAACGGGCGGACAGTCCGTATGTTTTCGTGTGTTTTTCCGTGCATCTGGCGTGCCTTTTCTCCGATGGCCAACACCTTATCCGTCCGCCGGTCGAGAGCGACAACCGAAGGCTGGTCTACCACCACCTTACCGTTGCTGATAATGATCGTATTGGCCGTGCCCAGGTCCATTGCCAATTCCTGTGTAAAAGAGAACAATCCCATATTCCGTTTCCTGTATTAATGTTTAAAATGACGAACGCCGGTCTTTACCATAGCTATGCCCCGCTCATTGCAGAAATCTACCGATAATTTATCGTTTACCGACCCACCCGGTTGAATCACGGCTTCAATCCCGGCATCGGCCGCAATCTCCACACAGTCGGGGAATGGGAAAAACGCATCCGAAGCCATTACCGCCCCTTTCAGGTTGAAATCGAACGACCTGGCCTTGTCGATAGCCTGACGAAGACTGTCCACACGCGAAGTTTGGCCGATACCGCCGGCGCATAGTTGCTTGTTCTTCACCAGCGTGATCGCGTTCGATTTGCTGTGTTTCACTATTTTATTGGCAAACAGTAAATCTTCGATTTGCATCCGTGTCGGCGCCTTGTCCGTCATCGCGATCAAATCATCCTCAGTTTGAATACTCAAGTCTTTCTCCTGACGGAGCACACCGTTGAGCAAAGCGCGGAATTGCATCTTCGCCATTTCGGTATCCTTACGGAGAAGAATAATCCGGTTCTTTTTTTGCTTCAGGATTTCCAGCGCTTCATCCTCGTAGGCCGGAGCTATAATTACCTCAAAAAAGATTTTATTGATCTCTTCGGCGGCAGCCGCTGTCAGGGTCGTGTTCGCGATCAGTATGCCTCCGAAGGCGGAAACCGGGTCGCCGGCAAGGGCATCCTTCCATGCCTCTTCAACGGTAGGCCGTGAAGCTATTCCGCAGGCGTTGTTATGTTTCAGTATGGCAAACGTGAGTTCTTCAAATTCATCGATCAGACTAACCGCTGCGTCTATGTCCAAAAGGTTGTTGTAAGAGATTTCCTTTCCGTGAAGCCGGTCGAACACCTCTCCGAAATTACCGTAAAACTTCGCCGCCTGATGCGGGTTCTCTCCGTAGCGCAACGGCATCGGGCCGGTTGCTGCCGCCCTGAAAGCGCTACCTTCTCCGCCATCGAAATAATTAAATATCGCCGAGTCGTAGCCGGATGATACGGCAAAGGCCTCTTTGGCAAACCAACGGCGTTCTTCCTGTGTCGATACGGCTCCTTTTTCCTGCAACAGATTCATCAATGGTTGGTATTGAGCCTTGGAAGCAACGATAATCACATCCTTGTAATTTTTCGCGGCCGCGCGGATAAGCGAGATGCCGCCTATATCTATTTTTTCGATGATGGCCTGATCTTCCGCTCCGGAAGCCACTGTTTCTTCAAAGGGATAAAGATCGACGATCACCAGATCTATTTCCGGAATTTCATATTGATCCAGCTGGTCCCTGTCCTGACTATTTTCCCGGCGGGCTAAAATTCCTCCGAACACCTTCGGATGAAGCGTCTTCACCCGTCCGCCCAGAATGGAAGGGTATCCGGTCAGATCTTCTACCGCCTCGCAGGGAATCCCCAGTGATTCGATAAACGATTGTGTCCCCCCCGTTGAAATAAACCGGACGTCTTCTTCATGAAGTTTGCGGATAATATGATCTAATCCTTCCTTATAATATACGGAAACCAGCGCTCTTTTGATTTGCTTCGTTGCAACCATGTTTTTATTGATGTTTGATTATAATATTCGCCTGCATTATTCATATTCTTTTTTTAGCGAGCGTAGCGAGTGGCCTCAGGCCTGTCTTTTGCCTTCACCTCACCCCCGACCCCTCTCCACAAGGAGAGGGGGGGAAAGAAATCCCCTCTTAGGTATCTAAGCCCTCTCTTGTGGAGAGGGTTTGGGAGAGGTGAGGACACAGGCCTGCGGCCACTCGCTACGCTCGATTATTTGATCAGTACGAATAATACAAGTTAGAAACACAAAAGTAGAGATTTATTTCTATTAGAGAAAACATCTCGCCGGACATTTTTAACTCCCTAATCCCCCGAAGGGGACTTCAGATCCTCCCCTTGGGGAGGTTGGAGTGGCTTTTTAGCGAGCGCAGCTCGTGGCCGCAGGCCAGTTTTTTTCCGTTGGTTTCAACCAACGGGTTTAAAGATGGAGGCGAAAGCCACATCCACAGCGGGTGTCAACCCCAGTACACCACACCCCCCCCCCCACACCCCCACTCGCGG
>JAITVG010000029.1 GCA_031285925.1 Tannerellaceae bacterium
ATGAATAGCAAATTATCCGAAATCGCAAGAAAAACTCCCGGCGAGCAGAGACCGAGAGCGATTTTGGATAATTTCATTGAACTAAACCGCGGATGTAGAGCCGCGAGCTATGGGGATAAAATGGATCACTACTCGTCTGAAAAATCAGGTTCAATCGTTGGATCATGCTGAGCTCAGGTTAGAACACTGAAAACTACGGATCGTAAACGCAAAAGGGGCATAACTTCCCCCTCCCCAACAAAGGGGCAACTGTAGATGTATTCGTTTCATATGTTGGTAGGAGGGGCTCTTGATAAATGACCTACTCCACAGCAAGGGCATAAGTTCCAATCCTTCCCAAACAAAGCGGCGAGCTTTTCGGTAACAGGAATCGCTTCCTGAAACTTTGAGCGAGTACGTGTCAGCCATCTACACACGGTTAAGCGTTTTGATTTGTCCCGCGATGCAAACAGCCCAAAGTGACGAATTTTCCTGAAGCCTGACGGAAGTACGTGCATAAGGAATCGGCGGATAAATTCGTAGGCGTCTAAAGCCATCGTTTTCATCCGGTTATGATCTTTATAGTCCCGCCAGCGGAAAGATATCTTGCCGTCATCCATAGCGGTAATCCGGTTATTTGAGATTGCGATACGATGGGTATAGCGACCCAGATACGCGATTACATTCTCTGGATTACCGAAAGGCTTCTTACAATAAACAATCCAGTCCTTTTTATATAGTGCGTCAATCAGTTCCACAAAGCACTTCGGATCTTCGTATCGTGATGTCTGCCCGAAAAAATCGAGATTCTCCTTTTTCAAGTAGAACAGAAATTTACCTCGGAATACTCGCGACAATACTTTGACAGGAAGAAAGAATTTTTTGCGAGACGATACCCAACAGTTATTACCGGCGAGACCTCCGCCAGTAATGATACAGTGCAAATGCGGATGATAGCTGAGATTTTGTCCCCAAGTATGCAGCACGGCGGTCATGCCCGGCGTCGCTCCAAGATATTTTGGATCAGCGCAAAGTTCCATGACAGTTTCTGACGCCGACTTAAACAGCAAACTGTACAGGAGCTTTTGATTTTGATAAAAAAGAGGATGCAAATCATCCGGTACAGTAAAAACAGTATGGAAGTATTGAGTGTTAAGAAGGGTTGCCTGTTGCTTTTCTATCCACTGCTCCTTTGCGAAGGTCTGGCATTTCGGGCAATGCCGGTTACGACAGGAGTTGTATGAAATCTGCTCGAAACCACACTCGTCACAACGGTCAACATGCGCTCCCAACACTGATGTTCGGCAGGATAAAATTGCGTGAAACGCCTTTTCCTGCACAACGGACAAAGTATGCTGTTCCAGATATTCCGCGCCATACTCCCGAAAGATATCCTGTAGCTCAACCAAGATACTGGTCGGCGGGGCTGGTAATACCAGACGAAGTATTAGCCAGATGCAGATAAACCGTGGTGGAACTGAGACTGCTATGCCCGAGAAGTTCCTTAATCCGGAATATGTCTACGCCATTCTCAAGCAAGTGGGTCGCAAACGCGTGGCGCAGGGTGTGCATCGTCACATTTTCCCGAACGATTCCAAGGCGTTCCGTCCAGTTGTCCAATGCGTGGGCGATTGCCGCGGCGGTAATGTGTGTGTGCTTGCAGGCACCTAAGAAAAGCCAGCCTTCCGGGTGCTTGGGGCGATAGACGGTAAAATACTCCCTGAGTGTGCAGAGGCACTCTTGGGACAGAAGTGTATATCGATCTTTCTTACCCTTGCCGCCGTTCACAAAGATGCGCATTGATTTTGAATCAATATCTTTGATCCGAAGCGCGGCAATTTCAGATACTCGCAAACCCGATCCGTAGGCTATCTGAAAAAACGCTTTGTGCTTCACGTTCGGGCATTCATTGATGAGCGTATGGAGTTCCTCACGCGTAAGAATCTCCGGTAGCTTTTTCGCAGTCTTAAAACGTGGCATTTGTAGATAGTTCATGGTTCGGTTCAACGTAACCGCGAAAAAGAACCGTATGGACGCGCTGTAAGAATTGATCGTTACAGTCTGCACCTTGTCCTCTTGGAGTAGGTGGATCAAAAACTCCCGTACGTCAGTCTCGTCCAGTTCTTCCATCGGACGATTGGCATATTCAAGGAACTTCGTCACATGAATACGATAGCTGTTTTGTGTGTGAATGGATAGCCCACGCAGCCTCATGTCTATCATGAGTCGCTGGAGGTATTCTTTGTTTCGCATTGTCGTTCTTCTCCTATATCGTTATTTTGCAGTTGACTGCAAAACAATGATATAGGAGGCGGGGAACCAAATGCTATGGTTTTTCGTTGTTCTGCTGGCTTCCCGCTAGACTTCCGGGGGGCAGATGCCACCGCGATAGCGGTTTAGTTCAACTTCAATTATCAGGTCTGTATATTTATTATAGTCTGCCTGTGATGTCGTTCTGGTTTGTGTAATTATGCTGTAATTGGTTGGATCGTCTGGACTTCCATTTCTTGCGTTTCAGAAGTGAAATTGTCTGGTTTCCAAAGCGCAAGACTTGAATAGTGTCCCTTTCGCACAAGTGCCATTGTCAGTTGATTTACATTATTTCCTTCTGCGCCAACTTTCAATATGCTTCCGCTAAGAAATTCACCAAGCGGGTC
>JAITVG010000033.1 GCA_031285925.1 Tannerellaceae bacterium
TTTACGCTGACATATCCCGGCGGTGTTGAAAAGAAGAGATTGACCCCGCTCGAATGTAAGGTTCTCGAAATGCTCTCCGCCCACAAGGGGGAGATCGTAAAAAGGAAAGATATTCTGGACTAATCACGACAGCGTATTTGCCTCCCGCAGTCTTGACGTGTATATAACCAAGCTGCGGAACTACCTGTCGGAAGATACCGCCATTTCAATCAGAAACTTCAAGACGACGGGAATTATTCTTGAAGTGATATAAGGTATTTGTTTAATTCTTCGGATTTTCGGACAAGTTCCTTTTTCATTTGCCGGGGAGCGACAACGGAATCGAAATAAAACAGCTTTATGAGTAATTTCAACCGGAATACCAGGCTCTCCCCCCAGTAGCTTTCGGTCAGGAATGCGTAAATATCCGGAGAATCCATGTCGTAAAAAAACGATTTGTCCCTGTCGAAAGCCAGGGAATAAACAGTTGAGTAGAATCTTATTTCGCTATTTTTTGATAACATATCCAATTATATAATAGACAAAGGTACGGCTTGTTTGTGCAATATAATTGCATAATTGTGTTTTTTTCCTTGCAAAAGACGGGTTTCCCCCAATACTGCGCTCACGGACGCATTTTGCCAACTAAAATCCGTCCAATTGTCGTATTGATAAATATATTTAGCCATATCGGAATAATTATGCGGTAAAAGTACAAATCATACTCCGCATATTTGCGGTGAATAAAACAAATTTTCACCGCACTCTCTTTTCATGTTTTTATTGTCCCTGATTTACTATGTTTCTTTTTTTTGTAACTTCGCCCTAAATTTTTCAAAAATGAGTTCCATTATCTTGATTATACTTGCCGCCTACTTTGCAGTGTTGCTTTTGATCGCCCGGGCTACCGGAAGGAAGAATACAGGCAACAGCGCGTTCTTTCTTGGCAATCGACAATCGCCGTGGATCATCGTTTCTATCGGAATGGTCGGTACATCCCTTTCCGGAGTTACGTTTGTTTCCGTTCCGGGAATGGTGCGGAGCATAGATATGACCTACATGCAAACCGTTTTGGGCTTCTTCGCCGGTTATATCATCATCGCGAAAGTGCTCCTGCCCTTGTATTACGGGTTGCAATTGACTTCCATCTATTCTTACCTGGATCAGCGTATTGGGCGGAGAGGGTATAAAACGGGAGCATCCTTTTTTCTTCTGTCGAAGATAGTCGGCGCGGCTGCTCGGCTGTATCTGGTGGTGCTTATTCTCCAGACGTATGTGTTTGGTGCATGGAATATTCCTTTCGAGGCTACTGTAATTATTTGCATCGCCCTGATTTGGCTGTATACTTACCGGAGCGGGATCAAAACGATTATTTGGACGGATACGATACAGGCAATCTGCTTAGTGGCGATGCTTCTGGTGATCATTTGGCAGGTAAAGGAACGGATGGGGCTTGATTTCAACGGGATCGTGGAAACAATCGCGGCCAGCCCCCACTCCCGCATCTTTGAATTTACCGACTGGCACAGCACGCAGCACTTTGCCAAGCAGTTTTTCAGCGGCATATTCATCACTATCGTTATGACCGGACTCGATCAGGACATGATGCAGAAGAATCTCTCCTGCAAAAATCTCAAGGATGCACAGAAAAACATGTACACGTATGGATTCGCCTTCACTCCGGTGAACTTCCTGTTTCTTTCCCTCGGTGTTTTGTTGATTACATTCGCCTCTCAACAGCAGATTGAACTGTCGGCGCTGAACGACGACATTCTACCCATGTTCTGCACCTCGGGAATATTGGGGGATTCCATCCTAATCTTCTTCAGCATCGGTATTATCGCCGCCGCGTTCAGCAGTGCGGATTCGGCCTTGACCGCCCTGACTACTTCCTTCTGCGTGGACATTCTGGGAGTTGAAAGGGAAGAGGAACAGAGGGCGAGAAAAACGCGGTTGAAGGTGCATTTGGTGATTTCGATCCTCTTCGCCCTGATCATCATCCTGTTCAAGGCGCTCAACAGCCGGAGCGTGATTGATGCCATTTACATGATCGCATCCTACACGTATGGCCCGCTGCTGGGACTGTTCGTCTTCGGGCTTTTCACGAAAAGAAAGCCGCGCGACCACTATGTGCCCTATATCTGTATCGCCTCTCCGCTGATCTGTTTCCTGACAGATTACCTGGTAAAACTCCACACCGGATATGTTTTCAGCTATGAAATGCTGATGCTCAACGGGGCAATCACCTTTACCGGACTGTGGATCAGTTCGGGAAAAAAGCCGACAAAAGACAGGCCTGCCGCCACGGGCTACTCACGCTGATTTTTTTTCCCGAACATTTGCACGAACCGAATAAAAGCCGTAATATTGCATCCGATTTCAGAAAACACTTCTGATCAGGTCCCATAGCTCAGTTGGTTAGAGCACCTGACTCATAATCAGGGAGTCCTTGGTTCAAGCCCAAGTGGGACCACTTAAATGATCGCTAAATATCTGTAAAAAAGGTATTTGGCGATTTTTGTTTTTTTATTATATACGCTTTTGCCTGTTTTTGCGTTATAATAGGTACGAATCAAAGAAAAAAAAGCAAATGATAGAATATCTCAAAGGTGATATTGCGGAACTGACCCCAACGCGCCTGATCATGGAATGTGGCGGGATCGGCTACGAATTAAACATTTCACTGCATACTTACAGCACTTTCAACGGTAAGCCTGCCGGCAAAATATACGCGCTGGAAGTAATCCGGGAAGATGCGCATCTTCTGTTCGGCTTTGCCGACAAGACAGAGCGGGAACTGTTCGTTCAACTGACTTCGGTTTCCGGTGTCGGGCCTAATACCGCCCGTATGATCCTTTCTTCACTTCCGCCTCTCGAACTTGTTCAGGCCATATCGACAAAGAATGAAGCGGCGCTTACGGCCGTAAAGGGGATAGGACTCAAAACGGCGCAGCGCATTCTGGTAGACTTGAAAAACAAGGTGAAACCGATAGATGGCACGGCCGCTTCATACGCTTTGTCCACAGGAGAGGATGCGGTTGTAGAAGAAGCGACGGCAGCCCTTGTGATGCTTGGCTTCCAAAAGGCAGCTTCGCAGAAAGCGGTTCTTTCCATTCTAAAGGGTTCGCCTTCCCTGCCTGTCGAGCAGGTTATTAAAACGGCATTGCGAATGCTTTGATTCAATTGGAAATAGAGAATGAGGGAGCGGCTGACAAAATATACTTTCTGGATAACCCTTTTTTTATTCGGTAGCGGCATATTTATAATGAATGCCGATTTCTCCGCTATTGCTCCCTCTTTGCCCGAAACAGCTGTACTTGCCGCTCCACAGGATACGGTTGTCCGTTTTCCCGTAGCCGGGACAGCGCCCGAAACTTATGAAGATTTCAAGAAACAGCATTCCGCCGACCTTCGCAACCCGGAGAACCTGAAAACGACAGTGGAATACGATGTGCGTACGGGGCATTACGTGATACGGACACGTGTCGGCGATATGGAGATCAGCACTCCCATACAGCTTACCCCCGAAGAGTATCAGGACTACAGCCTGCAACAGTCTTTGCGCGCCTATTATCGCCAAAAAAACGAAGAAGAGTTTCAAAAGGAAACAAACAATGAATTTAATCTGACGGATATGCAGTTCGACATCGGTATGGCCGAGCGCATATTCGGGGCCGGAGGCGTTCGCGTGCGGACACAGGGCAGTGCGGACATAACACTGGGGTTGAAAACCAACAGAACCAACGATCCTTCCCTGCCGGAAAGATCACGCAGCCGTACATTCTTCAATTTTGACGAGAGCGTGCAGCTAAACGTTCAGGCAAGTGTGGGCAGCAAGGTTAATTTCGATATGAATTACAATACCGAAACTTCTTTCGACTTCGATTCCAAAAAACTTAAACTGGCCTATCAGGGCGAGGAAGACGAGATTATCAAAAACATCGAAGCCGGTAATGTGAGCATGACCACCAATAACTCGCTGATTCGCGGCGGCGCTGCCCTTTTCGGGATGAAAGCCGACCTGCAATTCGGTAAATTAAGAGTGAATACCCTGTTTGCCCAGCAGGAATCGGAATCGAAAACGGTAAATTCCAGGGGGGGGGTGCAAACGAATCCGTTCGAGATTACGGTTGATCAGTACGATGAAAACAGGCATTATTTCTTGTCGCACTATTTCTACGACAATTACGACAAGGCACTGAGGTCGCTGCCTTACATTAATTCGCCCATTACCGTCAATCGGCTCGAAGTGTGGATCACCAATAAGCGGAACGATTTCGATGAAGCACGCAATATTGTCGCGTTTTCGGATCTCGGAGAATTTAACCACATCAGCAATCCCGCTTTTGTACAGAAGAGCGGTAGTTCCGATCTTCCACAAAATGCGGCCAACAATCTCTATTCCAACATGGCCGGCAATTATCCGGGAATACGCAACGAAGCACAGGTAAACAATATCCTAAGTTCCATACTGACGAACGGAACCGACTATGAAAAAGTGACGAGCGCACGCCGCCTTAAAGACACGGAATACATATTGAACAAACAATTAGGCTACCTCTCTCTCCGCACCCAACTGCAACAGGACGAAGTGCTGGCTGTCGCTTTTGAAATAAATTACGGAGGGCAGACGTATCAGGTCGGCGAGTTCTCGTCGGACAAGATCGGCGACGGCACGAATACATCCCCTTCCCTGATCCTGAAGTTATTGAAAGGTGTTACTTCCGCCCCCGGAATGCCTTTCTGGAAATTGATGATGAAGAACGTTTATTCACTGAACGCCTATTCCGTGCAAAAAGACAACTTCAAGATGGATATTCTTTACCAGAGTGATACGACAGGTACTTACCTTAACTACATTCAGGACGGAAATATCAGGGAGCAGATACTGTTGCGGGTAATGAATCTCGACAGGCTTAATTCGCAGGGCAACGCCTATCCGGACGGCTTCTTCGACTTCCTTGACAATTACACGATCCATGCGGAAACCGGACGCCTGTTTTTCCCGGTTGTCGAGCCTTTCGGGTCTTATTTAAAAGAAAAGATCGGGGACAGCACGATTGCCGAAAAATATATTTACCCGGAACTGTATGACTCTACCAAAACGGTAGCCCAACAGATTGCGGAAAAAAACAAATTCATTCTTCGCGGGGAATATAAAGCCTCTTCGGGCGCCCAGATCGATTTGGGTTCCACCAACGTTGCACGCGGTTCGGTCACGGTTACCGCCGCAGGTATTGTTCTGACCGAGAATGTGGATTATACCGTCGATTACACATCCGGGATCGTAACCATCCTCAATGAAAGTATTGCCTCCGGCGGTTCCGACATTCAGGTTCAGTTAGAGAACCAGTCCACGTTTAACATGCAGCGGAAAACCATGATGGGGCTGGATGCAAATTACCGGTTTACTCCCGATTTCAGTTTGGGAGCGACCATCATGCACATGTCGGAAATGCCTCTTACCGTAAAAACGACACCCGGAGATGAGTCCGTAAAAAACACCTTATGGGGGCTGAATACTTCATATATAAAAGAGAGTCAGCTACTGACCAATATGCTGGATAAGCTTCCGCTTCTTAATCTGACAAAGCCAAGCCAGATATCTTTCAATGCAGAGTTTGCCCATCTGATAGCAGGGCACTACGAGAATAAATACTCCGGCGCCTATTCTTATCTGGATGATTTCGAATCGAGCCAAAGCGAATTCAACCTGCTGAATCCATATTCCTGGCAGTTGTCCGGCACTCCTTATCAGGACGGCGCAAATCCCTTGTTCCCGGAAGCGTCCATTTCGGACAACGTGAATTACGGTAAAAACAGAGCTTTGCTTTCCTGGTATTATATCGACGGTATTTTCAACCGTACGAATTCCGCGAATATGCCGGGCATCGACCGCAACGAAGAGTTGTCCGACCACTATGTACGCGCCATACCTGTGCGGGAATTATATCCGGATAGAGATATATCGACCAACGAAGCATCAGTCCTTCCGGTGCTGAACGTGGCATATTACCCGAATGAACGCGGGCCGTATAATCTGGATGCCGGCACGATGAACAGCGACGGCACGTTGGCTTCGCCGGAAAAAAGATGGGGAGGCATGATGCGGAAGATAGAGCAAAGCGACTTTGAAACGGCGAATGTGCAGTATATCGAGTTTTGGTTGATGGATCCTTTCCTTAAAGATGCGAACGCGGAAGGGGGAGATATTTACTTCAACCTGGGAGAAATTTCGGAAGACATATTGAAAGACGGAAAGAAGTTTTTTGAAAACGGACTGGCGGCAGCAGGCGACGAATCGAATATCGAGTATACCCATTGGGGGAAAGTGCCGAGAATGACCAGCACGGGCTATGCTTTCGACAATACGGCAAACTCCCGTCCGCGGCAGGATGTCGGGCTAAACGGTTTAAATTCGGAAGAGGAGAAAACCTATTACAGCGAATTCTACAATAACCTTCCCTTGGTATTATCTCCCGAAACATTGAATGCCATGACGAACGACCCGACCTCTCCGCTGAACGACCCGGCCGGCGATAATTACATGTATTACCGGGATGATTATTACGAATCGAAAGGGGCAGGTATTCTGGAACGTTACAAGCGCTACACCGGAACGGAAGGCAATTCGCAGGAAGCAACCGGCAACAACAATTCGGCATCCAAAACGTTGCCTGACGTGGAAGACATCAATCAGGACAACAACCTGAACGAAACCGAAAAGTATTTTGAATACAAAGTGTCCCTGCGCAGGGAAAACTTAACGGCCGGCCATAACTTCATTGTCGATGTAAGAGATACTACCGTTCGCTTGCCCAACGGCGATACGGAAAACAACAAGGTAAGATGGTACCTGTTCCGCATCCCGCTGAAAAGCTATAACCGCACGGTAGGTTCCATCAGCGACTTTAAGACGATTCGCTTCATGCGCATGTACATGACCGGCTTTTCTCAACAGACCGTTCTGCGTTTCGGTTCCTTTGATCTGGTTCGCGGCGACTGGCGTATGTACGAACAGGATTTGTCGCGCTCGAACGTATTGCCGACAGAAAACGGAACACTTACCGTTTCTTCCGTAAACATCGAGGAAAACAGTCGCCGTACTCCGGTAAACTATGTCATACCTCCGGGAGTTACCCGCATGGTCGATCCGGGACAGCCTCAGCTTACCCAAGAGAACGAGCAGGCGTTGTCGCTGAAAGTTACCCGTCTGGCACCTTCCGATGCGCGGGCAGTCTATAAAAACACCTTTTTCGACTTGCGCCAATATAAACGATTGCAGTTGTTTACCCATGCGGAAAGCTTCATCGACGACGATACCGGTTTGGCCAACGGAGAATTATCCGTATTTATCCGCTTGGGATCCGATTACAAAAACAACTATTACGAATACGAAGTGCCATTGACCCTGACACGCCACGGCGCTTACTATACGACCGAATCCGGTCAGCTGGAAGTTTGGCCGACGGCAAACAAAATAGACTTCCCCCTGGAGATTCTGACCGATTTGAAAAACAAACGCAACAAAGCCAGACGGGAAGGGAAAAACGGAGTGGACTATCATCTGGTGTTCTCGGACATAGACGAAAGCAACGAACGGAATAGAATCAGTATCGTGGGTAATCCCAGCTTGGCGGAAGTCAAAACGATCATGATCGGTATCCGCAACAATTCCGCCGGCGTGAAAAGCGGCGAGATATGGGTCAATGAGTTGCGTTTATCCGGATTTGACGAAGAGGGAGGCTGGGCGGCCAATGCCAATGTAAGCGTTGCCTTGTCCGATCTTGGAACAGTCAATGCGAGCGGACGCATAGAAACGGCAGGGTTTGGCGCTTTAGACCAGTCGCTGATGGAACGCCGGCTGGACGACCTGAAGCAATACAGCGTGGCGGCCAATATACAGCTGGGCAAGTTCTTCCCCGAAAAAGCGAAAGTAAGTATTCCTTTCTATTATGCCTATTCCAAAGAAACCATCGCTCCCAAATACAATCCGCTGGATACGGACGTCCTGTTGAGCGACGCCCTCGACGCTGTTGAAACGAAAGCGGAAAAGGATTCGATAAAAAGATACGCGCAGGATATGACTACCGTGAAAAGTATTGCTTTTAATAACGTAAAAGTGGACGTGCGCAGCAAGAACCCGATGCCTTACGACCCTGCAAACTTCTCTCTGGGATATTCTTTCAGCGAAACAAGCACACGCAATCCGGAAACCGAATACGAAACGCAAAAGGATTACAGGGCTAACTTCGCCTACGACTATACGCCCTACGTAAAACCTTTCCGCCCATTCCAAAAGATTAAGCAAAACAACGGATATACGAAATACATCAGGCAATTGTCGCTAAACTACCTTCCGAGTAACATCAGCTTCCAAAGTTCAATAAACCGCAACTATTACGAGATCCAACTCAAGGATTTAAGCAATTCCGGATTGCAGATCAATCCTTCGTTCAGCCAGAACTTCATGTGGAACAGAGCGTTCAACCTTCGCTGGAATCTGACGAATAATTTCAACTTCAACTTTACATCGGGAACAAATGCCCGCATTGATGAACCTTATGTGCAGATAAATAAACAACTCAATCCGGATGATTACGGAATATGGAAAGACTCCGTGATGAAAAGCATTGCGAGCTTCGGCACTCCGCTGGAATACGATCAAAGCTTTCAGGCCACTCTTACCCTCCCGTTCCAGTACAGTCCGGTGTTGGACTGGGTGAACGCCAACGTAAATTACATGGCAACTTACCGCTGGGAACGCGGCGCGACGATCGAAGGCGAAGATATTGAGATCGGCAACACGATCCGCAATCAGAATCAGATAGACATACAGGGTGGTTTTAATTTCCAGAACCTTTACAACAAAAGCGCTTTCCTGAAGAAGGTGAACCAGAAGTTTGCGCCGAAAACGGCAACGACAGCCAACCGCCGGCAACAGCAGGTGGAAGCGAGAAGGGCACTCAAGGTTGAGCAGGAAGTTAAACTGAATCTCGACAGCGCAACCATTATCGAGCACAGGCTGCTGAATGATAAAGTAATCATCACCGCCCGGACGCTCGACGGGAAGAGGTATCCGATTAAATACAAAGCAATCAACTTCGCCCAGGCAAGCATATTGACGTTGGACACCGTCACCCTTAAAATAACCGTTCGCCCGGGAGAAAAACCGTCCCTGAACGGCATTGCGCTGAGCGTTGCGGAATATTCCTCGCGCTTCCTGATGATGCTTCGCCGACTCAACGTGCAGTATACAATCAACGACGGGATGTATCTGCCCGGCTTCCGCCCCGAACCGGGTGGCATGCTCGGCCAGCGCACGGGAAGCACGATGGCTCCGGGACTGGGTTTTGCTTTCGGCGAAGTGCGTCGGAGCTACATAGATGAGGCTTTCGACCGCGGATGGCTGGTTGCGGACACCAACAACATCAACTCGGCAATGATCAGCCGTTCCAAAAATCTGATCCTGCGGGCTAACCTCGAACCGATCAGCGGTTTGAAGATAGACCTGAACGCTACACGGACAACAACCAACAGCCTGGAAGTGCAGTTCATGTACGACGGTATGCCGCAGATCGAAGGAGGGACTTTCAACATGACGACAATCGCGCTCTCGACAGCCTTTTCCGGTACGGGAGATGTGGAAAATAATTACAGATCCGCCCCGTTTGAACAATTCCTTGCCAACCGGGATGTTATTCGCGACAGGTTGCAACGCACATACGAAGGCACGGTATATCCGGATAAAGGTTTCATCGGACAAACAACCTTGGCCGGCGAAGCTTATAATCCCGACAACGGAGCTGTCGAGCGCAATTCCGCCGACGCTCTGATCCCGGCATTTATCGCAGCCTACACCGGCAGGAATGTGAACCGTATTTCCCTTAGCGCTTTCCCCGCCCTAACCGCCCTGCTTCCGAACTGGCGTATCACTTACGATGGCCTGATACAGCTTCCTTTCTTCCGCAAACGCTTCAAGAGCTTCACGCTCAATCACCAATATCAGGCAAACTATTCCGTGGGAACATTCACCACCTATCAAAACTGGGTGGATGCCGGACTGGACGGCTTGGGATTTATCCGCAGCGTTCAAAGCGGGAATCCGTTGCCCTCTTCACCCTACGAAATCTCTTCCGTAGCCATCTCCGAAAGGTTTACCCCCCTGTTTGGCGCCGACGCAACCCTGTTGAACAACATGACCGTCACGGCAATGCTCAACAGAAGCCGCAACCTCAGTCTCAACATCTCGTCTTACCAGATCGTTGAAGCACTCAACAACGAAATCGTCGTCGGACTGGGTTACCGCATCACCGAATTCAACAAAATATTGAAAAGAAAGCCTACCCAAAACTTCAGCAACGACCTGAACATACGTATGGACTACTCCTATCGCAGACAGCAGTCGCTAATCCGCAAAATCGAAGAGCGGCTCACGCAGGCTACCGGCGGAAACATCGCCAAAACGCTCATGTTCTCCGTCGATTACGGTGTCAGCCGTGCGCTCACCCTGCGCGGCTTCTACGATTTGCAGATCAACGAACCGCTCATATCGAGCAGTTCCTTCCCGACATCCAATTCAAACTTCGGATTGAGCATCCGCTTCTCCCTGACGCAGTAATAAAAGGTGTATCAGTTTTAATACGCATACACACAAGACATTACAACTTGTTAAAAAGTGTTTCTATATATAGTACGCGCTCGTACTACCTATTTAACGGCGCCGTAGTATAGGTAGTACGAGCGTGTAGTATGTATACTATTTTCGGGCGAACACACGGTAGGGGCGACCCTCACGGTCGCCCTGCATAGCAATTCCATATTCCTTTAATCAATTGATTAATAGCGTGTTATAAGAGGAGGCGAGGTTGCTGAAATTCTGTTAAACAGCGTAAATCCGTTGTTTAACGCATAGCCCTCTGCTGTTAAACAGCAAAGGGTATCGGAGTGCACACGGGGCGTAGCCATGTTTAACAACTTTTCAACCGTGTTTCGTGTTTAACACGTAGGCCTTAAACAACCGCCTTATTCTAAGCTTTGACGATGAAATCCAGTTTGGCTACCTGAACCTCGACGGCCTGATTGATTGAAAGCATTTCCAATCGCTTTCACTTATCCTATTTAATCTGCTTGAACGCCTTGCCAAGCATTTCGGTAATATCTCCGGCAATCATGCTTTCTTCGGAATAAAAAGCGGCAGCTAGGTCGCCGGCCACTCCGTGCAGATATACGCCAAGCAGCGCCGCATGTTCGGGAGAATAACCATGCGCGAGAAGCCCGAGCAATACGCCGGTGAGTACATCCCCACTGCCTGCCGTGGCCATTCCCGGATTGCCGCTGCTGTTAAAGTACACATTCTCTTCGGGAGTACACAGGGCGGTATAAGCCCCTTTCAGTACAACATACACATCCCTTTCGGCGGCGAAAGCCTGCGCTTTCAACAGACGGTCGTAGCCGCTTGCGCTTTCTCCGGCCATGCGGTCGAACTCCTTTGGGTGCGGAGTAAGTATGCTTTTCGGCGGTATTTTGGCGAATAGATCATGATTCGAAGCCAGGAGGTTGATCCCGTCCGCGTCGATGACTATTGCTTTCCCTGCACGTTCCAGTACTCTTTCAAAGGCGCCGGCCGTTTCCAAACTGCAACCCAGCCCGGGACCGATGGCAACGGCGGTATAGGGCGCAAGTTCGGGAGCGTTGGTGAACCGTTCCGTGTGCGGATCGATGCTCAACATGGATTCGGGAAGTGCAGTCTGGAATATTTGTTCTCCACGTTGCGGAATATGGACGGTCAGCAAACCGGCGCCGCTTCTCAGGCAAGCTTTGGCAGCCAACAGCGAAGCGCCCATTTTACCCTTGCTGCCGGCAATCAACAGTGCGTGACCGAAATAGCCCTTGTGTGCGAAGCGATCTCTGGGATGGATCAGGGCAACGATGTCGCTTTCCTCCACCATCCGGTAAGGAGTGTGTGTTTTTTCAACCGCCACGGGATGCAATCCGATATCAAGCGTTTTCCACTGCCCGGGATAAGCCGCGTTTTCAGGTAACAGAAAGGATAACTTGGGCGCCCCGAAAGTAAAGGTAAAATCCGCCCGGATAATAGCATCCGGATTATTACTGCGGTTATCCTCTCCGAACAATCCGGAAGGGATGTCGATGGAGATAACGGTAGCTTCCGATTGGTTGATGTATTGAACCACCGCGGCATATCCGCCTTCCAGCGGACGGTTCAGCCCGGAACCGAACAAACCGTCTATCACCACATCCCATTTCCCAAGCGTGGGAGGGATAAATTCGCCGGACACTTCCGTGAAATCCATCTTGCATTCATTGATAATTCTGCGCTTGTTGTGTTCACATTCGTGCGACAGTTGCCGCGTGGGATTGAGAAGGTAAGCCTCCACCGTGAAAGATTCTTCCGAAAGCAGACGGGCGATGGCCAGCGCATCTGCCCCGTTGTTTCCCTGTCCTGCGAATACGATCGTGCGGGTTTGTCGCGAATAACGGCGACTGAACTCCTGTACGAAAGCCACGGAGGCGCGTTCTACAAGGTCGGTGGAGGTGACAGGCTCGTTTTCGATCGTGAACTTGTCCAGTTCTTTTTGCCGACGGGTGGTGAATATTTTTATCATGGAAGTTAAAATTAAAACAGGTATATATTTATATGTGCAAACGTACGAAAAAGTTGTTAGTTATCAGTTCAAACGCACGGGGCACATTGTGATTCACTTATTCTTCTGTGATTTTTAGCCGGTAGCCTTTCCTGTTTACATTTTCGATTTTTAGTTCGTGAACAGGCTTGATGGTTTTTCGGGTTCGTCTGATTAATTGCGTACAAGAGCTATTATTATCATTCGATACCGGCCAAAAGATATGAAACAGAATCTTCTGTTTGAAGGCTGATAATTCCCGGATTCATGGTTTCATTTGGCCGTACATTTGAAAACAAAAAAGGCAGGCCGGAATCTTTCAGTCGCATTCCCTCCTCGTAATGAAGGACACTGGATAAGGAATCTTGTATGGGCAGAATGTTTTTTTCCATAGCTTTCAGATAAATCAGATAACATCCGAAGCCAAAAAATAAGGTTATGGCGAACAATAAGAACAGAGCAATCATTTTCTTTTTCATAATTATGCCGCTAATTTTTGGGGCAAAAATAAGAAAATCAGTGAAATTTTGATGAAAATTGGATGAAATACCGGAATTTCATTCTTATTTCATCGATTTTTTTTTGGCGCTTGCCTAAGCTACTTTATTTTTGTGCCAAACAAAATAAGTATATGAAGAAGATTTTATTTGCATTTTGCATTGCAGTTCTTTGCTGCCTGTGTTTTAAGAAGTCCAGTGCTAAAGAGCAGCATGAAGTTAGCGATTTGACTCTCGCCAATATCGAAAGCCTGACACAAAATGAAGGCACTTTAGGTATACTTTGCATTGGTGAAGGATCGATTGACTGCCAGGGCCGTAAGGTGAAACTTGTGATATCCGGCTTTAGATAAAGGATAAGTTAATGCCTGAATTGATATGCAAAAGGTAAATTCAGTGAAACGATCACGGTAAAATCGAATACGGATACGTGGATTAAGTTGATAATCAAAGGACAGGTGCTCTGAAAAGAGGAAAAAGTGAGAGTTGCTCTACGTCCACAAAAACAGAAAAGCAACCTCCCTCGGCCTGTCTTCCTAAAAAAAGTAAGGAGGTGATTGGACAAAAGTAAAAGAAAAACAAAAAACAAAAACAGAGAAATGTTTAGGCTTTTGCCAAAAATTAAATTATTTACTAATCATCTAAAAAATAAAAAAGATGAAACGATTATTGAAATATGTGGGATTGACAGTTATTGTTATAGCTGCCGGTTGGAATATTAGCCAAAATAGAAGTGATGTGGAACTTTCAGGTCTTACATTGGAAAATGTGGATGCATTAGCTTTATCTGAGACTGACGAAGAATTTACTCAAAGTACAGGATGCGTAGCTGTTTGGGAAGATCTTACATGCACAGGAAAAGATGGGAACATTCACAGTTATGCAACAAGATATTAATCATTTGGATTAATAGATACTATTGTTTAATCAAGGATATTCTTGGATATCACAGCTTTGTGATTATTCGGAATATCCCTTCAAAAAAATATTTATGAAAGAGCGGTTATTTTATTTATTTTTTATTATGCTCGCCTCATGTAATTCACAAAACAGCGAGGTGGAAAGAGTCAATGTAAATCCCGAAATTATTTTAAATGACCTGGAAACAATGATGCCCGGAGGGTTGGAATTGACGAGGGATTATCTGTTATGGACAGATCCGTTTACAATAGAGAACTATGTTCATATAGTAGATAGAAAAACAGGATTGGAGACGGCTCAAGCCGTATCCGTCGGCCAAGGCCCGGAAGAGTTGGTTCAGCCAAGCCTTTCTGTTTATCGGGATCGAGACAATTCTTTTTTTGTATATAATGCCAATTCAAAAAAACAATTTAAAGTTGAAATCACGGAAAATGGTTTATCGCAGGAAAAAGTGCTCCTGGACTATGGAGAAGGGGCGACTATCACCCGGATGCTTCCACTGAATGGTGGCCGGTATCTAACTTTTAATCCGGAGAAAAGCAATCCTTTTACTGTTTTGGGGGATAATGATTCATATTCATTTGGAAAATTGCCGCACGAAAGTGATATAACTAACCGGTATGATGTTTTTCAGGGAACAGTTAAATATAACCCGGCGAAAGAAGTATTGGTGTATGCAACTTTTTCGTTCCCTTACATTTCTTTGTACAAGCGGAAAAACGGAAAGTTTGAAATGGAAAAGGAAGTATTGTTCTCGACGGATTTCCAGATTATTGATGGAAGCCTGAAAGGAAACACATCAAAAAAGAATATAAGCGAGATTGCATTTACACGGGATTATATCGTCACTTTGCAACGGGATTATTCTACGGATAATACAGATGAACAGACTGTTGGCCGCAATTTTGATAAACTTCCGCAAACAATCTTTTTATATGACTATGATCTTGAATTGAAAAGAATCGTACATTTGGGTATGCCTGTATTAAGACTAACCGGTGATCCGGCGGATAACACTGTTTATGCGATCGGCCTGTCTCCTGATTTTGTTATTGTGAAATTGGAAATTTGATCAGATTCTCCTAAACAGCTAATTTTAGAAATCTACGCTTCAATCTCACAAAATAGATACTTTTACTCATGAATATAGAGAGGAATACCTGCCTAATATCTTAGGAAGTGCTTATATTTTTACTGCGATGAAAATCGAGTGTGCACATATAACTTCTTTACTGACAAAGATTGTTTTATTCTCCTTTCTCTTGCTTTCCTGTAAGGAAACGGAAAAGGAAAGGATTACCCGTTTGGTCACCGAATGGCAGGGAAAAGAGATTCTGTTTCCCGCCAATCCGGTGTTTACCCGATACCTAACCGATACGACAGATTGGCAGATTCCGAAATCTGATTACAAAGTACTCGTTTATATCGATTCCCTCGGTTGCACAAGTTGTAAACTGCAACTCGGATTATGGAAGAAACTGATCGCGACGGTAGACTCTATTTCCGGTGAAACCGTTCCGTTTCTTTTCTTTTTCCATCCGAAGGGCAGTAAAGAAATTCAGCATATTTTTAAGCAGGAACGATTTGATCTTCCGGTTTGTATTGATACCAAAGACGAATTGAATCAACTGAATCTGTTCCCTTCGGATATGACTTTCCAGACTTTCCTGCTGGATAAGGATAACAAGGTAACAGTGATCGGCAATCCGGTGCGTAGCCTGGCGGTAAAGGATCTTTACCTGAAACAAATCGCTACGGGCAAACTTTCAGCGAGCGGCCAACCTATCCAAACAACAGCCGAAGCCGAACAAACGGAAATTGATCTCGGCAGTTTTGAACGCTCGGAAAAGAAAACGGCAATATTTACCATTAAAAATACGGGAAACAATCCGCTTGTCCTGGTGGATGCAGCAACTACCTGCGGTTGTGCTATACCAACATTTGACAAGCATCCGGCTAAATCCGGTGAGATTTTGCAGGTGAAAGTAGACTATCAAGCCAAGGATAGCGGCTTTTTCAGTGAAACGATCACGGTAAAATCGAATACGGATACGTGGATTAAGTTGATAATCAAAGGACAGGCGCTCTGAAAAGAGGAAAAAGGGAGAGTTGCTCCACGTCAGCAAAAACAGAAAAGCAATCTCCCCCGGCCTGTCTTCCTAAAAAAGTAAGGAGGTGACGGACAAAAGTAAAGAAAAAAAACGAAAAGTAAAAAACAACAAAACAGGCAAATGCTTGGGCTTTTGCCAAAAGTGAAAACGATCCCACTCCATCATTGCGTAGCGCATTGAAGAAGTCTAAAATGAGCGAATGCTTAGACTCTCGACAGAAAGAGAGTAATAAATTTTGTTAGAACAATTATTAATCATCTAAAAAATAAATAAGATGAAAAA
>JAITVG010000093.1 GCA_031285925.1 Tannerellaceae bacterium
GCCCCCTCGCCGGCGCAAAAAGTGATTAATCCATCGACATGGGATTCTTTCGTCGCGGGAAGTGAAAACAGTGTGCTCTGCGACACTTTCAAGGTGCAAAGCTTTATTCCGGCTTCAGCCGATGAATGGCCGTATGAGGTGTTTGGCAAAACGGAACTGTTCAATCCCTCGGATGAAGGAATTACCGATGCGCCGGATGGTTGGGCGTTAAAACTGAAGCCCGGCAGCCGGTTTATAATCAATCTCGCTTCCCCAAAAGCGTACACGGACGTCAAGATTCAGATGATTTATGCCGCATGGAAGCTAATGCCGGGAGAAGATCTGCGGCTCACGGCAGACAGGGAGAGTAAACCACTCTCAAATGTAAATATAATATCTCCGACGAAGAAGGATTATTCCCGATCATTTACTCAGAAAAAAGAGGAGAGCGCGACTAAAGGCGTGTCGCTTATTGTCGCCAATTCTCCTACCCGTGTGCAACTCGACGTGGTAAATAATGCGACCAATAGCAATGGCGGTTTCTACGCTTTGGACAGTGTAGCTGCCTACGGCAATATACCGACATTCTCCCTTTTTACGGGAACCGGTTCGTGGGATGAACCTTCACGATGGAGCCACCTGCCGGTTTTCCGCCATCGCAAAGCTTTGATAAACGGACATTCCACCATCGACAGCCCGGTTGCATGCAACAGTATTTACCTCGGCAACGGCTCTTTAAATCTATCGCCGAAGCAGCGGCTCAACGTCGGCCGGTTTATATTCTGCGGGGATGACGCCTCTTTCTCTTCATCCGGAGAAGTTACCGTCGGCGAAGGTGTTACCGTTTACCGCACGTTTCCCTTAAAGGGACGATGGTATTTTATCTCATTCCCTTTCGACGTTTACACGGAAGGCATAGCCCCGGCCTTCAAACTTATGGATAATACGTCCAACGACGGCGGGGATTATTTCTACCTGTATACATACAACGGTGATAAACGAGGCCTAAACAACTCCGCCGAAGGCAACTGGGAAGTTGTTTCGTCCGCCATACCGAAAGGCCGTCCTGTCTTTGAAAAAGGGAAAGGTTATCTTCTTGCACTGGACGAAAAGGCTACTACGCAAACCCTATCCTTTTCTTCCGCAACGGAAAGACTATCCGTCGATTTCGGAAAAACCGGGAAGCTGTCCATTCCCCTGTCCGACGGCACAACTTCGGCAGACAGGGAGAACCGGGGATGGTATCTGTGCGGGAATCCGCTTCCCGGCTATCTCCCGGTAAAGTCTATCGCATCAAAAGACCTGGATGGGTATATTTATGTGTGCAACGGCAACGGCTACGACGCTTATGCTTTGGATGAAGATTACGCCATCCCGCCTTTTTCCGCCTTTTTCGTGAAGGCGAACCAAACAACGGAAATACAGGTCAATCCAACGCCGGATACAAAAAGTACTTCGCCGATACCCATGTCGCAGCCTTTACCCGAAACAAAAGCCGAACCCCGAAGCCCGGGTTCCGCCGTTTCCACCATGCCATCTCCCGAAACGAACCGCCCAAACAGCTACATTAACAGAAACACACTCTTTTTAAACGGCTTGTCCACGCCGGGCATTGTGTACGCTTGGGACACGGCAGGCAGACTACACCGGAAAGAAAAGGTAAATGCCGGTTCATCCGTCATCCATCTCCCGTCCATACTGCCTCCCGGTAATTATATCCTCCGCGTAGATACGGAAAACTACAATTTCCGCCACAAAATCATTCTGGGAGCTGACTAAGAAACTGTTTCTTAGATTTTCACCGGTTTGATACAACCTTTCCGGTAGCTCCCGAATGATAAGCGTTTCCCCAATAGTAGGCCAGTCCGCATTCACCGTTTGCGTTCCGATCTTTTCTTTCGCGAATTTGCGATGCGTAAAGATGTAGCACATCGTGCGAAAAATCCTCGTCATTCATGCACGTGAGAAGGATTTTCGGATCCATAATCCAACCGCTGTTGAACACGCCATTACCTGTCTGAAAATATTCCGTATGGTGTCCTTAAAAGAAAGAGTTTCATGACCTTATGAATTAAATTCAACGATTACTTTACGTGGTTATAGCTTTTCGGACAAAGTGTCAAAACTCAAAAACGTCGGAAGGAGTCGTGCGCTTCAGGACGAACAGATTAACGTCCTTGCCTACCCTTATCCCTTCCTGATAAAGGCGCTCGTTCACTGTCTTGTAAGCCAGCTCGGGATGGTTATTGTCCTTGCTGAGGTGGCAGAGCCAGATGTCCTTCAGTTCGAAATGATAGTGAGTTGCCAGAAACTCGGCGGCGCCCTTGTTGCTGAGATGTCCGGTAGGGCTTGCCACGCGTTCCTTCAGGAAGAAGGGATAGGAGCCGGAGCGCAACATCTCTTCGTCATAGTTCGCTTCGATAATAAGGTGATTGGCCAGGCAGATATACTTGCCGACGGTTTCCGTGATATGGCCTACGTCGGTGGCAAACGTGAAGCGGTGGTTTTCGTATTCGATATGATAGCCTACATTATCCGTGCTGTCGTGGGGCACCTCAAAGGCCGTGATGTTGAAGTCGTTGATGCGGAAAGGGACTTCCTTTTGAATGATCCTTCGGGAGCCATGCAGCGTTTCTTCCACATAACGGCTCTTGTCTATTCCGTTGTGAACGCTTTCGGTAGCGTACACCGGGAGGTTGTATTTCTCCCCCAGACACCCCACGGTTTTTATGTGGTCGGCATGGTCGTGAGTGACCAGCACGGCGGCAATCTGCGCAAGATCGATATTGTTATCCTTCAACACCTTCCGGATTGTGCGTATACCGATCCCGGCATCAATCAGGATGCCGTATGTGTCTGTCCCCAAATAATAGCAGTTTCCGCTGCTTCCGCTTGCCAAACTAATAAATCTCAACTTCATCTTTTTTATCTTTTCTTTTTACGGACGGGATGTTTCAGGCAGGGTGATTTCACCTACAAGCGAGCATTTCATCCAATCTTTCACTTCATCGGCACACATTCCACGGCCGAAGAGGAACATAAGTTTCGTTACGGCACTTTCCATCGTGCTGTCGTAGCCGCTGATGATGCCTGCTTCCAGTAGCCTCTGTCCGGTTTCGTAGCGTTGCATTTCCACTGTTCCGGCTATGCACCGGGTTACATTAACAACAACTATACCTTTCTTCACTGCCTCGCTCAGCATATTCAGAAACCATTCTTCACTCGGTGCGTTTCCGCTGCCGTAGGTTTCCATCACCACAGCCTTAAGACCGGGTATGTTGAGGATACTTTCGATTACTTGCGGAGATATGCCGGGGAAGAGTTTGAGGATGGCGATATTCCTGTCTAACCGACAATGAGGTATCAGCGGCTTTTGCAGAGCGGGACGGAATATGCGGGGCGGGTCGTATTTAATGTGAATACCGGCACATGCCAACGGCGGGTAATTGCAGGAGCGAAACGCATTGAAGTGGTCGGCGCTCATCTTGCTTGTTCTGTTTCCTCTGAGCAGATTGTTTTCAAAGAAGATACATACCTCCTGCACAAGAGGCCGTCCGTTTTCTCTTGCCGCCGCGATCTCGATTGCCGTGATGAGATTCTCCTTCCCGTCTGTCCGCAGTATTCCGATCGGCAACTGAGAGCCTGTAAGTATAACCGGCTTGCCGAGGTTTTCCAGCATGAAACTTAATGCCGAGGCAGTGAACGACATGGTGTCGGTGCCGTGGAGTATCACGAATCCGTCGTATTTCCGATAATTATCTGCGATGATCCTTACCAGCTTCTGCCAGTTCTCCGGCCCCATCTCAGAAGAATCGATCGGCGGATCGAATTGAATGGCATCGACGGCGTATCCCATCTTCTTCAGTTCCGGCACATTATCCTTGAGGTGTTGAAAGTCGAGAGGCGACAAAACTCCGGTTTCGGGGTTTTCCATCATGCCGATCGTTCCCCCTGTATATATTAACAGTATGGAAGCATTGTCATGTCGGGTATTTTCGTGTGCAGTCATCCGTATACATGTTTATAAGTAATTCTATTCTTCTCCTTTCAAAACCGGTACGCTGATGTGATATTTCACGGCAAGAAGCCGGGCGGTAAGCACGGTGGAGGCAGTAACCAGTTGGGTGACAAGTATCGACACCGAAAGTTTCATGCAGATATAGTAGATGAATCCTCCCAGCACGCAGGTCAGCGCATAGATGTCTTTGCGGAATATCAGCGGCACTTCATTTATCAGAGTGTCGCGCATCATTCCGCCGAAAGAACCGGTAATCGTGCCCATAACGATTGCAGTCCACATGGGAAGGCCAAAGTCCAAAGTCTTGTGTATTCCGGAAACGACAAACAGTCCCAGCCCGATAGCGTCGAAGATAAAGAAGGTGTTATTCAGGTGGATGACATACTTGCGAAACACGATGACAAACAAAAGCGCCAGGGCGGAAACAATCAGATAGGCCGGTTCTTCCATCCAGAAAGGCGTTGCGTTCAGCAAAATATCGCGGACGGTTCCTCCTCCAACGGCCGTTACTACCCCCACCACATACGCCCCGAACCAGTCGAACTGCTTGGCGGAAGCCAGCCGGATGCCGCTTATGGCGAAGGCGAAGGTTCCGGCATAGTTGCAGAAAGTGATAAAGTCTATCATGTTTTTTCGTGCAAAAGTACGTAATCACTTTGGGATAATGCCATTCCTAAGTTCTATTTCGCGCAGGCTTTCCATTTTCTTCCGCTGCATAAATTCATAGATACCTTCAAGGTGTTCGGTTACTTTCCCGTTGCCGAATTCGTACACTTTGGTGATCAGTCCGTCGAGGAAGTCGCGGTCGTGCGACACGACGATCAGCGTGCCGTCGAAGTCTTTCAAAGCCTGCTTCAGTATGTCTTTCGTTTTCATGTCCAAATGATTGGTCGGCTCGTCGAGGATAAGCAGATTAACCGGTTCGAGCAACAGTTTGATCATTGCCAGCCGTGTACGTTCTCCTCCGGAAAGCACTTTGACTTTCTTCGCCGAATTTTCTCCGCCAAACATAAATGCGCCCAGCAGGTCTTTTATCCTGTTCCGTATGTCGCCTTTGGCTACGTCGTCGATCGTCTGGAACACGGTTAGGTTCTCATCCAGCAGCGAAGCCTGATTCTGGGCAAAATAGCCGATCATTACGTTATGTCCGATAGTCAGCACGCCATCATGTCCTATTTCCTTCATTATACATTTAACCAGCGTAGACTTCCCTTCTCCGTTTTTACCAACGAAAGCGATCCGGTCGCCCCTCTCGATCGTTAGGTTTGCATTTCGGAAAACAACATGTTCATCATAACATTTGGACATGTTTTCAATCATTACCGGATAGGAACCCGAACGGGGTGAAGGCGGAAACTTTAACCGCAAAGCGGAGGTATCTTCCTCGTCTACTTCCAGTATCTGCAATTTCTCCAGCATCTTCACGCGGCTTTGAACTTGCAGGGTTTTGGAATAGGTACCCTTGAAACGTTCGATAAATTCTTTTGTTTCGGCAATCATTTTCTGCTGTTCGTCGTAAGCCTTTTGCTGCTGTTCGCGACGTTCCCTGCGGAGTTGCAGGTAGGCACTGTAATTTACCTTGTAATCATAAATCCGCCCCATGGTCACTTCAATCGTGCGGGTAGTAATCCTGTCCACAAAAGCCCGGTCGTGACTGATCACAACCACCGCCTGTCCGTTGTCGATAAGGAAATCCTCCAGCCATTGGATCGATTCGATATCCAGATGATTCGTCGGTTCGTCCAGAAGCAGCACATCCGGTTTCTTCAGCAACAGCTTGGCCAGTTCTATCCTCATGCGCCATCCTCCGCTGAACTCACTCGTCTGGCGCGTAAAGTCACTTCGTTTAAATCCAAGTCCGAGCAATGTTTTTTCTATATCGGCATCATAATTGATTTCTTCTATCGAATAAAACTTCTCACTCAATGTTGAAACCCGCTCGATAAGTGCATAATAACTTTCCGAATCGTAGTCGGTACGCGTTTCCAGCTCCTTGTTGATCGCATTTATTTCTTCTTCCATTGCATGGAGATGGGCAAACGCCTGAGCTGTTTCCTCAAATACGGAACGCCCGTCTTCCGTCATCAGATGCTGAGGCAGATAGGCAATCACCGTATCTTTGGGAGCCGACACTTTTCCTCGTGTAGCCTCCCTCACACCGGCAAGTATTTTTAGCAACGTTGATTTACCGGCGCCGTTTTTTCCCATAAGGGCGATCCGGTCTTTTTCATTAATCACAAAAGAAATATCCGAAAACAAAGCGCTTCCGCCAAATTCAACCGTAAGTCCGTCAATTGATATCATAAAAGTTTTTTACATACTGTTTAAACGGGCACAAAGGTAGGGAAAGATTTCATTTTATTCCTGCCTTATATATGGTTAGTTGCCTGTATGTCTGCCCCGGCCTTAACGCAGTAGATGGAAAATTGGGTTTGTTTGGCACGCCATCGTCGACGGAATTATTACCGCCGACCCGTTCGCTGGGTATGAACGGGTGCGTCCTGGCCTGAAACAAAAGTACCTGCCTCGCAAGGAACTGGACAAACTGATGACAACCCCCGCTTAAATCGCCAACACATTACCTTATCCGCGATTTATACATTTATCCGGTTATCAACTCCAACTTTGCACATAGCGATGTTTGGTCATTTTCAGATATTCTTTTGTCAATTCCGGACTTGTCTTATCAGTAATAAATAAGAATTTGACACATAAATCTTCATCAAGGATAAAAAAGTAAGGCATCATTATTATTTCATACAAAGGATAATCTTCCTTTTGAAGAAAGCTTACTACTTTTTTTCCGTAATAATCGTCTTTAAATCGCTG